>NZ_JBIVUT010000017.1:0-183061 GCF_044757365.1 Streptomyces sp. NPDC091289
TGCTGCGGCACCCGGCCGTGGGGGGGGGGGGGGGGGGGGGGGCGGGGGGGGGGGGGGGGGGGCCCCCCCCCCCCCCCCCGCCCCCCCCCCACCCCCCCCCCCCCCCCCCCGCGGGCCCCCCCCCCCCCCCCCCCCCGGGGGGCCCCCCCCCCGCCGCCGTGTCCGTCGTACGGAACGCGCTCGCCGCTCTGTTCTAATGACACGGCCGTATCCGATGAACGGCCGTGGAAATCCCTAGCGGGGGCAGTCACCGTGCTTGAGCTGAACAAGAGTGGAACGGACCGGTCGGGACCGGGCCGCCTGCCCGCCCAGGGCCCGGGGCCGGACGCCCGTCCGGCCGGCGATGCGCCGCGTACGGGCGAGGCCGCCGCCGAACGCGTACCCCTGCGCCCGTACCTCATCGCCGGCGCGATCCTGTGCGCGCTCTACTTCCTCTACGCGTACTTCCAGTACGCCCGTTTCGGCTCGCCCTCCTGGGACCTGGGGATCTTCGAGCAGGAGGTCAGGGCGTACGCCGGGTTCGACGCCCCGGTCGTCGACATCAAGGGCCCCGGCTATCTGATCCTCGGCGACCACTTCTCCCCGATCGTGGCGCTGCTGGCCCCGCTGTACTGGCTCTGGCCGTCGGCCGAGGCCCTGCTGTTCGCGCAGGCCGCGCTGTTCGCGCTGGGAGCGGTCATCGTCGGCCGCACCACCCAGCAGCTCCTCGGCGGGCGCTCCGGGCTCTGCGTCACCGTCGCGTACGGGCTCTCCTGGGGAATCCAGGAAGCGGTGAAGGCCGACTTCCACGAGATCGCGTTCGCCGTGCCGCTGCTGGCCCTCGTCTGCCGGGCGCTGCTGCTGAAGCGGTGGACGGCCGCGCTCCTGTGGTCGCTCCCGCTGGTCCTGGTCAAGGAGGACCTGGGCGCCACCGTCGCGGTCGTCGGCTTCCTGCTCTTCGTGTACGGCCGCCGCCTCCAGGGCGCGCTGCTCGCCGCGTTCGGGGTCGTGGCCTTCGTCGTCACCCTCATGGTGCTCATCCCGGCGGCCAGCAGCGCGGGGACGTACGACTACTGGACGAAGATCGACAAGAACGGCGAGCAGGACGTCTCGATGCTGGACTCCGTCCTCGGCGTCCTCAACTCCTCCGTCAAGATCGAGATGCTGGTCTTCCTGATCGGTATCACCGCGTTCATGGCGCTGCGTTCACCGCTGACGCTGCTGATCGTCCCCACGCTCGGCTGGCGGTTGCTCTCCCAGGACAGCAACCACTGGGGCATGGTCTGGCACTACAGCGCGATCCTCATGCCGGTGCTCTTCCTCGCGCTGGCCGACGGCGTCCGCCGCAGCCGCGACTCGCACCGCCCCTGGCTCGCCTCGTACGCGAAGGTCGCCGTGCCCGTCGCCGCCGCGATCGCCGTCGCCATGACCCAGCACCTGCCGCTGCGCGATCTGCTGCGCCCGGAGACCTACCGCACCGACGACGCCCGCAGCCAGGCGGCCCGGGCGGCGCTGGACGCCATCCCGGCCGGGGCACGGGTCGAGACGGACATCACGTTGATGGCCCACCTCACCTCCGACCGCACCGTCTACTGGGTCGGCGGGGCCCCGGGCACCGCACCCGACATCGTCGCCATCAACCTGGACTTCGGCTGGTCCCGCCCGATCCAGGACCCGGTGGCGTACGCCCAGCAGCTGCACCCCGAGGCGCGCTACCGGCTCAAGCACCGGGGCGGCAGCTTCGTGGTGATGGAGCGCACGACGCCGGAGCCGGCGGAGATCCCGGGCGTACGCAAGGACTGACCGGGCCCGCCGTCGCCGGACATGCCGCGAGGGCCGCACCCCGTGATCGGGTGCGGCCCTCGCGGCATGTCCGGAAGCGTCCGGAAGGAGCGTCAGTTGGCCTTGACGACCACGGACGAGCAGACCTTGTCCGCGAACGTCTGCTTCTTCTCGTCCCACAGCGGCCACAGCCAGCCGATGTAGCAGGCGATGCTGTCCAGGAAGTGGGCCAGACGGCGCACGAACGCCATGCCGAAGCCCAGCGGACGGCCGTCGGCCTCGCGCAGCAGGCGGATGCCTACGGCCTTCTTGCCGATCGTCTGGCCGGTGGTGCCCTCCTGGTACAGCTGCCAGATGGCCACGGCGATGAGACCGATGAAGCCGATGCCGCTGAGGATCACGCCGAACGAGTCGCCGACACCGGTGCCGATGATGACGAGGATGTACGGGACCATCATGACGAGCCCGTCGACGATCAGTCCGCCGAAGCGCAGACCCCAGTGGGCCAGCTCCGGCATGCCGCCGCCGTAGCCGGGCTGCTGCGGGTAGCCGCCGCCGTAGGGCTGGCCGGGCTGCTGCTGCGGGTAACCGGGCTGCTGGGGGTACCCCGGCTGCTGCTGCGGGTAGCCGTAGCCCTGCGGCGGGACACCCTGCGGAGCCTGCTGCGGGTAGCCGTATCCGGGCTGCCCCTGCGGCGGGCCCTGGGGCGGCTGGCCGGGCTGCTGCCCGTACGGGTTGTTCGGGTCGCCGAAGCTCATAAGGGGTGTTCCTTCAACAGACGTGTGGGGACGAGATGGCCACACGGAGGAAGGACATCGATCAGCGGCCCGCCCCCCGTACAACCGCGGCCTTCATCGTTATAAGCGGAGCCCTTGTTTGTCCAGTCCGGAGCCGTGGAAGTTGTGCAAGTGCAATCTCCGGTACGGGGGTGGCACCGGCAATTGGTATGCGGGCGGGGTCATCCGCGAGGATGGGCCCATGACTGCCCAGATTCTCGATGGCAAGGCCACCGCTGCCGCGATCAAATCCGATCTGACCGTCCGTGTGGCGGCCCTCAAGGCCCAGGGGATCACTCCCGGCCTCGGAACCCTGCTCGTCGGGGACGACCCGGGCAGCCGGTGGTACGTCAACGGCAAGCACCGTGACTGCGCCCAGGTCGGCATCGGATCCATCCAGCGCGAACTTCCCGACACCGCCACGCAGGAGGAGATCGAGGACGTCGTCCGGGAGCTCAACGCCAACCCCGAGTGCACCGGTTACATCGTCCAGCTGCCGCTGCCCAAGGGCATCGACACCAACCGGGTCCTGGAGCTGATGGACCCGGCGAAGGACGCCGACGGGCTGCACCCGATGAGCCTCGGCCGCCTCGTCCTCAACGAGACCGGCCCGCTGCCCTGCACCCCGCAGGGCGTCGTCCAGTTGCTGCGCGCGCACGGCGTGGAGATCAACGGGGCGCATGTCGTGGTCGTCGGACGCGGTGTCACCATCGGCCGGTCGATCCCGCTGCTGCTGACCCGTAAGTCGGAGAACGCCACGGTGACCCAGTGCCACACCGGCACCCGGGACCTCTCCTCGCACCTGCGGCAGGCCGACATCATCGTCGCCGCCGCCGGGGTGCAGCACCTGATCAAGCCGGAGGACGTGAAGCCGGGCGCGGCCGTGCTCGACGTCGGCGTCAGCCGGGACGCGGACGGCAAGATCGTCGGCGATGTGCACCCGGGGGTCCGCGAGGTGGCCGCCTGGGTCGCCCCGAACCCGGGGGGCGTCGGCCCGATGACCCGCGCTCAACTGCTGGTCAACGTGGTCGAAGCCGCCGAGCGGGCCGCCGCCGAGGCCGCCGACGCCGCCGCCGCGGGCTGACGGCCCGGATCCGGAGGAAACCCCATGGGTGCTGGTACGAGTCCGGCCGACCCCGCCTCCGCGGGCAGGGCGGCGGACGAGCCGGACGAACCGGCCACGGACAAGACCCTGGACGGGGCTACGGACAAGCCCCTGGACGGGACCACGGACGGAGCTGCGGACGGGACCACGGGTGCGGCCACGGACGGGGCCGCGGAGGTCACGGACCGAGCCGCGCCCGCCGGGCGGCCCCGCCGGTCGCGGCGGTTCCCGCGGTTCACCCGGGACACCGCCCGGCCCGAGGGCGGCGGCCGGGCGGCGTCCGGCGACGCGCCCGCCCCGGCCCGGCAGTGGCCGCTGCTCACCGTGCTCTGCGCGGCGGGCCTCGGCCTGCTGATCGTGGCCCTGGACCCGTTCGACCAGGCGTTCCGTATCGGCACCATCCTGATCGGCGGCGCGCTGATCGCCGGTGCCGTGCTGCGCTGGGTGGTGCCGTCGGTCGGGATGCTGGCGGTACGTTCCCGCTTCACCGACCTCGTCACGTACGGGCTGATGGGCACGTTGATCGTGCTGCTCGCGCTGGTCGCCCAGCCCAAGCCGTGGCTGGACGTCCCGATCCTGGAGAACGCGGTCCGCTTCACCATCCGCTAGAGGCGTTCGGAGAAGCGTTCGGGCCCGACCGTGGTGGCCGTCCCCACCCCCGAGGGGGGACGGACACCACGGCGGAACGGGGCCACCGGGCAGAAAGCCCCGGTATGCGGCGAGATGGGCGGCCTTGCCCCGTCCCGACTCCAGCGTCATGGACACGAAAGACCGGAACAAGTGTTCACTGTGGCCTGTGGCACGGAAGTGACCATTCCGGCACGGTGTGATCGCCGCGCAACGATGGCAGACTGTCACGGCACACAGAGCGGCACGGAGCAGGCAGAGAGCAGTGGCCGGAACAGTGATCGGGGCGCGCGAAGATGCGTACTCCGTCCCGAATGCTCCCGTGCGCCCCCTCGTCCGGAACTGACACCCTGGTTCCGCGCATCCTCGTGGGTAGTCCAGCTGACGGTCCGGAACGGACGGACGGCGGACGGACCGGGGGGAAGCGCGGGTCGGGGGACCCGGCGCAGCGGGGTACAGCAAGCACGTCCGGGGGACATGAGGGGGGAATAAAGCGATGCCTCGTTGGAAGGCACTGCCCGAAGAGCTCGACCCGCAGATCAGGGAGTTCGCCAGCCAGCTGCGCCGGCTCGTCGACCGCAGCGGACTGAACATCAACGCGGTGGCCGACCGCACGGGTTACAGCAAGACGTCCTGGGAGCGGTATCTCAACGGGCGGCTGCTCGCCCCGCGCGGGGCCGTCGTCGCCCTCGCCGAGGTGACGGGCACGCCGCAGCACCACCTCACGACCATGTGGGAGCTGGCGGAGCGGGCCTGGAGCCGGGCCGAGATGCGCCACGACATGACCATGGAGGCCATCCGCATCACGCAGGCCCGTGCCGCGCTCGGCGAGCTCGGCACGACGTCTCCCGACGCTCCGTCGTCCGGCCGGTCCGGCCGGTCCTCCGCCGGCGGCCGGCACAGCACGGCCGGATCCGGCGCGCGGGTGCCCACCGCCGCGGGCCCGGCCGGTACGGACGCCCCGCCCCGCGACACCACCGCTCCCGGCCAACGCGGACCCTCCGCCTACGAGACGTACGGCCAGGGGCCGGGCGGCCACGCGACCGCCGGCCACGGCAACGACGGCCGGGGACCGGGTGGTTACGGACCGGCCGGTCACGGCGCCGACGCCTACGGACCCGGCGGCGACGACGCGACGCGCCAGCTCTCCGTACCCCGCCAGCGCGGCAGCGCGCCGGAGGCTCCCCGGCCGCCGCAGGACGGGGAGCGGTCGGGCCGGAACGCCGGAGGCAAGACGCCCGGCGGCCGCAAGAAGGGCGTCATGCTCGCCGTCGGGGCGGTCGGCGCGCTGATCGTCGTGGTCGGCGCGGTGCTGCTCGCACCGGGCGGCGACGAGTCCGCCAAGGCCACCCCGCCCCCGTCGGCAGCCCCCACCACGCCCGCCCCGGAGCTGCCCGTGGGCGTCGAGTGCAGCGGCGCCGACTGCACCGGGGAGGACCCCGAGGCGATGGGCTGCGGCGGCGAGTTCGCCCGTACGGTCGCCAGCGCGGTGGTCGGCGGCAGCAAGGTCGAGGTCCGCTACAGCGAGGTCTGCTCCGCCGCCTGGGCCCGGCTCACCGAGGCGGCCGTCGGCGACACCGTGCGGATCACGGGGGCCGACGGCGGGCAGGACGGCGAGGTCATGGGGGACACCGACGCGTACACCCCGATGGTCGCGGTGAAGAAGGCGGCCGACGCGAAGGCGTGCGCGACGCTCACCTCCGGCACGAAGGGGTGCACGGACCCGGGCGAGTGATCCCGGCTCCGGGCAGGTGACCCCGGTCCCGCCCGGGGCCGGGGTCACCCGTGCGTGCGGTGCGTGACCGGTTGTGTGCGGTGCCACAGGGGGCCGGGCGGCCCGGCCCGGCCGGGTCCGATAGCCTGACCGCTGGATATCTCTTCACGTCAAGATTCGTCGGGGCGCGGAAGAGGCGTCCAGCACCAGGGTCCGGCACCAGGGGCCGGGACCCCCACCGCCAGCTGTCTAAACGGAGACCGCCATGACCCGCACTCCCGTGAATGTCACCGTGACCGGCGCAGCCGGCCAGATCGGCTACGCGCTGCTCTTCCGCATCGCCTCCGGCCACCTGCTCGGCCCGGACGTGCCGGTCAACCTGCGCCTCCTGGAGATCCCGCAGGGCCTCAAGGCCGCCGAGGGCACCGCGATGGAGCTCGACGACTGCGCCTTCCCGCTGCTGCGCAACATCGAGATCACCGACGACCCGAACGTCGGCTTCGCCGGTGCGAACGTCGCCCTGCTCGTCGGCGCCCGCCCGCGTACCAAGGGCATGGAGCGCGGCGACCTGCTCGCCGCCAACGGCGGCATCTTCAAGCCGCAGGGCAAGGCCATCAACGACAACGCCGCGGACGACATCAAGGTCCTCGTCGTCGGCAACCCGGCCAACACCAACGCGCTCATCGCGCAGGCCGCCGCCCCGGACGTACCGGCCGAGCGCTTCACCGCGATGACCCGCCTGGACCACAACCGCGCGATCTCGCAGCTGGCCGCCAAGACCGGTGCCGCCGTCTCCGACATCAAGAAGCTGACGATCTGGGGCAACCACTCGGCCACCCAGTACCCGGACATCTTCCACGCGGAGATCGCCGGCAAGAACGCCGCCGAGGTCGTCAACGACGAGGTGTGGCTGGCCGACACCTTCATCCCGACCGTCGCCAAGCGCGGCGCCGCGATCATCGAGGCCCGTGGCGCGTCCTCGGCCGCCTCGGCCGCCAACGCCGCCATCGACCACGTGCACACCTGGGTCAACGGCACCGCCGAGGGCGACTGGACCTCGATGGGCATCCCGTCGGACGGCTCCTACGGCGTCCCCGAGGGCATCATCTCCTCGTTCCCGGTCACCACGAAGAACGGTGTCTACGAGATCGTCCAGGGCCTGGACATCAACGAGTTCTCCCGTACGCGCATCGACGCGTCGGTCAAGGAGCTCACCGAGGAGCGCGACGCGGTCCGCGAGCTCGGCCTCATCTGATCAGCACCCAGCACCCCGCACCACCGCACCACACCGAACGCCCCCGGCAGCCTGTGCTGCCGGGGGCGTTCGGCGTTGGGCGTGTCCGGTGTCCGCGCGCCCTACCGCAGTCCCTCCGCCGCCCCGCGCGCCGCTGCCACCGCCAGCCGCTGGAGGGCGGGGCCGAAGGTGATCCGGGCCGCGCCCAGTTCGCCCAGCCGGCGCAGGGCGGCCGGGGAGTCCGGCGTACCGAGGGCGTTCAGCGGCAGCGGCACGGCGGCGGCCAGCGCCGGCAGCTCCTCGGGCGGCGCGGCGATCGGGTAGACGCCGTCGGCGCCCGCCGCCGCGTAGCGCCGGGCCCGGTCGAGCGCGGCCGCCGACCGGTCCGTACCGGCGGGCCCGCCGTAGAGATACGTGTCCACACGGGCGTTGAGGAAGAGCCGGTCGCCCGCGGCCTCGCGGAAGCGGGCCAGCCGGTCGGCCTGGTACGCGGGGTCCAGCAGGACGCCGTCCACCGAGTCCTCCAGGTTGCAGCCGACCGCCCCCGCCGCCAGGAGCCGTTCCACCAGCTCCTTCGGCTCCAGCCCGTACCCGGCCTCGATGTCCGCCGACACGGGTACGGAGACCGCGCGGGCGATCCGGGCCACGGCGGCGAACATCTCGTCCGCCGGGGTGTGTCCGTCCTCGTGGCCGAGCGCGGCGGCGACGCCCGCGCTCGGGATCGCCAGCGCCGGGAACCCGGCCTCCTCCAGCGCCCGTGCGCTCGCCGCGTCCCACGGCCCGGGCAGTACCAGCGGGTCGTCGGGGGCGCGCCCGTGGTGCAGGGCGCGGAAGACGGAGACCGGGTCGGTCACAGGGCTGTCCTCGGGGGTGAGGGGCGGAAGGGTGAGGGGCGAGGGGTTTGGGCGGGTCAGCTCTTGTGGTCGCCGGGCGTGTAGTGGCCCGGGGCCAGCCGGCCGGTGACGCCGAAGCGGTTCCAGGCGTTGATCACGGTGATGGCCGCGATCAGCCGGGCCAGCTCGGCCTCCTCGAAGTGCTCGGCGGCCTTCGCGTACACCTCGTCCGGGACGAAGCCGTCGGTCAGGACGGTGACCGCCTCGGTCAGGGCGAGTGCCGCCAGCTCCTTCTCCGTGTAGAAGTGCTGCGACTCCTCCCAGGCGCTGAGCTGCACGATCCGCTCGACGGACTCGCCCGCCGCGAGCGCGTCCTTGCTGTGCATGTCCAGGCAGAACGCGCACCGGTTGAGCTGCGAGGCCCGGATCTTCACCAGCTCCACCAGGACCGGGTCCAGGCCCTGACGGGCGGCGATGTCGAGCCGGATCATCGCCTTGTAGACGTCGGGGAGGAGCTGGGAGACGGAGATCCGGGCGGGGTGCTCGGGGGCGAGGCCGGCGGGGGCGTGGTGGTGCTCGTGCGTCGTGGTCATGAGGACGACGCTACGGCCCCGGTGGCACCCCGGTATGGTCCATTGGCATGACGGATCCCTGGGCCACTTTCGGCGCCGACCTGCATCTGGAGCCGGTCGGCCAGGGGCTGCGCAGCGGGCTGATGGAGGCGCTGCGGGAGGCGGTGCGCAGCGGCCGGCTGACGCCCGGCACCCGGCTGCCGTCCTCCCGGGTGCTCGCCGCCGACCTGGGCGTCGCCCGCAACACGGTCGCCGACGCCTACGCCGAACTGGTCGCCGAGGGCTGGCTCACCGCCCGGCAGGGCTCGGGGACCCGGGTCGCCCAGCGGTCCGCGCCGCGCCGGACGGACCCGGCGGCGGCCCCCTCCCGGCCGACCCGGTCCGGGGCCGGGTACAACCTGAAGCCCGGCACGCCCGACCTGTCCGCCTTCCCGCGCACCGCCTGGCTCAAGGCCGCCCGCAAGGCGCTCACCGCCGCGCCCGACGAGGCCTTCGGCTACGGCGATCCGCACGGCCGCGTCGAACTGCGCACCGTGCTGGCCGAATATCTGGCGCGGGCGCGCGGGGTGTACGCCGACCCGGAGCGCATCGTGATCTGCTCCGGCTTCGCGCACGGGCTGTCGCTGCTGGGCCGGGTGCTGCGCCGCCGCCGGGTCCGGGACGTCGCCGTCGAGTCGTACGGCCTCGACCTCCACAGAGACCTCCTCACCGAAGCCGGGCTGCGCACCCCGTGCCTGCCGCTGGACGAGCACGGCTCCCGCACCGGCGAGCCGGCCGCCATGCGCGGCGCGGGAGCGGTCCTGCTGACCCCGGCGCACCAGTTCCCCACCGGCGTACCGCTGCACCCGGACCGGCGGGCCGCCGCCGTCGACTGGGCCCGGTCCACCGGCGGGCTGATCCTGGAGGACGACTACGACGGGGAGTTCCGCTACGACCGGCAGCCGGTGGGCGCGCTCCAGGGCCTCGATCCGGAGCAGGTCGTGTACCTCGGCACCGCCAGTAAGTCGCTGGCCCCCGCGCTGCGGCTGGGCTGGATGGTGCTGCCCCGGAGCCTGGTGGGCGAGGTGGTGGCGGCGAAGGGCGTGTCCGAGTGGATGTCCGGCTCGCCCGACCAGCTGACGCTCGCGGAGTTCATCGCCTCGGGAGCGTACGACCGGCATGTGCGCTCGATGCGGCTGCGCTACCGCCGCCGCCGCGACCAGCTCGTCGCGGCGCTCGCGGAGCGCGCGCCGGGCATCGAGATCAGCGGGATCGCGGCCGGGCTGCACGCGGTCCTCGAACTCCCGGCGGGCTCCGAGCGTTCGGTGATCCAGGCGGCGGCGTTCCAGGGCCTGGCCCTGGACGGCCTCGCGCGCTACCGCCACCCGGACGCCCCGGCCGCCCGCGACGCCCTGGTGATCGGCTACGGCTCCCCGTCGGAGAGCGCCTGGGCGGGCGCGCTGGACGCCCTGTGCCGGGTGCTCCCGTAAGCAGTCGGCTTCCGAACCGGCCACCCCTCCAACTAATCTGACAAGAGATCCGGTGACGGAACAGAAAGGAAGCCGGATCCGATCGCGTACCACGGGGGAGAACCGAACATGGCCACACGAAGGCTGAGGTCGAGCACGGTCGTGCTCGGCGGCATGGGGCTGCTCGCCCTGACGATCACGTCCTGCGGCTCGGAGCCGGACCGGCGCTGCGCCGACCGCACGACCCGTGAACCCCTGCCCAGTTACGAGTGCCGGGGCGGCAGCGGAGGCAGCAGCGGCGGCGGGGGCTCCGGCGGCGGCCGCGGCTCGTACTACTACGGCGGCAGCACCAGCAGCTACGACGGCAAGGTGCAGGGCGGCAGCTTCAACAAGTCCGCGGTCGACCGCGGCGGCTTCGGCTGCTCCAAGTCCGGCGGGGGCTGAGCGGAGATGGAGCGCCGCACGATCGAGCCGCGCCCCGGCTGGCAGGAGACCGTCGAGTCGCAGGGCGTCGTCTACCCGCTCACCCGCTACCCGGACGACTCGCTCCGTCCGTACTGGGACGAGAGCGCCTATTACGCCTTCTCGCTGCCCGAGGTCGAGGCCCTGGAGGAGGTGGTCGAGGAACTGCACACGATGTGCCTGGCCGCCGCCGCGCACATCGTCGAGCGGGACCGCTTCGCCGACCTCGGCATCACCGACCCGCGACTGGCCGCGCTGGTCGCCGAGTCCTGGCACCGCCGCGCCGAACTGCCTTCGGTGTACGGGCGGTTCGACCTGCGCTACGACGGGAGCGGCCCGGCGAGAATGCTGGAGTACAACGCCGACACCCCGACCTCGCTGGTGGAGGCCGCGAGCGCGCAGTGGTTCTGGATGGAGGACCGGTTCCCCGGTGCCGACCAGTGGAACTCCCTGCACGAGCGGCTGGTCGACGCCTGGAAGCGGCAGGCGTCCCTGCTGCCGCCGGGACCGCTGCACTTCGTCCACTCCGACGGCGACGAGGCGGGCGAGGACCTGATGACGGTCGCGTATCTGCGCGAGACCGCCCAGCAGGCCGGGATCGACACCGAGGCGCTGTCGGTCGAGGAGATCGGCTGGGACCGGCTGTCGGGCCGGTTCGTCGACGACCGGCTCCGCTTCATCCGCAGCTGCTTCAAGCTCTACCCCTGGGAGTGGCTCGCCACGGACCGCTTCGGCCCGCAGGTGCTGGAGACCCTCGACAACGGCGGCGGCTCCGGCACCACCTGCTGGATCGAGCCCGCCTGGAAGATGCTGCTCTCCAACAAGGCGCTGCTGGCGATCCTCTGGGAGCTGTATCCGGGCCACCCGAATCTGCTGCCCGCCTACCTCGACGGACCGCGCGAGCTGGCCGGACCCGGCGGGGCGGGTTACGTGTCCAAGCCGCTGCTCGGCCGCGAGGGCGCCGGGGTCGACCTGCACGGCCCCGGCTCGCCGCCCGTCCTGCGCGGCGAGCCGTGCTGCTACCAGGAGTTGGCCCCGCTGCCCGACATCGACGGCAACCGGGTGGTGCTTGGCGCGTGGATCGTCGAGGACGAGGCGGCGGGGCTTGGCATCCGGGAGTCGGCGGGGCCGGTCACGGACGAGTACGCCCGCTTCCTGCCCCACGTCATCCTCTGACCCCCGGGGCGTCGACATGAGGGGGCCCGGGCCGGCTCAGGCGGTCAGCACCGCCCGCAGCCGGTCCAGGCCCCAGTCCAGGTCCTCCTTGGAAATCACCAGCGGCGGGGCGATCCGGATCGTCGAGCCGTGGGTGTCCTTCACCAGCACCCCCTGATCCATCAGCTTCTCGGAGATCTCCCGGCCGGTGCCCAGCGCCGGAGCGATGTCGACGCCCGCCCACAGACCCCTGCCGCGCACCGCCTCCACCGCGCCGCCGCCCGTCAACAGGCCCAGCTCCCGGTGCAGATGGTCGCCCAGCTCGGCCGCCCGCTGCTGGTACTCACCGGTCCGCAGCATCGCGATCACCTCCAGCGCCACCGCGCAGGCCAGCGGGTTCCCGCCGAACGTGGAGCCGTGCTCGCCGGGCCGGAACACGCCGAGCACATCCGCCGACGAGACCACCGCGGAGACCGGCACCACCCCGCCGCCCAGCGCCTTGCCGAGCACGTACATGTCCGGCACCACACCCTCGTGGTCCAGCGCGAACGTCTTCCCGGTCCGCCCGAGCCCCGACTGGATCTCGTCCGCGATGAACAGCACGTTCCGCTCGCGGGTCAGCTCCCGCACCCCGGGCAGATAGCCGGCCGGCGGCACCAGCACCCCGGCCTCGCCCTGGATCGGCTCGATCAGCACCGCCACGGTGTTCTCGGTCATCGCCTCCCGCATCGCGGTGAGATCCCCGTACGGGACGATCTCGAACCCCGGGGTGTACGGGCCGAAGTCGGCCCGCGCCTCCGGGTCCGTGGAGAAGCTGACGATCGTCGTCGTGCGGCCGTGGAAGTTGTCCGAGGCCACGATGATCTTCGCCATGCCGTCCGGCACGCCCTTGACCCGGTAGCCCCACTTGCGGGCGGTCTTCACCGCGGTCTCCACGGCCTCCGCACCGGTGTTCATCGGCAGCACCGTCTCCATGCCGCACAGCGCCGCCAGCTCCGTACAGAAGTCGGCGAACCGGTCGTGGTGGAAGGCCCGGGAGGTCAGCGTCACCCGTTCCAGCTGGGCCTTGGCCGCGTCGATGAGCCGGCGGTTGCCGTGGCCGAAATTGAGTGCCGAGTATCCGGCCAGCAGATCCAGATACCGGCGGCCCTCGACGTCGGTCATCCAGGCGCCGTCCGCCGTGGCCACGACGATCGGCAACGGGTGGTAGTTGTGCGCGCTGTGCGCCTCGGCGGAGGCGATGGCAGTTTCCGTGGTCGACACGGGATCTCCGTTCGTCGTGCGGCGTGGGCGGGGGTGGTGCCCACTTTGTATCGTCGGTCGGATCCGGCGCAGGGAAACCTTCACTCTCCGGCGCGCCCGCCCGCGCACACTCCGGCGGCCGGAATGTGGGCTTCGTCTCAGGTGCGCGCTCCTGTGCTCCGGGCTCCTGCTGGTACGCGCCCTCTCCGCCCCGCACCGGCTGCCGGAGATCGCCCCCGTACCTGAGACAATGGGGCCATGGCCTCTGATCGCCCTTCGCTCCCCACCGACCAGCCGCAGACGGGCCGCACCGGTGCGGCCGCCCGTCCGCGCGTGCTCTCCGGGATCCAGCCCACCGCGGGCTCGTTCCACCTCGGCAACTACCTGGGCGCGGTGCGCCAGTGGGTGGCGCTGCAGGAGAGCCACGACGCCTTCTACATGGTCGTGGACCTGCACGCGATCACGATCCCGCAGGACCCCGCCGAGCTGCGGGCCAACACCCGGCTCGCCGTGGCGCAGCTGCTGGCGGCCGGTCTGGACCCGGAGCGCTGCACGCTGTTCGTGCAGAGCCATGTGCCCGAGCACGCCCAGCTCGGCTGGGTGATGAACTGCCTCACCGGCTTCGGCGAGGCCTCCCGGATGACGCAGTTCAAGGACAAGTCCGCCAAGCAGGGCGCCGACCGGGCCACCGTCGGCCTCTTCACCTACCCGGTGCTCCAGGTCGCCGACATCCTGCTCTACCAGGCGAACCAGGTCCCGGTGGGCGAGGACCAGCGTCAGCACATCGAGCTGACCCGCGACCTCGCCGAGCGGTTCAACGGCCGGTACGGCCAGACGTTCACCGTCCCCGCGCCGTACATCCTCAAGGAGACGGCGAAGATCTTCGACCTCCAGGACCCGGCGGTGAAGATGAGCAAGTCGGCCTCCACGCCGAAGGGCCTCATCAACCTCCTCGACGACCCGAAGGTCACCGCGAAGAAGGTGAAGAGCGCGGTCACCGACACCGACACGGTGATCCGCTACGACGCCGAGAAGAAGCCGGGCGTCAGCAACCTGCTCACGATCCTCTCCACCCTCTCCGGCAGCCCCGTCGAGGATCTGGAACGGAGTTACGAGGGCAAGGGCTACGGCGCGCTGAAGACCGACCTGGCCGAGGCCATGGTGGAATTCGTCACTCCCTTCCGGGCCCGCACCCAGGAATATCTGGACGACCCGGAGACGCTGGACTCCATCCTGGCCAAGGGTGCGGAGAAGGCCAGGGCCGTCGCCGCGGAGACCCTGGCACAGACGTACGACCGGATGGGCTTCCTGCCCGCGAAGCACTGAGTCCAAGGACCCTGGCGAGATCATGGCCGCAGGGGTCACACTTGCGGCGGCGGAACGCGCGGGCCGGACACCCGGCCCGCGCGGCATGACCGGAAATCGACCATCGACGATGGAGGAGAACGACGTGGGGACCGTAACGCTCGGCGTTTCGATCGCGGTCCCGGAGCCCTACGGCAGCCTGCTCCAGGAACGCCGCGCGAGCTTCGGGGACCCTGCCGCCTTCGGCATTCCCACCCACGTCACCCTCATGCCGCCGACCGAGGCGCAGTCGGCCGACCTGCCGGCGATCGAGGCGCACCTCGACAAGATCGCCACGGCCGGCCGCCCGTTCCCCATGCGGCTGTCCGGCACCGGCACCTTCCGCCCGCTGTCGCCGGTCGTCTTCGTCCAGGTCGCCGCGGGCGCCTCGGCCTGCGCCTGGCTCCAGAAGCGGGTCCGGGACGCCTCGGGGCCCCTGGTGCGCGAGCTCCAGTTCCCGTACCACCCGCACGTCACCGTGGCCCACGGCATCGCCGAGGAGGCCATGGACCGGGCCTACGAGGAGCTCGCCGACTACGAGGCCGCCTGGACCTGCGGCTCCTTCGCGCTGTACGAGCAGGGCCCGGACGCCGTCTGGCGCAAGATCAAGGACTTCCCGTTCGGCGGGGGAGGCGGGGCGCCCGCCGTCCCCGCCCAGGGCGGCTACACGATCGACGCGTCCTCGGCCCCGTCGCTGCGGCCCTGAGCACCCGGGGCCGTACGCCCTAGACGGGCAGCCGGCGGAACAGCGGGCGCGGGACGTGCCGCAGCGCCGCCATCACCACCCGGAGCGAACCGGGCACCCACACGGTCTCCGAGCGCCGCCGCAGCCCCGTGACGATCGCCGCCGCCACCTCCTCCGGGCCGGTCGCGAGCGGCTGCTCCGGCCGCCCCGCCGTGGCCCGCGTCCGTACGAAACCGGGGCGCACGACCATCACCTGCACCCCGGTCCCCTGGAGCGCGTCGCCAAGCCCCTGCGCGAACGCGTCGAGGCCCGCCTTGCTGGAGCCGTAGATGAAGTCCGCGCGCCGGGCGCGCTCCCCGGCCACCGAGGACAGCACCACCAGCGAACCGTGCCCCTGCGCCTGCAGTGCGCCGGCGCACACCAGCCCGGCGGAGACCGCCCCCGTGTAGTTGGTCTGGGCGACCCGGACCGCGGCCATCGGCTCCTCCTCGTCCCGCGCCTGGTCCCCGAGGACGCCGAACGCCATCAGCACCACGTCGATGTCGCCCTCCGCGAAGACCTTGCCGAGGGCGACCTCGTGGGAGGCGGAGTCCAGCGCGTCGAAGTCGACGGTCCGTACGTCCGCCCCCCGGCCGCGCAGCTCGGCGGCGGCCGACTCCAGGGCCGGGGAGGGGCGCCCGGCCAGCCAGACCCGGCGGGTGCGCAGGGCGATCAGCCGGCGCGCGGTGGCCAGGGCGATCTCGGAGGTGCCGCCGAGGACGAGCAGGGACTGCGGGGCGCCGAAGGCATCCTTCACGGAAAACTCCTGGTCAGGTGGGGGAGCGGGGGATCGGTGGTGGGGAGGGCTACAGCCCGAGCCGGCGCGACAGGTCGGAGCGGAACGCCTCCGTCGGGTCCAGCCGCGCCCGCAGCTCCCGGAACTCCGCGAGCCGCGGGTACATCGCGGCCGCCGTCTCCGGCCGCATCCGGGAGTCCTTCGCCAGGCAGACCCGGCCCCCGGCGGCGGCCACCTCCTCGTCGACGCCGTCCAGGAAGCGGGACAGGCCGGGCAGGGCCGCGGGCAGATCCAGGGCCAGGGACCAGCCGGGCGCCGCGAACGACAGCGGGCCGGGGGCCGCCGCCCCGAACCGCTGGAGCACGGCCCGCACGGCGGGGCTCCGGCGCGCCGCGATCCGGCGCACCACCCGGTGCAGGGTCTCCTCCTGGCCGTACCCGACGGCGAACCGGTAGCGCACCAGGCCGCCCCGGCCGTACAGCGGACGCGGGTCGGGCAGGGCGTCCGAGGCGTGGAAGAAGGCGGGGACCGGGCGGAGCTCACCGGTCCGTGCGCGGGGCGCGCCGCGGTAGCGGACCTCGTTGTACAGGGCGGCCGCTGCCGGGCCGAGCAGCCCGCCCGGCAGCGGCGGGAGGCCGGGGACGGAGGCGGGAAAGGAGCCGGGGAAGGAGCCGGGACCGGAGAGCCGCCCCCGGGGCCTTCCGGAGCGCGAGGACAGCAGAGTGCGCCCCGCGTGCGCCGGGCGCATATCCGGGGGTGCGTGCTCCCCCCGGGTGAGGATCCCGCGTCCGGTCGCCCGGCCCCGCGCCATCAGGTCGATCCAGGCGGAGCCGTACGGCATCCGGTCGCCGCCCGCGGTGAAGCGGGCCAGCAGATCGTCCAGGTCCCCGGCGCGCTCGGTGGAGACCGACATCAGGGCCGTGGCGACGCGCCGGAGGCGGAGCGTCGCGCCCAGGATCACCCCGGTCAGGCCGAGGCCCCCGGCGGTCGCGTCGAAGAGGGCGGTGCCCGGCAGCACCGTACGCACCTCGCCGTCGGCGGTGAGCAGTTCCAGGGCGCTCACGTGCCGGGCGAACGAACCCGACCGGCGGTGGTCGAGGCCGGGCAGATCGGAGCCGATCGCCCCGCCGACCGTCACTCTGCCGGTCCCGGCCACGACCGGCGGGAGCCAGCCGAGCGGCAGCAGCACCCGCGACAGCCGCTCCAGGCTCACCCCCGCGTCGCAGCGCACCAGGCCGACGGCGTCGACCCCGCCGATCCGGGCCAGGCCCGTCACGTCGAGCACCGAGCCGCCCGCGTTCTGCGCCGCGTCCCCGGGCGACCGCCCCAGCCCGCGCGCGATGACTCCCCGGGGCCCGCGCCCCCGGACGGCGGCGGCCGCCTCCTCGTACGTACGGGGGCGAAACCGCACGGCGGTCGTCGGGGCGGTGCGGCCCCAGCCGGTCAAGGACACCGTGTCGACGGACATGAGGGTGACCGTATCGTCCGGGAAATCCCCTTCGCGGCATTGGTGAATTCGCTCACCGGAACGGGTGATGGAGTGAGTGTCAGAGAAGCGTGACCGGGATCCGCCGGACGGGTCCGGGAGAGTCCGGGGCGGGCCGCTGGTGTTCCGGGCCCAGGAGGGTACGCGTGACGTCATGGACTGGCTCAAGAAACTCCCGGTGATCGGGCCCCTGGTCGCCCGGTTGATGAAGACGCACGCGTGGCGTTCGTACGAGCGGCTGGACCGGGTCCACTGGGCCAGGCTCGCGGCGGCGATCACCTTCATCAGCTTCCTGGCCCTCTTCCCGCTGATCGCGGTCGGCGCGGCCGTCGCCGCCGCTCTGCTGAGCGACAAGCAGCTCGACACCATCAAGGACAAGCTGGCCGACCAGGTGCCCGGCATCTCCGACCAGTTGGGCATCGACGGTCTGGTCGCCAACGCGGGCACGATCGGCCTGGTGGCCGGTGCGCTGCTGCTGTTCACCGGTGTCGGCTGGGTCGGCTCGATGCGCGAATGCCTGCGCGCGGTCTGGGAGCTGGACGACGTCCAGGCGGCCAACCCCGTCGTCGCCAAGGTGAAGGACGCGGTGCTGCTGGTCGGCCTCGGCGGCGCGGCGCTCGCCACCCTCGCGGTCTCCACCGTCGGCTCGACGGCGGTCGGCTGGTTCGCCGACCTGATCGGCATCCCCGAGGGCGGGGCGGGCGGCGTCCTGCTGCGGGTGGCCGCGCTGGCGGTCGCGGTCGTCGCCGACTTCCTGCTGCTGCTCTATCTGCTGACGCTGCTGCCCGGAGTGGAGCCGCCCCGGCGGCGGCTGGTGGTCGCGGCCCTGCTCGGGGCGGTCGGCTTCGAACTGCTCAAGCTGCTGCTCGGCAGCTATATGAAGGGCGTCGCGGGCAAGAGCATGTACGGCGCGTTCGGCGTGCCGATCGCGCTCCTTCTGTGGATCAACTTCACCGCGAAACTGCTGCTGTTCTGCGCCGCCTGGACGGCGACCGGCAGCAAGGACGATGAGGTCGAGGAGACGGTGGAGCCGGGGGATGCCGCCGGGGGCGTGGCACCCGGCGGCTCCACCCGCGCCTAGGACTTCTCGGTCGAGCCGGCCGAGTCGGTCGGGCCGGTCGAGGCCTTCGGCTCGGTCGGCCCGGCAGGCTCAGTGGGCTCCGTGCGCTCCGCCGCTTCCGTGGGCTCGGCCGCGTCGGTCGTCGCCGGGGTGCGGCGGGCCAGGCCGGTCAGCGGCCAGCGACGGTTGACCAGGAACACCCCGCCCGCCAGGAGCACCAGCAGGCCGCCGATGATCGCCAGGGCGATCCCGACCCCGCTGGAACCGTTCGCGGCGGCCGCGTGCGAGGCCTCCGCCTGGCCGCCCG
Source organism: Streptomyces sp. NPDC091289 (assembly GCF_044757365.1). Classification (NCBI taxonomy): domain Bacteria; kingdom Bacillati; phylum Actinomycetota; class Actinomycetes; order Kitasatosporales; family Streptomycetaceae; genus Streptomyces; species Streptomyces sp. NPDC091289. The sequence goes on from NZ_JBIVUT010000017.1 coordinate 18,587, forward strand.
AGCCCTGGTCCGCGCCGGCGGCGGGCGCCGCGCCCTTGCCGCCGGTCGCTGTGCCGGTTCCGGTGCCGGTGTCCACGGACTTCGGCGGTACCAGCTGGCCGACCGGGGTCACCTTGCCGCTGGCGGCGAAGCCCCAGTCGAGCAGGTGGGCGGCCTCCTTGTAGACGGCGTGGCTCTCCTCCGCCGACGGATTCATCACCGTGACCAGCAGGACCCTGCCGTTGCGCTCCGCGACGCCGGTGAAGGTGTTGCCCGCGTGGGAGGTGTAGCCGTTCTTGACGCCCGCGATGCCCTGGTACGGGTCCACGCCGATGTCTCCGGTGATCAGCCGGTTGGTGTTCTGGATCTCGAAGGAGTCCCGCTTCTTCCCCTTCTTCTTCTCGCCGGGGAAGTCGGCCGACGCGGTCGCCGCGTACTCACGGAAGTCCTTCTTCTGGAGTCCGCTGCGGGCGATCAGGGTCAGGTCGTAGGCGCTGGAGACCTGGCGCGGCGCGTCGTACCCGTCCGGCGAGACCACCACGGTGTCCAGCGCCTGGAGCTCCTCGGCGTGCGCCTTCATCGCGTCCACCGTCTTCGGGACGCCGCCGTACATCTCCGAGAGGACGTGCACCGCGTCGTTGCCCGACCGCAGGAACACCCCGAGCCACAGGTCGTGGACCGTGTAGGTGTGGTCCTCCTTGATCCCGACCAGGCTGCTGCCCTCGCCGACCCCGGCCAGCTCACTCTCCGTCACCTTGTGCGTCAGGGTGGTGGGCTGGAGCGCGGGCAGGACCGTGTCCGCGAAGAGCATCTTCAGCGTGGAGGCCGGCGGCAGCCGCCAGTGCGAGTTGTGCGCCGCCAGGACGTCGCCGCTCTCCGCGTCCGCGACGATCCACGACCGGCCGGTCAGCCCCTTGGGCAGCACCGGCGCCCCCGGGCCCAGATCGACCTGGGTACCGGCTTTACCGAGCCGCTCCCCGCCGATACCGGACATCGTGCTCGGCGGCTTGGGCTGTTTGGCGTCGCTCTTGTCCTTGTCGGCCGCTGCGGCGGGACTGAGGACGAAACCAGACAACAAGGCGGCGGAGGTGACCGTCAGAGCGATCTTTTTCAGAGCAGGCACGATCGGAAACGTACAGGGCGAACATGTGGATGCGGAGCCGGACCGGCTGACCCGCCGCAGGGAACGCCGGGACGGCCCCGTTCGGACGCCACCCCGGGGATGGGGGCCGGGGGGCGGCGGCGATACTGGACCCATGAAGCTCAGCCGCCGCGTGTCCTGGTTCCTGCTCGCGTTCGGGGTGTGGAGCTGGTTCATCTGGATCACTTTCGTCAAGAACCTGTGGCAGGACGGCAGCGGGCTCGCCTTCGACGACGCGGGCGAACCGACCGGGTACTTCTGGGTGCACCTGCTGCTCGCCATCACGTCCTTTCTTCTGGGGACGGCGGTCGGCGTGATCGGGTTGCGCGGAGTCCGGGCTTTGCGCGACAAGCGCACATGACGACGGGAACGTGGGGAAGCTCGGATGGCTGCAGTGGTCTTCGCTCTGGTGGGGCTCGTGGTGCTGGCGCTGCTCGGCGCCGTGCACCGGTATGTGTGGCGGCGCTTCGTCGGTGACACGACGGCGCCGGGCAGCCCGCTGCGGCGGGCGGGCACCGTCGCCGCCTTCGTGCTCCCCCTGCTGAGCGTCGGAGCGATGACGTCCGGCCGGGTGGGCGCCCCCTTCTGGCTCCAGCAGGTGCTGGCCTGGCCGGGCTTCCTGTGGCTGGCCTGCCTGCTGTACCTGACGCTGGCGCTCCTCGTGGGCGAGGTCGTTCGGCCGGTGCTCCTGCGGGTCCTCGCCCGGCGTGACGCGGCGAGAAGCGGAACGGCTTCCGGAGCGGCGTCCGGAACCCTTGCCGAGGCACCGGACGAGACCCGTCCCCGTACCGAAGAGCTGGTGCCGTCCCGCTCGGCCGGTACCTCGGCCTCTTCGGCTCCCTCGGAAGCGGCGGCGCGTACGGCGCCGGAAGCTGAAACGGAACCGAAAGCGGAACCGGCAGCTCCCACTCCCGCTCCCGTTCCCACTCCCGCTCTCGCTGTCGGTCCCGCTCTCGCTGCCGGTCCCTCCCGGCGGCTCTTCGTCTCCCGGGTCGTCGGCGGCACGGCGGCCGCCGCCGGACTCGCCACCGTCGGGTACGGCACGTACGGGGTGCTGCGCGGGCCGAGCGTCAAGCGGATCACCGTCCCGCTGGCCCGACTGCCCCGCGCCGCCCACGGCTTCCGGATCGCCGTGGTCAGCGACATCCACATCGGCCCGATCCTCGGCCGCGCCCACACCCGCCGGATCGTCGACACGATCAACGCGACCTCGCCCGACCTGGTCGCCGTCGTCGGCGACCTCGTCGACGGGTCCGTCGCGGACCTGGGCTCCGCCGCCGAACCGCTGGCCGCCCTGCGCGCCCGGCACGGCAGCTACTTCGTCACCGGCAACCACGAGTACTTCTCCGGTGCCGAGCAGTGGGTCGATCACGTTCGCGAACTGGGCCTGATCCCGCTGGAGAACGCCCGGGTGGAGATCGAGGGCTTCGACCTCGCCGGCGTCAACGACATCGCGGGCGAGACCGAGGGCCAGGGGCCCGACTTCGGCAGGGCGCTGGGCGACCGGGACCGCGGCCGCGCCGCCGTCCTCATGGCGCACCAGCCCGTGGTCATCCACGACGCCGTCGAGCACGGCGTCGACCTCCAGCTCTCCGGCCACACCCACGGCGGACAGCTCTGGCCGGGGAACTACCTCGCCGAGCTGGCCAACCCCACCGTCGCCGGGCTCGAACGCTACGGCGACACCCAGCTCTTCGTCTCGCGCGGCGCGGGCGCCTGGGGGCCGCCCGTCCGGGTGGGCGCCCCGTCCGACATCACCGTCGTGGAGCTCGCCTCCCGTCAGGCGTGACTCTCCGTTGCGGGTGCGACGGTCCGGGAGCCCCGGGTCCGTCATCATGAAATCCACACCGAAGAGTCACCGTCAGCTACGGAAACCCGCAGGTAGGAGGCAGGAAACAGCCTTTTCGGACAGGACTTCCCGTGCGTGTCCAATAAAAGGCTGTGAGCGCCCCATTTACTCTTCCAGATGTGAAAATCGTGTGATTGGGTAAGCGCGAACATGCGGCGATGTGCGCGTCACAAACGCGACCGCCGAGGTGGGGCTGGTAAGGGAGAGCACGGCAATGCGGTCGGTCCGGGTACGGATTCTCGCGATTCTCGCGGTATTGGTCATCGCAGGCGTCGGCGCCTGGCAACTGCTCCCGTCGGGGGAGGCGAAGACCGATGCGATCACTGTCGGGACATCGGATGTCGTCACCTCCCTTGACCCGGCCGGTGCGTACGACGCGGGTTCCTGGGCGATCTACAGCAGCATCTACCAGTCGCTGATGACCTTCAAGCCCGGTGCCGTCACCCCGGAACCCGACGCCGCCGAGAGCTGCGGATTCGTCGGGCAGAAGCTCCAGACGTACCAGTGCAAGCTCCGCGACGACCTGACCTTCTCCAACGGCCGAAAGATCACCGCCGAGGACGTCAAGCACTCCTTCGACCGGATCTTCACGATCAAGTCGGAGGTCGGCCCCGCGGGTCTCTTCCCCACGCTCGACACGGTGACGACCGAGGGCCGCACGATCACGTTCAACCTGTCCGGCAGGGACGCGACCTTCCCGCAGAAGATCGCCACCGGCGCCGCGGCGATCGTCGACCCGGACACGTACCCGAAGGACAAGCTCCGCACGGGCAACGAGGTCGACGGCTCCGGCCCGTACGTCCTCAAGTCGTACGACTCGGGGAGCCGCGCCGAGCTGGTGCCCAACCTGAAGTACAAGGGTGCGCTCAAGAAGACCGGCGAGGCGGTCACCATCCGCTACTTCAAGACCTCCGAGGACCTGCAGACGTCCTGGGACAGCGGCGATGTGGACATCGCCCACCGGCAGCTGCCGTCCGAGACGCTCGCCGAGCTGAACGAGAACGACCCGGACGTGCGGGTGACCGAGGCGGCCAGCGCCGAGATCCGCAACATCATCTTCAACTCCCGTGCGGACTCGCCGTTCGGGAACAAGAAGGTCCGCCAGGCGGTCGCCGCGCTCCTCGACCGGGGTCCCCTGGTCCGGAAGGTCTACCAGGGCACGGTCGACCCGCTGTACTCGCTGATCCCCACCGGCTACATCGGGCACAGCACCCCGTTCTTCGACGCCTACCCCTCCTCCGACCCCGACCGCGCCGCGCAACTGCTGGAGCAGGCCGGGCTGGAGACGCCGGTCGCCATCAACTTCGCGTACCGCGCGGGCGACATGTACACCAAGGAGACCGCCGAGCTGCGGCGTCAGATGGAGAAGGACGGGCTGTTCAAGGTCTCGGTCAAGGCCGTGGAGTGGACCACGTACCAGCAGGAGTACGCGGCCGGTAAGTACGACATGTACACCGTCGGCTGGTTCCCCGACTTCCCGGACCCCGACACCTTCAGCCAGCCGCTCGTCGGCACCGGGAACGTCCTGCACAGCGGCTACTCCAGCAAGAAGATGGACCAGCTGATCGCCGCCACGCAGCAGTTCAGCGACCGCAGCCGGACCTCGAACGACTTCAAGGCGATGCAGTCCCTGGTCGGCGAGGACGTCCCCCTGCTGCCGCTGTGGCAGAAGAAGGACTACGTCGTCGCCAAGTCCGACGTCGCCGGCTCCCAGTACCTCTCCGACGGCACCGGCACCTGGCGCCTGTGGGAGCTCAGCTGGATCTGATCAGGTCAGATCTGACCTGGTCTGATCTAGTCCGATCCGATCGGATCGATCAGTCGGCCGGGCCCCTGGCAGCGTCCTGGGGCCCGGCCGTCGCCGCACCCGGCAGGAACTCCACCAGCAGCGCGTGGATCTGCCGCACCAGCGGTCGCAGCACCCGGAACCGGGAGAGCGCGATGGCCCGTGCGGCGATCGGCGCGGTGCGCTCGACCAGCCGGCGGCTGCGCTCGGTGCCCTCGGTCCGGTCGTACACCCAGAACAACACCAGCCCCATCTGCATCAGCCACATCAACTGCGGCAGCAGCGGAGCCAGTTCCGGATCGCTCTTGACGTCCGCCCCGGCGATGCAGCGCTCGTGGATGGAGATCGCCGCGTCGCGGGCGGCCACCGAGTCCTCGGAGAACGGGGAGAGCGGACTCTCGGGGTCGGCCGCGTTCTTGAAGAACTGGGCGGCGAAGCGGTGGTACGGCTCCGCCACGTCCAACCAGCCGAGCAGCACCCCCCTGATGCGTACGGTCAGATCGCCGTCGCCCTCCAGCACGGGCCGGACCGCCGCCGCGTGTTCGCCGGCGATCCGGTCGTAGAAGCCCTGGACCAGGTGCTCCTTGGAGGAGAAGTAGTAGTAGGCGTTCCCGACCGAGACGCCCGCCTCCTGGGCGATGGCCCGCATCGTCGTCCGGTCGTAGCCGCGCTCCGCGAAGAGCCGGAGCGCCGTTTCGAGAATCAGCGTGCGGGTCTGCTCGCTCTTCGCGGCCTTGGCCGGCTTGTTCTCCTGCACGTTCTTCGCTTCCTTCACCACGGGCCCAAGGTTAACGGGGACCCCACGGTCCTCCGGGCGGGGCGACGCACGCGCTGGCCCCGGGGGCGCAGGGCGGGACGGCCATCGAGCGGTAGCGGGCGGCGGCCAGCACGGTGCCCCGGGCGAAGGGCCGGCCCGCCGGGGTGGTCAGCCAGTGGGCCCGGGAGCGGTACTTGGCGAGCGCCCACAGGCAGACGATCCAGGCGGAGGTCTCCCGGTAGACCTGCCCCAGGTCGCCGACCACGGTGATCTCCTGGAGCGTCGCCGCATGGTCCAGCTCCGGGAACCGCCGCCGTGCCTCGGCCGATCCGGCGGGTACGAGGTCCAGCGGCACGAGCTGTCGCTGCCGCTGGAGCCAGTGCCGCAGGTGGACACAGAGCGGGCACTGCGCGTCGTAGAGCACGGTGAGCCGGCGTACGGGGGCGGGCCCGGTCACCGGACTCACTGCCCGGGTGCGGGTGCGGCCCACTGGCCCTGGGGCCCCGGCGGCGTCCAGCCCTGCGGCGGTACGGGCGGGGTCTGTTCGCGCTCCAGGGCGCTGCGGCGGCGGATCCGGCTGAGCACCCACACATTGCCCAGGTGCATGACGCCGAGCACCAGCAGGACCACGCCGACCTTCACCGAGAGGGCCTCGAACAGCTCGCGGGCGTTGGCCACCCCGTCGGCGTTCTTCAGATACAGCGTGACGAACCCGAGGTTGACCAGGTAGAAGCCCACCACCAGCAGGTGGTTGACGGCTTCGGCGAGCTTCTCGTTGCCGTGCAGCACATCGGCGAGGAAGACCCGCCCGTTGCGGCTGAGCGTGCGGGCCACCCAGACGGTGAGCGCCACGCTGATCAGCAGGTAGATGACGTACGCGACCACAGTGAGGTCCATGCCCCACCCTCCCTTGAACGCGTTCAAAAATGCTCTTGGGCATGACTGTAGACCCCTTCTTGAACATGTTCAAGAAGGGGTCCGGGGAAGGGAGGTGAGGGAGGGTGAGGGAGAGGGGGGAAGGAAAGGTCAGAGAGCCTTCGGCTCGGGCGGTTCGGCCGGCTCCGTCAGCGCGTCGGCGATCTCCGTGCGCAACGCCTCGCCGTGCAGCGGCGTCAGCTCCGCGAGCGTCGTGTTCCACTCCTCGGCCGCACTCTCCACCGCCTCCCGGAAGCCCCGCGTCATCGGCCCCCGGGCGAAGAACAGCGCCACCGCGCCCACCGGCCGCAGCAGCCACCGGCCGCGCACGCCCAGCACTACACAGACCTGCCAGGAACCGTCCTCGGCCGGTCGCGGGGTGACCGTCAGACGGGCCTTCCCCAGCCGGTGCACCGCCTTGCCGGACACCGGGGCCCGGGCGGCCGGAGGCGCTGTGTGCGGCCGGTCCACCGCCGCCCACCAGGCGGCCAGATCGGCCTTGCCGCGCCCCGAGAAGCGGTACAGCGAACCGCCCTTCGGGTTGTGCCCCGACAGCGAGAGCTCCAGGGCCCTCGGCTTCAGCGGATCGCGCAGCCGGATCTTCGCCCGGACCGCGAAGGACTCGTCCTCCATGAGGCTCTCCACCTCGATGGAGCGCGAGGGCCGCCACTCACGCAGGACGGCCGCCTCCTCCGACACCGGGGAAGCCGCCGCCGCGTCCTGCGCCTCGTCCGCCTCGGCCGGATCCGGGACGCTCCCGTACCGCGCCCCCGGCTGCAGGTGACGCCCCTTCAGCAGCCGGGCGCCGTCCACGGCCCGCCCGTCCGCCAGCAGGATCGCCCCGTCCCGCTCCCGGGAGGCGTCGAGGAGGCCCACCAGCGTACCGGCGGCCTCCTCGAACCAGCCCCGGTCCAGGGCGGCGACGGAGACCGTGTGCTCGAAACGCGCCATGGGCGGGCCCCGCTGCTCAGGCGCTCATGGAACGGGCCTGGTTGAGCTGGCCCATCACCGCGGGGAAGGTGTACGGGCCCATGGCCGGGATCATCGTGGAGTGGTGCCGGCCGCCGCTGGTGACCGTGACCTGGATGAAGCCGGTGGTCTGCTTCTCCTTCATCAGCAGGAACAGCAGCCCGATCAGGCAGAACAGCGCGAAGATGATCGCCAGCACGACCGCGTGCGTCGGGATCTTCTCCTCCGTGCGCGACATGTCCGTGGCCGTCCAGACCGCGCCCTTGAGCGGCATCGAGCCGGACGGGGTGACGATCGCGTCGCTCATCACGGTGATGTCGCCGATCGCCAGCACCGGGACGCCGCCCTGGCCCGGCGCACCCTGCGGCACCGGGAGGTACTGGCCGGGCATCGTCGGCTGGGCGGCCGCGTTGGGGTACCCGTAACCGGGGCCGGGCTGCGCCGCGGACTCCGGCAGCGGCTGCGGATAGCCGTACGCCGGGGCCGCGCCCGGGTTCGGATAGCCGTACGCCTGGCCGTCGGCCACGGTCGGCTGGTGGCCCGGCTGCTGGGGCGGGCCCCACTTGTACGCGTCGTCCGCGTACGGATTCGGCTCGCTCACGACGATCCCCGTTCTCTTTCGGTCTTCAGCTCCGCTGAACCGTACCGCCCGCACGGTCCCGGCGCAGCAACAGGCCCCGCCCCCGGCAGCGGTGAGGCTGCGGGGGCGGGGCCTGTCGACGTAACAGGTGTTACGAGCGGGTCAGAAGCGACGCGTGATGAGCGCGCGCTTCACCTCCTGGATCGCCTTGGTGACCTCGATGCCACGCGGGCAGGCGTCCGTGCAGTTGAACGTGGTGCGGCAACGCCACACGCCGTCACGGTCGTTGAGGATCTCCAGGCGCTGCTCGCCGGCCTCGTCGCGCGAGTCGAAGATGAAGCGGTGCGCGTTGACGATCGCCGCCGGGCCGAAGTACTGGCCGTCGTTCCAGAACACCGGGCACGAGGACGTGCACGCGGCGCACAGGATGCACTTGGTGGTGTCGTCGAACCGCTCGCGGTCCTCGGCGGACTGCAGACGCTCGCGGGTCGGCTCGTTCCCCTTGGTGATGAGGAAGGGCATGACGTCGTGGTACGCCTGGAAGAACGGGTCCATGTCGACCACGAGGTCCTTGAGGACCGTGAGGCCCTTGATGGCCTCCACCATGATCGGCTTGTCCGGGTTGATGTCCTTGATCAGCGTCTTGCAGGCGAGCCTGTTCTTGCCGTTGATCCGCATCGCGTCGGAACCACAGATGCCGTGGGCGCAGGAACGGCGGAACGTCAGGGTTCCGTCGAGCTCCCACTTGATCTTGTGAAGGGCGTCGAGGACACGCTCCTTCGGGTCGATCTCGATCTGGAAGTCCTGCCACTGGACCTCGTCCGACACCTCGGGGTTGAAGCGGCGGATCCGGAACGTGGCCGTGATGAACGGCGAGTCGGCGAAGCCGGCCTCGGCCTTGTCGGTCTTGTCCAGGGTCGGGGTAGCCATCAGTACTTACGCTCCATCGGCTGGTAGCGGGTCGTCACGACCGGCTTGTAGTCGAGCCGGATCGACTCGGCGCCGTCGGCGGCCACCTCGCGGTACGCCATGGTGTGGCGCATGAAGTTGACGTCGTCGCGGTTGGGGTAGTCCTCGCGGTAGTGACCGCCGCGGGACTCCTTGCGGGCGAGCGCGGAGACCGCCATGACCTCGGCCAGGTCGAGCAGGTTGCCCAGCTCGATGGCCTCCAGCAGGTCGGTGTTGAACCGCTTGCCCTTGTCCTGGACGGACACGTTCAGGTAGCGCGCGCGCAGCTCGGCGATCTTGTCGACCGCCGTCTTGATCGTCTGCTCGGTGCGGAACACCATCACGTTGGCGTCCATGCACTCCTGGAGCTCCAGGCGCAGCGTCGCCACGCGCTCGGTGCCGGTGGAGTTACGCAGCCGCTCGACCTGGTCGGCGACGAGCTGGGCCGGGTTCTCGGGCAGCTCGACGAAGTCGGTCTTCGCCGCGTACTCGGCGGCGGCGATGCCCGAGCGCTTGCCGAAGACGTTGATGTCGAGCAGCGAGTTGGTGCCCAGCCGGTTGGCGCCGTGCACGGAGACACAGGCGACCTCGCCGGCGGCGTACAGGCCCGGGACGACGGTGGTGTTGTCGGCCAGCACCTCGCCCTCGACGTTGGTCGGGATGCCGCCCATGGCGTAGTGCGCGGTCGGCTGGATCGGGATCGGGTCCGTGTAGGGCTCGATGCCGAGGTACGTCCGCGCGAACTCGGTGATGTCCGGGAGCTTGGCGTCCAGCTGCTCCGGCGGCAGGTGGGTGAGGTCCAGGTAGACGTGGTCACCGGCGGGACCGCAGCCGCGGCCCTCACGGATCTCCGTGTAGATGGACCGGGAGACGACGTCACGGGACGCGAGGTCCTTCATGACCGGCGCGTACTTCTCCATGAAGCGCTCGCCGTCCTTGTTGCGGAGGATGCCGCCCTCACCGCGGGCGCCCTCCGTCAGCAGGATGCCCATGCGCCAGATGCCCGTCGGGTGGAACTGGAAGAACTCCATGTCCTCCAGCGGCAGACCGCGCCGGTAGCAGGCGGCCTGGCCGTCACCGGTCAGGGTGTGCGCGTTGGACGTCACCTTGAAGAACTTGCCGGTGCCGCCGGAGGCGTAGATGACCGACTTCGCCTGGAAGACGTGGATCTCGCCGGTCGCCAGCTCGTACGCGACGACGCCGGAGGACTTCTTGACCCCGTCGACCTCGGTGATCAGCTGGTCCAGGACGTAGAACTCGTTGAAGAACTCCACGCCCTCCTTGACGCAGTTCTGGTACAGCGTCTGGAGGATCATGTGGCCGGTGCGGTCGCCCGAGTAGCAGGCACGACGGACCGGGGCCTCGCCATGGCTACGGGTGTGACCGCCGAAGCGGCGCTGGTCGATCTTGCCCTCGGGCGTGCGGCCGAACGGCAGGCCCATCTTCTCCAGGTCGAGGACGGCGTCGATGGCCTCCTTCGCGAGGATCTCGGCGGCGTCCTGGTCGACCAGGTAGTCGCCGCCCTTGATCGTGTCGAAGGTGTGCCACTCCCAGTTGTCCTCCTCCACGTTGGCCAGCGCGGCGGCCATGCCGCCCTGCGCGGCGCCCGTGTGGGAGCGGGTGGGGTAGAGCTTCGTCAGTACGGCGGTACGGCTGCGCTTGGTCGACTCGATGGCCGCGCGCATGCCGGCGCCGCCGGCGCCGACGATGACGGTGTCGTACTTGTGGATCTGCATGGTTTCCTCTGGTCCCTCTGTCCCGGCGCCTAGCGAATGTTCGGGTCGAAGGTGAAGATCACCAGCGTGCCCAGCAGGACGGTGAACACCGTGGCGGTGTACAGGAGCATCTTCAGCCAGAAGCGGGTGTTGTCCCGTTCGGCGTAGTCGTTGATGACCGTACGGAGGCCGTTGGCGCCGTGGAGCATGGCGAGCCACAGCATCGTCAGGTCCCAGACCTGCCAGAACGGCGAGGCCCAGCGGCCCGCCACGAAGGCGAAGCCGATCTTGGAGACGCCGCCGTCGAGCACCAGCTGGATCAGCAGGTGGCCGATGACGAGGACGGTCAGGACGATGCCCGACAGGCGCATGAAGAGCCAGGCGTACATCTCGAAGTTGGTGCGCGAACCCTTGGGTGTCTTGGCCGTGCGCTTGCGCGGGGGCTCGATCACCGGGGCCGGGTGGTCGACGTCGAACAGGCTCACGCCTTCGACGTCGCCGATCGCGGCTGCGGAAGAAGTCTCGCTGGACATGGGCCTCAGCTCCCGAAGACGTCGCGTACGGCGTGACCGAGGACGGGGTACAGGGCCCCGACCATCAGCACGATCCAGATGCCCACCACGGTCCAGAGCATCTGCTTCTGGAGTCGCGGGCCCTTGGCCCAGAAGTCCACGGCGATGATCCGGAGACCGTTCAGCGCGTGGAAGAGAATCGCGGCCACGAGGCCGTATTCGAGGAGCGCGACGATCGGCGTCTTGTACGTGGCCACGACATCGTCGTAGGCCTCGGGGGAGACGCGGACGAGAGCGGTGTCCAGGACATGTACGAACAGGAAGAAGAAAATGAGGACACCGGTGACTCGATGAGCCACCCAGGACCACATGCCTTCCCGGCCGCGGTACAGCGTTCCAGCCGGCACGGAAGAACCCTCCGGGAGCGGGGATTGGGGTCGGCCGGCTTGACTGTCGGTCTGACCCGGCCGGGTACGGTCCACCGGCCCCGGCCATCGTAGCGACGCATTGTCGGTTCGTTCGCGCCGGGGCCTCTGGTGTGATCAAAGTGGCAATCAAACAGGCACGTACGGGCTACTGAGGGGCATGCTGCCGGGGGTCCGGCGCCACCAGCTCGACGATCCGGCTCCGGGCGAGTCGGCGCAGCTCCTCGGCGGTGACCGCCCGCTCCTCGTCCGGGTCGTGCGCCAGCCGGACCCGGATCCCGGCCAGCACCTGGTCCACGTGCTGGGAGGGCTGACAGGCGTCCAGGCAGATCACGAAGGCGTGGCCGAACCTGCTCTCGTACGCCGCGTGCGCGGCCCGCAGCGCCAGATGGGCGGCGCGGGGGGCGTCGTGGTGCAGGCAGGGGGCCGGCTCCGAGGCCAGGGCCTCCGCGATGTCCCGGGGCGCGAGGTCGTAGCCCGCCTCGTCGGAGGCGGCCAGTAGGGAGCCGAGATCCGGGTAGGGGCGGTGGGCGGCCATGCGGTGGGCCCAGCGGAGACTGCCGCAGCACTCCAGGAAGGCCGCCTCGGCGGCGGCGAAGGGGAGGCTGTTGAAATGGGCCAGACCGACGGCATGATCATCCGGCGGCCCGGCGGCGGGCGGCGCCCCCGGGCCGTCGGCCGGAGCCGGGTGGCGCGGCTGCACGGGCACGGCCGACTGCCCGGCCCGGGGCGCGGATCGCTTCGGCAGGCCTGCGGGGGACTCGCTGGACCTGGACAGCGTGGACTCCTCGTTCAATGACATCTGTGAGGTCAACGACATCTGTGACCCCGCGGCCCCGAAAAGAGGCCTCCGTTCCTGGAAGACAGGCCGGAGCGCAATGAGGTTCCGTGGGGTGGGGGTGAAGGGAGGGACGAATGTGCCCCAACGCTAGCGATATCGGTCGGCAGCCGTCCGGCGGACCGAAGAAGAATCACCCGAACGGGAGAGTTTCGGAACGTGTGATGGACGTCTGACCTGCGTCGGCGGGGGGTGTGTCCGATCCCCCGAAGCTCCCGATGGGCGAGGCCACGGCAAAAATGCCAACCTTGCACCCTATTCACTCGTTTCACCCGCACTTCACTCGTTTCACCCGTCCCTGCCCCCTCAACGGAGGAATCTGCCCGATGTCGCCCTCGCGTGGTGCCCTTGTCACCGGCGCGGCTGTCACGGCCGCAGCCGCCGTCGCCCTCACCGTCGTCGTCTGGCCGGAGGGATCCGGCAGCCACCCCTCCCGCGACGCGGCGTCACCCTCCGGCACCTCCGCCGAGGCCGCCGCCCCGTCGCCGTCCCGCAGCTACCCGATGTCCAGCACGCCGAGTGTGATCCCGGCGGTCCGCGAGCACACGGCGGCGCGCGGGCCCGGCTGGCAACCGGGCAAGGACAGTACGGTCGTCATCGCCAAGGGCAGCCAGGTGCTCGCCGACGAGGCGGAGCTGCTCGCCAAGGAGCTGAAGATCCGCTACCGGGGCGCCGAGCCGGCGCGGACCGGAGACGTCGAGCTGGCGCTCGGCGCCAAGGACGCGGGCCCCGCCGAGTCGTACACGCTCACCGTGCGCGACGCGAAGGTGAAGATCACCGCACCCGACGAATCGGGCGTCTTCTACGGCACCCGCACGCTGAAGCAGTCGCTCAAGGCGGATAAAACGGTGCCCGAGGGCGTCGTCAACGACCGGCCGGACCGGCCGCAGCGCGGGCTCAACCTCGACATCGCGCGCAAGCACTACAGCGCGGAGTGGATAGAGGACCGCATACGCGAGATGGGCGACCTCAAGCTCAACCAGCTCGGCCTGCACTTCTCCGACGACCAGGCCTTCCGGATCGAGTCGAAGTCCCACCCCGAGGTGGTCTCGGACGAGGCCCTCACCCAGGACGAGGTCCGCCGCATCGTCGGCCTCGCCAACAGCCGGCACATCGAGGTCGTCCCCGAGATCGACTCGCCCGGACACCTCGGCGCGGTGCTCGCCGCCCACCCCGACCTCCAGCTGCGCAACACCGCGGGTGCCGAGTCGAAGGGGTCCATCGACATCTCCAAGCCGGGCGCGGCCAAGCTCATCGACGAACTCCTGGAGGAGTACACCGAGCTGTTCCCGGGGCGCTTCTGGCACCTCGGCGCGGACGAGTACCAGGCGCTGACGGTCCAGAACCCGGCCGCCTCCTACCCCCAGCTCCAGCGGGCCGCCGAGGAGAAGCACGGCTCCGGCGCCACCATCGAGGACCTGGCGACCGGCTGGCTGAACGACCGGGCGGCCGTCGTCGTCCCGAAGGGCCGGACCGCCAAGGCCTGGAACGACGGGCTGTTCCGGGGCACGAAGGTCAAGGCCGACGAGAACATCGAGATCGAGTACTGGACCGGCAAGGAGATCGGCGCCCGCCCGCCGCAGGAGTACCTCGCCGCGGGCTACAAGATGCTGAACCTCAACGACGAGTTCCTCTACTACGTCCTCGGCGAGCCCAACGAGTTCGTCTACCCGACCGGCAAGCGGATCTACGAGCAGTGGACCCCGCTGGTCCTGCGCGGCACCGAGCCCGTGGCCGAGCGCTACTCGCCGCAGATCCTGGGCGGCCGGTTCGCCGTCTGGGGCGACCTGCCGAACGCGCAGACCACCCAGCAGGTGGCGAACGGCATCAGGATGCCGTTGGTGGCGACCTCGCAGAAGCTGTGGGACCCGCGGAAGCCCTCGCTGAGCTGGGCACAGTTCCAGGAACTGGCGAAGCGGACCGGCAGCGCCGGGTAGCCCCCGGGCGTTCCCCGGCGGGGGGGGGGGGGGGGGGGGGGGGGGGGGGGCGGCGGGGGCGCCGGGGGGGGGGGGGCGGGGGCCGGGGCCGCGGGGGCCCCCCCGGGGGGGCCCGGGGGGGCGCCCCGCCCCCGGCCCCCCCCCCCCCGCCCCGGGCCCCCCCCCCCCCCGACCGCGCGCTCCTGGGGAGGGACGCAAGGTCACACACGGTTTCACGCCTTGCTTCGTGCCCTGGGGGGACTTCTTCATGCTCTGCACCCGTTGCCGTATCAGAACGGCCGTGACCGACGACGGCCTGTGCACCTTCTGCTCGGGCACCCGGCCCCCGCTGCCCGACGGCCTGCTGCCCCCGGTCCCCGGCCCCGGCGGCTGGGGCGCCGGCACCTGGCCGCGCTCACCCGTCGGCCTGTCCCGGGCGGTGACGGCGCTGCTCGGCGTGGTCATCGCCACCGACGTGTTCGCCATCGGCACCGGCCTGCGCCTGCGCGGATTCTGGGACCGGCTGGCGATGGACGGTTCCCTGGGCGTCCACCGTGCCGACGGCCGCCTCGCCGAGCGGCTGTACGGCATCGCGGGCGTCGCCCAGGGCACGGCGCTGACGGCCACCGCCGTCGTCTTCATCATCTGGTTCCACCGGACCCGCCGGAACGCCGAGGTCTTCGACGCGGGCGTGCAGCGGATGGGCCCCGGCTGGGCGGTGGGCGGCTGGTTCGTCCCGATCGCCAACTTCTGGCTCCCCTACCGCGTCGCGGGCGGCATCTGGGAGGCCAGTGCGCAGACCCGCTCGGACGGCGGCTGGCGCACGGTCCCCCGGACCCCGCTCAACCTCTGGTGGAGCGCCTGGGTCGCGACCCTCCTCTTCTCCCGCTTCACCGGGAGCACATGGGCGCGGGCCGAGGAGCCGGAGGAGATCGCGCGGGCCGCGGGCCTGGTGGCGGCCGCCGACACGCTGGACATCGTCGCCGCGGTGCTCGCGATCCTCTTCGTCCGCGCGGTGACCCGCATGCAGGTCGAACGGGCCGCGCACGGCGCGCTTCCCGCCACGGTGGTCCCTGGCGCTCACAAGTGACGATTTTCAGCCATTCGGCGCAGTATCCGGTAGACCGAGGGAGACGTCGATGAGTCTGCTGGAACTGATCGAACGAGCCGACGAGCGCACGCTCGCAGCCAGTGCCGTGGCCTGCCTGGACCGCTGCCTGCCGCTGCTGGCCGGGCCGGACGGGGCCGAGCCGCTGCGGCCGCTCTGGGCGAGCTGCGAGGACGGGCGGGAATGGGCCATGCGCCTCGCGGCCGTCCGTACGGCGATGGACCACGAGTCCGTGGCCGACGGGCCGGCCGCACGCGTGCGGGCCATGCTCGGCGCCGCCCCCTCCGACTTCGCCCCCGTACCGCTGCGGGAGTGGGCCGACGCCTGCTCGCTGGTCGCGCTGAGGCTCCACGGCCGGTTCGACGCCCCGGACGCGTCCCCGGACGAGGAACACCTGCTCAAGGCGGCCCGCAGCGGCGAACCGGCCGCCGTGGGACCGCTGGTCGCGGGCGAGCTGGAACGCCAGGTCCGCATCCTGGAGATCCTCGCGGAGACCACCGGCACGGCGGGCAGCGGCGCCGGACTCCGCAAGGCGCTGGACCTGTCCACGGAGGGCCGCCGGGTCCTGCGCGCGGTGATGTCGCGGAGGGCGCGGGGGCGGGGCTGAGCCCGCCCTACGCGGCAGTTGTACGTCACCAGGTCACCAGGTGGCTCTGCTCGGCCGGGTGGGACCCGGGTGGTCAGGAGAGGGAGCGGACGGTCCTGAGGGCCCGGTCCGTCAGGGGTGTCGGGAGCGGCCCGTAGCCGAGTTCGGCGGCCGTGGCCCGGCCGTCCTCGCTGAGCGCATGGGTGAGGAAGGCGCGGAGACCGGGGGCGTTCCCGCCCTTCTCGCAGACGACGGCGTAGAGCGGCTGAAGCAGGGGGTAGGCGCCGGAGAGCCCGGACTCCGGTTCGAGGGAGAGCGAGAGGTCTCCTCCAGTGCCCGTCACCTCTGCCTCGCTCAGCGCCTTGGTGACGTTCTCAGGTGTGGCGGTGCTGGAGGAATCCCGGCCGGTGGCCAGATCCGCCCGGAGGCCGGGCAGGGTGGCCGCGAAGGCGCCGGGCAGGACAGCGACCGCGCCCGGTGTGCTCTGCACCACGTCGGCGACGCCCGAAGTTCCCTGTGCGGTCGTCCCGTTGACGGGAAGGGTGCCGGCAGGGGGGTGCTTCCACTCACCGGGGGCATGGGCGGCGAGGAACGTGGTGAACGCCCTGGTGGTGCCGGACTCCTCGGAAAGGGTGACCGGCTTCACCGCGGTGTCCGGAAGGGCGACGCCCGGATTGGTGTCGGCGATGGCCTGGTCGTTCCAGCGGGTCAGGTCGCCGTTGAAGATCATGGCCAGAGCGGAGGGGCCGAGGGCGGCCTTCTGCACGCCGGGGAGATTGACGACCACGGTGACGGGAGCGGCGCCGAGGGGAATGTGGATGGCCCGGCCGCCCTGGCAGTGGGCCGAGAGCTCATTGATCTCCTCGGCTTTCCGCGGTTCATCGATGACGGCGAAGGCGGCCTTTCCGTCGGTGAAGTCGGCGAGGCCGGCTCCCGCGCCAACGGGTTGATAGGCCATGGTCGTGGCCGGGCAGACCGCGGCGAACTCCTGATTCCACTGGTCCATCAGGATCTTGTGGACGCTCACCCCGCTCCCCGCGACCGTGCCGGTGGAGGTGGGGCAGTCCACGGCGGCGGCCGACGAGGAGGCGCCCCCGCCGGAGGGCGCGCCGGTGCCCTTGCCCTGGGGGTTCTCCTTCCCGCTGCCCTTCCCGTCGCCGTTCATCAGCAGCGGGACGGTGGTCGCCGCCGCGACCACCAGGGCCGCCGCGAGACCGGCCAGGGCCCAGCGGCGCGTGACGCGGCGGCGGGGCGGGGAGCCAGGGGTGGCGGACCGGGTGGGCGCGGGGGGCGGCGGGGTGCCGGGACGGTGCGGTGGAGCGACCGGTGGGGGCGGGGCGGTCTGCGTGGGCTCCGGTGAGGGGGTGGCCTCGACCTTCCGGAGCCGGTCCTGCGGCGCGGGAAGGACGGTGCCCGACGGCTCCGTGGGCGGGTGCGGGGATTCCGGCCGGGAGACCGAAAGGGCGGCAGGGGCGACGTCCGGCAGCGTACGCAGCAGCGCGCTCACGGTGGGCCGGGCGGCCGGGTCCTTGGCGAGGCAGTGGAGGACCAGCGGCTGCAGGGAGGCGGGGAGCCCGGTGAGGTCGGGCTCCTCGTGGACGACACGGAAACCGACGGCGTGGGAGCTGTCCCCGCCGAAGGGGCCGTGCCCGCTTCCCGCGTACGCGAGGACGGCCCCCAGGGAGAACACGTCCGTCGCGGGACCGGCCTCGCCGCGCCGGAACTGCTCCGGCGCCATGAACGGCGGGGTGCCGACGACCACTCCGGTGCTGGTGAGCTGCGTGGCATCGGCGATGCGGGCGATACCGAAGTCGATGACCCGGGGGCCGTCGTCGGCGAGGAGGACGTTGCCGGGCTTGAGGTCCCGGTGCACCAGTCCGGTGCGGTGGATGTCGTGCAGCGCCTCCACGAGGCCCATGGCGAGCCGGTACACCTCCGCCTCGGCCAACGGCCCCTTTCGGGCGACATGTTCGGCGAGCGTGGAACCCGCTATGTACACAGTGGCGAGCCAGGGCGTTTCGGCGTCGCAGTCGGCGTCGACCACGGCGGCGGTGAAGGCGCCGCTGACCTGACGGGCAGCCGCCACCTCGCGACGGAAACGGGTACGGAAGTCCGGGTCCTGCGCCAGGTCCGGCCGGATCACCTTCACCGCGACCTGCCGTTCCGACGGCGACCGCGCCAGGTAGACCACGCCCATGCCGCCCGCGCCGAGCCTGCTCAGCAACCGGTACCGGCCGATGACCCGCGGATCCTCCCCCGTGAGTGTCACTCCCGCTCCCCCCGAAAGCCGACAGCCGTCCACCCCGTGCCGGAACAGGGCGCGGAGCTCCGGCGTCAGCGTATCCGGACCCCGTCGAGGACGGCGTCCCTGCCTTTACGGGCTGCGCCCTGGCCGCCGCACCCAGTCGAAGCAGCCCTCTGCGATGCGGTCAGTTCGTCCGGTGCCCAGGCAGGCTGTTCACGCAGGTACGGACGTCAGTCGCTGGTGCGCGTACGAGCGCAGGTCTCGAACGGCGGTTGCACCTTTGTGGGGTTCGAGTGACTCCAGCAGGGTGCTTCGCACCAGGTCGAGGCACCGTGAAGCACCTGTTCCCAGGGCGGTATCCAGTGCTGTTCGGGTGTCCGCTACGGCGGCATCGACGTCATGGCCGGCGAGCGCAGCGTGGGCGCGATAGGTGAGCATGATGGCGCGGGTTCTTTCCCGTTCGGGGACCAGCAGGCTCAGGCCCTCCTCCAACGCGGAGGTGGCTCGCCGTGGGTCCTCCAGATCGAGCCAGCAGCGTCCCGCATCAACGGCAAGGTCGGCGGATGACATCCAGGACACCCACGGGGGTGCGGATTGAGCTCTGCCACGCTCCAGTTGGTGTTCGGCGTCGTTGAGTGCGCGGGCAGTGCCTACATCGTCCTTGAGTACCGCGAGGGCGCGAGCCCGGCGTACATCCAGCAGGGAGCGGGCTTTCGCGTGGCGGGTTCGGGTACGGGCAAAGGAGAGGATCTCGACCGCCTCACCGGGATGGCCGAGCCAAGTGGCGGAGTAGGCGAGGTCGGAGAGGACTCCGGCTCCGAGATCGCGGTCGTCGGCGCTGTGGGCCGAGTGCAGGGCGGTGCGCCAGTGGCGTTGCGCCGAGGCGTGGCGACCTTGGTCGAAGTGGAGCCAGGCGGCGCCCTGGGCTGCCTGAGCCAGGACGGTACGCAGGCGGCGGCCCGCAGGTTCGTCGTAGCGGGCCGAGTCGAGCAGGTTGATGGTGACACGCATGGCCGCGCCGAGGAGGTCAGCACACTCCTGAGGGGATGTGTTCGCCAGGCCAGGGAGACGGTCGACGCTGCTCTCCAGCCAGGTGAGCAGGCTCTCGTCGACGCGGCGCCCGGCCAGAGCCCCGGTCAGGCGTTCGGGTTCGACGCGAGCCCATTCGGTTGCCATACCGACTAAGGATCCGGCGGCGAGGACGAGAAAGGTGCGGCGGTCAGGCTGGTCGAGATCCACCAATAACTCCGTGTGGGCGGCGCGGACGCCGGCTGGGCTGAAGGGGAAGGGGCGATCGTAGGCGGGGAGCCACCACGGCCATGCCACAGTCCGCAACCGCGCGTGATCGATGCCCAGAACGTCGGCCAGTAGCTCTTGGTAGAGGTCGCTGGGAGCGCCTACGCGCCTGTGCTCCCACCGGTAGATGCGACTGCGGTCGGCAGCGATACGAAGACCGCGGCGTTGCGCGGCCAGGTTCAGGTGATGGGCGAGCTTTTCCATGCTCCACCCGCGCTGTTGGCGTACGTAGGTCAGGGGATGTCGTACCGCTTCAGTCGTCATGCACACCCCCCGACTCTGACGTCTGTACGGCACCGTAGCGACCTGATTCACAGAGCGGGCCCACATCGGGGATACAGACTCCAACGGGGGGTGCGGCCCACCGTGGAGGCAGCTCGGCGAGGTTCCGGGCATCTCTCGACGGCCCGCGGACATCGGCTCTCTGCGTGATGTGCCGGGCCGCCACTCTTCCGGGAGGCGTGCATGAAACACGTACTCGTCACTGGAGGTGCGGGCTTCATCGGCTCGCACTTCGTCAAGCGGATCATCCAGACCGAGGACGTCGCCCGTGTGACCGTCCTTGACGCCCTCACCTACGCCGGTCACATCGAGAACCTGGGCATGGCGTTCCTGTCGGACAAACTACGGTTCGTCCACGGTGACATCCGGGACGCGGCTGTCGTCGACAGCCTGATGGCGTCCGGTCCCACAGCAGTGGTGCATTTCGCGGCCGAGTCCCACGTCGACCGCTCCTACGACGCGGCCGACGCGTTCCTGTCCACGAATGTTCTCGGCACCCGGGTGCTCGTGGACGCAGCACACCGCCACGGCGTCGACAAGTTCGTCCACGTCTCGACCGACGAGGTTTACGGCCCGCTGCTGGAGGGGGCCGCGACCGAGGATTCGCCCTTGCGCCCCTCGGTCCCGTACGCGGTGTCGAAGGCGGCCGCCGACCTGGTTGCCCTGGGTGCTCACCAAACACTTGGGCTCCCGCTATGTGTAACTCGCAGCAGCAACAACTACGGGCCCTACCAGTACCCGGAAAAGATCATCCCGCTCTTCGTGACCCGGCTGTTGCGAGGAGTGCCCGTCACTCTCCACGACCGGGGGCAGCACGTACGCAACTGGTTGCACGTAGAGGACAACTGTGCCGGGATCGAAGCGGTGCTGCGTGGTGGGGAGCCGGGGGAGATCTACAACCTCGGTGGAGGCACTGACCTGTCCAGCAAGGAGCTGACCGGCCATCTGCTGAGCATCTGCGGCGCGACATGGGACGCGGTCACGTACATCCCCGACCGACCGTCGAACGACGTCCGCTACTCGATCGACTGCTCCAAGGCCCGCAACCAACTCGGATACCGGCCGGCTCACCGCCTGGAGGTTGGGCTGGCTGAAACCGCCGAGTGGTACCGCCGCAACACCGACCGGTGGGCCCCGCTCGCGGGCGGTGGTCTCTGGCGCACCGCTTTGCCGGCCTCCCGCCCTGCGCCCGCATTTTTGGAGGAAGACCATGCCCTCTGACCAGATCGCACCGCGCCGGATCCTGGTCACCGGCACCGGGGCCAACCCCGGCTTCGGACTGGCCCGGAGCCTTACCCGTCTCGGCCACCGGGTCATCGCCGCCGACGCCAACCCTCTTGCCCCAGGCTTCCTTCTCCCGCAAGTCGTGCCCCAGGTCATTCCGACGGCTGACGACCAGGACTACCGGGCCCGCATGACCGGGCTGTGCCGGGCGCTGGCGGTACACGCGGTGGTACCCGCCATCGAGAACGATCTTCCGCCGCTGCTGCGCATGAGTTCTCGGCTGGAGGAGATCGGCGTGCGCATGTGGCTGCCCGAACCCGCATCGGTACACGCGTGCATCGACAAGGCGGCCTTTCATCGCGTCCTCACCGAGCACGGAGTGCCTACCCCTCGATCTTGGTGGGGCGACACCCTCGACCGGGTTCCCGAGAACACGCAGCTGGTGGTCAAGCCCCGGCGCGGCCACGGTGCCCAGCACGTCCACTTCGTCGAGAAGAAGGAGCACGCCCTGCTGCTGAGCGAGGTGGTCCCTGACGCCTTGGTGCAGGAGCGGGTGTACGGAACCGAATTCACGGCGGACTGCCTGGTGGACCGCACGGGACGAGCGTCGGCGATTCTGCGCCGCCGGGACCTGGTGAAGGCTGGGCTCGCCGCGGTCTCCACCACCTTCCACGACACCACCGTGCTTGATCTCGTGTTGGCCGCGCTATGCGCTGTACGCGCCGAGGGTCTGTGCTGCGTACAGGGTTTCGTCCAGGAAAACGGGCAGGTCACCATCACCGAGCTGAACGTCCGGATCGCCGGCGGTTTCCCGCTGACCGAGGCGGCCGGAGCCGATCTCGTCGGCCAGATGGTCAACGGGCTGTTCGGCCTCCCGGTCGACCATGACCGACTGACCTACCGGACAGGGGTGTTCCTGACCAACTACGTCGAGACGCTGGCCGTCGGCGATACGACCGACCTGAAGCGCATCGCCATGAACGGGGTAACCACATGAGCCTGACCATCCCCGACGCCCGGCGCAACGCGTCCCCATACCTCTACGGACGGGAGGCGGCGGCTGTCGCCCGAGTCCTGGGGACCGGCCAGTACGGACATACCGACCTCACCGCCGAATTCGAGACTCGGATCGCTGCCCAACTCGGAGTGCCGGACGCGGTGGCCGTCAGCTCCGGCACCGCCGCCCTGCACAGCGCCCTGCTTGCTACAGGCATCGGCCTTGGCGACGAGGTGATCGTGCCGTCCATGACGTACTGCGCCACTGTGCAGGCCATCCGGGCTGTAGGAGCCGCCCCGCGGTTCATCGATGTAGACCCGGCGACGTTGTGCGTCACCCCGCAACGCGTCATGGACGCAGTTGCCGATGACACGGCCGCCGTGCTGCCGGTGCTCTTCGGTGGCCGGGCCGTTGACCTCAGTTCCCTTCGCGAGGATCTGGCGGAGCGGGGCATCGTGGTTATCGAGGACGCCGCCCATGCCTTCGGCTCTTACCGTGGACCCCATCACGTCGGTGCTGACGACACGGCCCTGACGTGTTTCTCCTTCGGGCCGGTCAAGAATCTGACCTGTGGCCAAGGTGGGGCCGTCATCCCCCGTACGCCTGAGGAGGCCGCCACTGTCCGCCGACTCCGCATGCTGGGCGTCACGCCGTCCCAGAGCGAGCGCGCCGAGACCACCGGCTACCAGGTGGAAGGCTTCGGCTTGCGGTATCAGCTCTCGTCCATCAACGCCGCCATTGGGCTGGCGCAGCTCGACCATTTCGACGCCACCGTGCGCTCCCGGCGGCATTTGTGGCGCACCTACTGCGATGCCCTGGGCACGCTGGAGGGGGTGACGCTCGTCGATGTCGACCTCGACCACACGGTGCCGCACCTGTGCCAGGTCCGCGTACCGCATCGGGACCACGTATTCGCCCACCTCCGGGCCAGGAACATCGGCGTCGGCGTTCACTACCCGCCCAACCACCTGCAGCCCGCCTTCGCACGCTGGACGCGTGATCTGCCCGCCACCGAACGGGTCAGCCGGGAAATCCTGAGCCTGCCCTTCCACCAGCACCTCACCGAAGCAGATGTCCGTCGAGTGGTGACCGCCCTCGGGCACGCGCTCAAGGCCACGGGCGGCGCATGATGTCGAATCTGCTCACCGTGTGTCTGGGGAACTACTGTCGCAGCCCCTTCGCCCGGCTTGCTCTCGCTCGACGGGGCGGACCACGTATGACCGTCCGCTCGGCCGGGCTGATCGGCAAGTGGCAGGACCAGCCGGCCCATTCCGTCATGATCAACGCTGCCCGGCGGCTGGGCTACGACCTCACCGCCCACCGCGCCCAGCAGATCAGCCTGGACATGCTGGATTGGGCGGACACGGTACTCGCCATGGACGCCTCCGTCCTCGCCTCCCTCCGGGCCGTCTGCGGTCCGGAGAACGAGAACAAACTGCGCCTCTACCTTGGCGACCGGGACGTGCCCGACCCAATGGGCCAGGCCGACGCTGCGTTCCACGAGTGCGCTGTGCTCATTGAAGCCGGCACCGCCCTCCATACCGGTGGACGGATCACGTAGCCCACTGCGGGCCTCGCTGTTACTGGGACGCTGCGGAAAGGATCACGTCCACGAGCTTTTCCGCAGCGTCCGGGCGACCGTGCGCCCTGGCCGCCGCAGCCATCGTGGCCCGGCGCTCCGGATCGTCGAGGAGCGGGCCGACCGCCTGACGAAGATGGCCGCCGGTGACGTCGCCGAGGAGGGCGACCGCCGCCCCGGACTCCTTCAGATGACGGGCATTGTGGGCCTGCTCGTTCCCGGCCGCCGAGGCGAGCGGGATGAAGACGGCCGGCTTCCCCAGGGCGGTCAGCTCGGCCAGCGTTCCCGCGCCGCTGCGAGAGATCACCAGATCGGCCAGGGCCAGAACATCCGGCAGCTCCGGTCCGACAAAGGGGGCGAGGTGATACCGGGCGGCGAGGGAGGCGGGCAGCCCCGCGGCGCGCGTGGACAGAGCCTCTTGGTGCGCCGGGCCGCACTGGTGCACCACGTTGGCGCGCTCCAGCAGCCACGGCAGTTCGCCGCCGACCACGTCGTTGATCTGCTGCGAGCCCTGCGCGCCGCCGGTGACGTACACCGTCGGAAGACGCCGGTCGAACGTGTGGAGGCCCAGTGCCGTCACAGCCTTGTCCGGGTGGCCGGTCAGGACCTCGGGTCGTACGGGGTTGCCGGTGACCACGGCCGCCGACCGCACGCTCTCCGGCAGAAGCGGCACGGTCGACTCCGAGGACACGGCGATCCGCGCGGCGGAGCCGGCCAGCTTCCGGTTGGCGAGGCCGAGTCGGACGGTCTGCTCATGCAGGACCAGCGGCACCCGGCACATCCTGGCGGCCAGCCCGGTCGGCACGGCGACGTAACCGCCCGTCGCGAGAACGACGTCAGGCCGGAAGGCGGAGACCGCGCTGCGCGCCTGAGCGACCCCGATCGGCACGCGCGCCATGTCCCGGACGTTGGCCGGCGACACCATCTTCAGCGGATTCGTGGAACGTCGGATCTTCCCCGTGGCGACGGTGGTGAAGGGGATTCCCTCCGCGGTGGTCACTCGGGCTTCCAGGCCCTCTGCCGTGCCGATCCACAGGACATCGAGGGTGCGGCCGGAAGCCGCCAGTCGCGCCTGCAACGTGCGGATCGCGGTGAGAGCGGGGTAGGTGTGGCCGCCGGTGCCGCCTCCCGTCACGATCAGGCGGAAGACGGAGGGCGACGGAGACGCGGTATTCACCCGAAGCAGTCTAGGGTCGGCCGACCGGCGGACGAATCCGTGTCGCGTTGGTCACGCAGTTGGTTCCGCAGAGCAGCATCCGCGCCCAGGGCGTCCCTCGTCAGGGCGCGGGCGAAGAGGAGCGACGACCGGGGCCGCCACCCCCCACAGGAGAGGCCCCGGCCGTCTTCCACGGGGTCGCAGCACGACCCCGTACTCATCTCAGCGCCATGACTGCGTTTTCTGTCACACCGGAGGACCGCCGACGAATTGTTGCGGGTTGTACAAGTCATGGACGCGGCCCCCGCCGAGCACGTAGCGTGCTGGTTCGCGCAGGGTTGCGCAGCAGTTGACCAGCTGCGATTGAGGACGGCAGGGCGGGTTGAGGGAGTGCTGGGGGACGACGCGGAGCTGACTGCCGCGGTGCTCGCGGCACAGGACGGGGACGAGGACGCCTTCCGTGCTGTGTACCGCGCGGTGCAGCCACGGTTGTTGGGCTACATACGGACGCTGGTCGGGGAGCCGGACGCCGAGGACGTGGCGTCCGAGGCGTGGCTGC
This sequence comes from Streptomyces sp. NPDC091289, assembly GCF_044757365.1. Classification (NCBI taxonomy): domain Bacteria; kingdom Bacillati; phylum Actinomycetota; class Actinomycetes; order Kitasatosporales; family Streptomycetaceae; genus Streptomyces; species Streptomyces sp. NPDC091289. The sequence continues at coordinate 43,949 of NZ_JBIVUT010000017.1, forward strand.
AGATAGCGCGTGACCTCGACCGCTTCAGCGGGGACGCCGACCGGTTCCGGGGGTGGGCCGCGCGGATCGCGCGCAACCGTTCGCTGGACCACCTGCGGATGCGCAGCCGCCGTCCCGCGATCGGCGGCGACGAGACCGAGCTGACCGCGCGCGCAGCCGAGTCCGACACCGCGGGCGACGCCATCGAGGCGCTCGACACCGACCGCACCATGTCTCTCATCGCCCAGCTGCCGCAGGACCAGGCCGAGGCCGTCGTGCTCCGGGTGGTCGTCGGGCTCGACGCGAAGAGTGCGGCGCAGACCCTGGGCAAGCGGCCCGGCGCCGTACGCACCGCCGCCCACCGCGGTCTCAAGCGACTGGCCGAACTTCTCGGCGCCGACGAGCAGCTTCCGGCGACCCGGGCCGACGGCGCGTTCGCCCCGGACGCGGGCGGTGGCGCCGGGCTCGGCGCCGTGCCTTCCCAGCGGCCCGGCCGGGGCGGTCCGGCCGGGCCCGCCGTGGTCGCTCCCGGTGTGACGCATTCGCGACCGTGGACGCAGAAGGACATGTGATGGCCGACGAGCACTACGAGTGGCTTGACAAGGACGCGGCGGAGAGACTGCTCCGCGGCGAACCGGTCGTCCCCGTCGGCGACCAGGCCCGCACCGACGCCTTCCGGCTCGCCGAAGCGCTCGGCACGGCCCGCGGGGGCCGGCGCCCCTCGGCAGGTGAACTCCCCGGTGAGGACGCGGTTCTCGCCGCGTTCCGGCAGGCCGGGCACGGCAAGGGCGTGGACCGGCTCGCCGGCCGGGACGCCGGTGCCGCCGTCCCGGGCCGGCCCGGCATGCTGCACGCCGTCCATATCGGCTCCGCCCCCGACACCCCGGCCCGCCGCCCGCGCTGGAGCCGGCCGGTCCGCTTCGGTCTGGCCGCCTCGCTCGCGGGTTGTGCGCTCGGCGGGGTGGCGGTCGCCGCCGGTACGGGCGTGTTCGCCGGGACCTTCGGCGGGCAGGGCTCGCCCACGCCCGCCACCTCCGTATCGGCTGCGGAGACCCCCGGCCCGCTGATGTCCAGCGGGCCCGTCGACGACCCCTCGTCCCCGGCCGACCCGTCCCCGCCCGACGAGCCGGAGGTGTCCTTCTCGCCCGCGGACCGGGAGTCCGCCGGGCCCGATGAGCCCGACGGCGCACGGACCGGCGAGACCGGCCGGGAGCCCGACGCGGACCGCACCGGCAACCCGGACCGGCCGGGCGGCGACGGCCGGGAGGAGACGACCGGGGGCGGCGACGGCCGGGACGAACGGCCCGGCGGATCCGGCGGCTCCGGTGATGGCACGGACACCGGGAATTGGTACGAGAAGTCCGTCAAGGCCTGCAAGGCCTTCCGCGCCGGCACCCTGGACGACCGGAGCCGGCGCCAGCTGATCCAGCTCGCGAAGGGCGAGAAGAACCTGGAGCGCTTCTGCGGCCGCCTCCTCGACGGGAACGGCGGCAGCGGCGGCGGGAACGGCGGGAGCGGCGGTTCCGGTGGTTCCGGCGGCGGGGACGGCGACGATGACGACGACGGCGGTCAGAACGGGCCGGGTGACGGCGGCTCGCTGCCGCCCGTCTCCTTCCAGCCCGTACCGCGCTCGGGCGTGGCCCCGGAGGCCCGGTCCGGCATCGGCGGGACGGACGCGGGCGGGACGGGCGCCAGGATTCCGCCGCTTCCGAAGAGCTCCGGCGCTGCCTCCGTACTCACGCGCTGACCTGCGGTTTCAGGGCCGGGAACGCGGCCCGGACGGCCAGGTGTGACGTTTTTCGGAGGCCGGGCGCAGTACAGAGTGAGCCGACTGGTCATCGGCCGCGCAACGAGCCGGGGTTCCCCCCGTACCTTCGGCTCAGCGCATCGGCGCGGGCGGGACACGTTCCCCCGGTCCCGCCCGCGCCCTCTCTTCTCACCGGCGGACGACTCTCACCGGCGGACGACGCCCCTCACCAGTAGACGACGACCTTGTCGCCGTTCTTCACCTGGTCGAACAGCGCCGCGACCTTCTTCTTGTCCCGCACATTGACGCAGCCGTGCGAGGCCCCGCCGTAACCGTTGGCCGCGAAGTCGGCGGAGTAGTGCACCGCCTGGCCGCCGCTGAAGAACAGGGCGTACGGCATCGGGGTGTCGTAGAGCGTCGACACATGGTCCCGGGACTTCCAGAACACCGGGAACACGCCCTCGCGGGTCGGCGTGTACTCCGAGCCGAAGCGCACGTCCATCGCGGAGACGACCCGGCCGTCGATCATCCACGCCAGGGTCCGGCTCTTCTTGCTGATGCACAGGACCCGGCCCTTCAGGCACCGTTCGTCCGGCGCGGCCACCGGCCGCTCGGTGGGCGGGTCCAGCTCGGCCGCCGTCGGCACCCGGGTCATGGCCAGCAGCCGCTGCCAGGTCACCGCGTCGGTGCTGCCGGTGACCGGCAGACTCCGTTTGGCCTGGAAGGACCGTACGGCGTCGGCGGTGACGGAGCCGTAGTAGCCGGTGGGGTTGCGCCCGAAGTGGCCGATCTGGCGGAGCCGGGCCTGGAGTTCCCGCACCTGGCCGCCCTCGGACCCGGTCCGCATCAGGACGCGCGGCGGCGGTGCGGTGCTCGGCTCGGGGGTCGGCCGGGCGGTCGTCGGGGCCGGGGCCGGGGCGGCGGTGGACGCCGACGGGCTCGGGGGCGGGGTCGTGGGCGGTTTGGCGTCGTCGGTGGCGGAGGCCGTGGGGGAGGGGCTCGCGGTCGGCGACGCCGCGGCCTGCGTGACCCGTACCGGCGGCGGCGCGTCCTGCGCCCCCTCGGCGGCCCCGGGCTCGCATGCCGTCACCGTCGCGAGAGCGGCCAGCGCGACGAGGGAAACGGCGGAGACTCGACGTACCCGTCCCCGCCCAGGAACCGGGGTCGGTATCGCTTCCGTCACCCCCGCCCCGGCCGTGCCTCTCGTCTCCCGGCCGTCCCACCAACCGCTGCTCGTGTCCGCCCTGTCCGCCATGCTCGGTCCCCCCTGGCTCACCGCCCGCCCGTGCCTCCTGTACGGATTCCCGTCCGGCCCGGTCCCCGAATCCTCCGCCGGACGCAAGCCGCGCGTCCAGCCCCCCGAGGGGGCGCCCGGTGGATCATGGCCGGGTCCGGCCCGCTCGGCCCGCCCTCTCCCGCGCGGTGCCGGAGGGCCGATATCGCCTGGTGAAACCCCCTGGACGGCCCCCCGTACGGACGTGCGAGACTCCGTCCATGCTGGGTGTCACCGATCTTCCGACTTATCTCGCCGGCCTGGCGCTGATCGTTCTTCTGCCGGGGCCGAACTCGCTGTACGTGCTCTCCGTCGCCGCCCGACGCGGCGTACGCACCGGCTATACGGCAGCCGCGGGCGTCTGGACCGGGGACGCCATCCTGATGACGCTCGCCGCGCTCGGCGCCGCGTCCCTGCTCCAGACCACGCCCCTGCTCTTCGCGATCGTCAAGTACGCGGGCGCGGCCTATCTGACCTGGATGGCCATCGGCATGCTGCGGGCGGCCGTGTCCCTGTGGCGCGAGCGGCACCGGCGTACCGCCGAGCTGATGGAGACCGCCGATTCGGCCGGGACGGCCGAGGCTTCCGGGGTGACGGGCCCCGTGGAGAAGCCCTATCGCCGGGCGCTGGTGGTCAGCCTGATCAATCCGAAGGCGATCCTGTTCCTGATCTCCTTCTTCGTCCAGTTCGTCGATCCGGGTTACGCCTACCCGGCGCTGTCGTTCCTGGTGCTGGGCACGCTGCTCCAGCTCGCCAGCTTCGCGTACCTCTCGGTGCTGATCTTCGGCGGCACCCGGCTGGCCGCCGCCTTCCGCCGCCGTAAGCGGCTGTCGGCGGGGGCCACTTCTGCGGCCGGTGTGCTGTTCCTCGGGTTCGCGGCCAAGCTCTCGCTCAGCAGCGTGTGAGGGACTTCGCGTCGGCAGCCCCTGCCGGCGGACTTCGCGTCAGCAGCCGCTGCCGACGCGGAGGGAGGTCATCTTGTCGTTGAAGTGCGAGGCCACCGCCGCCTCGGAACCGCCCGGCGCGACCGAGAACATGCAGCCGGTGTAGTTGGAGTGCTCGTAGACGCTGACCGTCCGGCCGGTGCGGTTCCAGTACGAGGTCATGCGGTCGTTCATATAGTCGCCGACGTTCGGGTTCGACGCGGTGTAGTGCCGGAAGTCGCCCCGGTAGCTGGACTGTTCCCAGACACAGAACGATCCGGACGGACACTGGTCGGCGTCGGCCGCCGCCGTGGGCGCGGTCAGTGCGGTGGTTCCCGCGGTGATCGTCAGTACGGCGGCGGCGGCCCACAGGCGCGGGGTGACGCGTCCGGGTCGGAACATGGCTTCTCCTTGAGTCCGTGAGGTCGAGTCCGTGAGTTCTCGAGTGACCACCCGCGGTCGGTTCCGCAGGTCTGACGGCAGGTTATGGGGGCTTTTGTCCACTTGGTAGCGGACCGAGAGGCCGCACGTGCTGCCGCAGATGCCCTCTGACCGGAGAATCAGGGAGTTTTGATGCCGGAAACATGAGCCCCTGTCATATGACCGCACGGGTGATGCTTCTGGCATGTGCCCCAGGCCGTACGGGGGCGTCGATCGTGTCGGAACGGCTCGCTCAGTGGTGCCAGGCCTTCCCTCCGACGTTGTGGATCATCCGCTGGAGCACCTTGAGCGCGGCGACGAACTCCGCCTCGGGGATGCCCTCGTGGATCTCCGCGCTCGCCCGCGTGACCCTGGCGTACGCCTTCTCGCGCAGCGCCCGCCCCTCGGGGGTCGTCCGCAGCCGGGATCCCGTGTCCTCGGTGATCAGCCCCCGTTCGAGGAGGCTCTCGACGGCCTCCTCCATGCCCTCGGCCCCGGTGTCGAGGTAGCCGCTGAGCATGGTGACCAGCTCGGCCCGGTCCCGCCCCTCATCGCCCGCCTCGTCCAGTTGGTTGAGTACCCACCAGGGAGGCTGGGTGAGTCCGTGCTCGGCCAGCGCGGAGCGGATGTGGGTGACCGTCGCCTCGTGCGCGGCCCAGCTCCAGTAGCCGATCGGCTGGCGTGCGAGTCCTGCGTCGTCGTGTGAGTAGTTCATGCCGCCGAACGTAGGACCTCAAGCAAACGTGAGGTCAAGGCCCAGGGGTTCGGCGTACGCGACGAGCCCGGCCGGGTCCTCGCCCGCCCAGCCGATGTAGCCGTCCGGTCGGACGAGGAACAGCCCCGCGCCGTACGCCTCCGGGGCCGGCCCCCGGTACGTACGCACCGACGCGTCCGCCGCCACGGGAAGCCCGGCATCCGTGCCGGCGTCCGTGCCCAGCGCCAGCAGCGTGAAGTGCGGCCCCCGGAACACGTCGAAGAGCCGCCCGTGCGCACCGGCCGGCCCGTCCGGCGCCCGGTCGCCCGCCTCCAGCGCGCCCGCCCGGCCGGTGGAGAGGGGGCCGCCCCGGTAGCCGAGACCGAGTTGCTGGGTGTCCCGGCCGCGCTCCTGGCGGCCCTGGTGGATCCGGGTCGACAGGCCCAGCATCGCCTCGGCGACCGGGCGGCGCTCCTGCTCGTAACTGTCGATCAGTGCCTCGGGCGCGCCGTGCAGCAGCACCTGGCCGAGCTTCCAGCCCAGGTTGTACGCGTCCTGGACGCTGGTGTTCAGGCCCTGGCCGCCCGCCGGGGAGTGGATGTGCGCCGCGTCCCCCATGAGCAGCGCCCGGCCCGCCCGGAAGCGGTCGGCGAGGGCGGCGCGCGGGCGGAAGTCGGAGGACCACCGGACCTCGGTGACGTCCTCGGCTGCCAGGTGGGTGCGGTCGGCGACCAGGGTGCGTACGGCCTCCGGCGCGAGGTCGGGTGCGCCCTCCTTGAACTGGGCGACCAGCTGGAAGTCGTCCGTGCCGGGCAGCGGGCACAGCGTGGTGTGGCCCGCGTCGCCCATGAAGATGTGCCAGTTGTCCCGGTCGAGGGCCGTGGGCGCGATCCGCACGTCCGCGACCAGCATCGGCGCCGGGTCCACGCTCCCGCCCGTCATGCCCACCCCGAGCGCCCGCCGCACGGTGGAGCGCCCGCCGTCCGCCGCGACCAGCCAGGAGGCCCGGACCGTCCCGGTCGTCAGCTCGGCGGTGACCCCGTCGGCGTCCTGGGACAGCGTGGTCAGCGCGGTGGAGAAGACGACGTCGCCGCCGAGTTCGCGCAGCCGGGCGAGCAGGATCTCCTGGGTCCGCCACTGGGGCAGCAGCCAAGGCTCCCCGTACGGCTCCGCGTCGGTGGGCGCCGCCCGGCGGAACATGTCGTACGGGCCCTGCCGCACACCGCCCGCCCAGGTCATCCCGACCGGTGCCGTGCCGCCGTGCTCGCGCACCGCCTCGCCCACCCCGAGGTCGTCGAACACCTCCCGGGTGCGGGGCTGGACGCCCTTGCCGCGCGACCCGGGGAAGAGGGTGCCGGCCTTCTCGACGACCAGCGCGGGCACGCCCCGGCGGGCCAGGTCGACGGCGAGCGCGAGGCCGCTGGGCCCGGCGCCGACGATCAGTACGTCCACCTCGGCCGGCACGAGGACATTTTCCTTAACGCTGTTAAGTTCCATGATTCGGAGTCTGCGCTTAACGCTGTTAAGTTGTCAAGGTGGCTACGACGAAGATCGACCGGGCGCGCGTCGCCGACACCGCCCTGCGGCTGCTGAACGAAGTGGGCCTCGACGGCCTGAGCCTGCGGGCCATCGCCGGGGAGCTCGGCGTCAAGGCGCCCGCCCTCTACTGGCACTTCAAGGACAAGCAGGCCCTCCTCGACGAGATGGCCACGCTGATGTACCGCCGGATGCTGGCCGACGGCCTCCCCGGCCCCGACGCCGCCCCGGCCACCTGGCAGGCCCAGCTCGTCGCGTACAACACCGCCCTGCGCACCGCGCTCCTGAGCTACCGCGACGGCGCGAAGGTCTACAGCGGCGCCCGCTTCACCGGCACCGACCACGCCCCCGGCCTGGACGCCCATCTGCGGACCATGACCGAGGCGGGCTTCACCCTGCGCCAGGCGGTCCGCGCGGGCACCACCGCGTTCGCGTACACGATGGGCTTCGTCACCGAGGAACAGGGCGTCCAGCCCATGCCGGACGAGCGGCGCGAGGGGTTCGACGTCGGCGAACGGGCGGACCGTATGGCGGAGTTCCCCCTCGCGGCCGCCGCCGGGCCGGAGATCTTCACCGGCTACGACGAACGCTTCGAGGACGGCCTACTGCTGATCGTCGCGGGCATCGAGGCGCGGTACGGGGTGGGGTGAGGGCGGCCGCCCCCCACTCCATCCCTCCGTACCCGCCCCTCCGTACCCGGTCACCCGGCGGACGCGCAGAGTTCACCCGCCGTCGTGGCAGGCGTCACCCGATCCTTCCGCAGTCTCACTACGTTGTCGGGACCATGATCGAAGGCGAGGGCACGCGTGCCGAAACTGTCCGTTGTCGTACCGTTCCACAATGTCGCGGCCTACGCCCCGACCACGCTGGGCAGCCTGGCCCGCAACGCGGACCCGGACATCGAGTTCCTGCTGGTCGATGACGCGTCCACCGACGGCACGCAGGACATCGTCGACCACTGGGCCGAGCGGCTGCCGCGCGCCCGGGTGATCAGACACGGTACGAACGCCGGCATCGCGGCCGCCCGCAACAGCGGCATCGACGCCGCCGACGGCGACTACCTCACCTTCCTCGACGGCGACGACTGGTACGCCCCCGGCCATCTGGACCGGCTGGTGCGCGCCGCCCAAGACCTCGACTGCGACTTCGCCCGCACCGACCACGTCCAGTCCACCGGCACCAACCGCGTCGTGCGGCGCGCGCCCGCGCCGCTCCGCGACACCGTGCTCGACCCGCGCGACGGGATCGGGGTGCCCGAGCGCGAGACCATGGTCGACTACCCGTTCGTCTGGGCCGGGATCTACCACCGGCGGCTCTTCGCGGACGGCGCCCAGCGCTTCGCCACCGAACTGCGCACCGCCGAGGACCGGCTGTGGATCTGGCAGCTCCATCTGCGCGCCCGCACCTACGCGGCGCTCGGGCTGTACGGCATCTTCTACCGGCGCGGGGTCACCACCTCCCTGACCCAGATCAAGGACGCCCGTCAGCTCGACTTCTTCGCCTCCTACGACACCCTGCTCGACGAACTGTGTGCCGACCGGGACGCGGACATCCTGCTGCCGAAGGCCGTCCGTACCTACTGCGCGATGATCGCCTTCCACAACGAGAAGGCCGACGACTACGAGCCCGCCACCGCCCGCCGGTTGCGCGCCGAGTCCACCGCCGCGCTGGGCCGGATGCCGCAGGACGTGCTCGACCGCACCCTGACGATGATCGACGACAAGCGCGGCACGCTGCTCAGCCGTCTGCGCACCAAGCAGGTCAAGCAGACCAAGCCGACCAAGCAGAAGGCCGCCTGACCGATGCACTCGCGCACCCAGATCTTCCAGGTCTCCACCCTGTACGGGGCGGCCACCCTCGCCGCAGCCCTCGACGCCGGACAGTTCGGCCGGGCCACCGACAGCCACCGCATCCTGCTGGTCTCCAACAACGCGGCCGTCCCCGAGACCGCCCTGCGCCTGGAGGAGATGCGCGGTTACGGGTCCCTCGCCGCCCGCTTCGACGCCGTCGTCGACTGGAACGAGGCGATCAGCCCGCACCACCCCAGCGGCTGGGGCCCCCGCTCCGAGGAGACCGTCCTGTGGCAGCGGGCCTTCCGCCTGGCCTGGGACATCGCCCCCGACGCCCCCGTCGACCTCGCCGTCGAGTCCATCCAGGTCAACCCGGCCCGTGCGCTCGCCGCGATCTTCTCCGAGAGCGCCGTGCACGTCTACGCGGACGGCCTGATGAGCTACGGCCCCACCCGCAACCGGCTGCCCCAGTCCATCGCCTGCCGCATCCGGCGCGTCCTCCACCTCGACCTGGTGACCGGACTGCGCCCGCTCCTCCTCGCCGAGGCCGGCGTCGAACCCGAACTCGTCCCCGACGACGCCTTCCGCGCCGTCCTCTCCGAGATCGCCGCCGCGGCCGAGGGCGACCAGGGCCTCGCCGCCGCCGAAGCGGCCGCCCCCACCGCGATGCTGCTCGGCCAGTACCTCGCCGCCCTCAACATCCTCACCCCCGAGGAGGAAGAGGACCTGCACATCCGGATGCTGCGCGGAGCCGCCCGCGCCGGGCACACCTCCATCCTCTTCAAGCCCCACCCCACCGCTCCGGCCCGCTACTCCCACGCCCTGGACGAGGCCGCCGCCGAGGCCGGCGTACGGCTCACCACCCTGGACGGCCCGCTGCTCGCCGAGACGCTGTACGAGCGGTGCGCGCCCACCCTGGTCGTCGGCTGCTTCTCCACCGCGATGTTCACCGCCGCCGCCTACTACGGCATCCCCGTCGCCCGCGTCGGCACCCGCCTGGTCCTCGACCGCATCACCCCGTACGAGAACAGCAACCGCATCCCGCTGACGATCACCGACCACCTCGTGCCCGACCTGGACGCGCGGGACTCCGGGGACGTGCCCGGCCCGGACGCACAGGGTGCCGGGACCGTCCCCCGCCTGCCGCGCACCGCGCCGGACACCCTCGCCCCGCTGGTACGGGCCGTCGGCTACTGCATGCAGGCCAAGCTCCACCCCGGGCTGCGCCCCGACGCCGAGGAATGGCTGCGGGAGCACCTCGACCCCACCACCCAGCACTACTTCAAACGCCGCCGCCTGCAGAGCCTCACCCTGCCCGGCGGCGGCCCCCGGGGAGCGGCGGTCCGGCTGCGCCGCACCGTACGGCGCACCCGCAGCACCCTGGGCCTCTGACCCGGGGCCGGCGCCCGACTCACAGAACGGCGGAACGAGCATGGGCCAGACCCTCACCGGGCTGCTCACGTCAGTACGTGCGATAGCGGGACGGCCGGGGACGCCCGCCCCGCGGCGGGCCGGCGGCGGGCCGGACCCGGCGCTCCTGGCCGCCCTGCGGCTCTGCGGCGACCACCTCGCCGCGCTCGCCGCCTCCGGCCCCCTCACCGACGCCCGCCGCACCCGGCTCATCGCGTCGATCGGCGCCCTGACCACCGCGTGCTCCACCCCGGGCGCCGACGCGTTCGATGCGCTGCTGCGGACCGGACAGCAGGCCCTGGACAACGGCGGCGACGCCGAGGCCCGCCTCGCGCTCGCCCTCGCCGACGAGGCGACCGCCCTGCGCACCCGCTCCAAGGGCGCCTGGCGGCTGCGCGGCAACGCCCTGGACGCGCTTGGCCGGGGCGAGGAGGCGATCACGGCGTACGAACATCACCTCACGCTCCAGCAGAACGCCGCCGCCTCCCGCGACGTCGAACGCCGGATCGCCACCCTCCGCGCCGCCGGGGACCGCATCGACGAGGCGTTGGCACTGTTCGCAAGCAGTGACGGTGACGGTGAAAGTGGCAGTGGCAGTGGCAGCAGTGGTGATGGTGCCGGGGGCGTCCGCCTCTCCCGCCACCTGCCCGCCGCCGAGGCCCGCACCGCCTTCACCGCACTCGTCCGCCGCCGCACCGCCGAACTCGGAGCCGCCGACCCGGCCGTACGCCGGCTCGCCGCGCTCTACACCGAGCACCGCCGGCTCTCGGACCGCGACCCGATGGCCGAACCGCTGCTCGGCGGGGCCGAACCCCTCGGCGTACCCGGGCTGCGCCGGCTCGTCGCGGGCCGGACCGTGTGCATCGTCGCCGACACACCGCGCACCGCCGAGCAGGAGCAGGAGCAGGAGCAGGAGCAGGAGCAGCGGCCCGGCGGTCCGCCGGCCGGCCTGATCGAGGGCTACGACCTCGTCGTACGCTGCGACGCCGTACGCCATGCCGCACCCACCGCCCGCACCGATCTGCACATCTGCACCCTGCGCGGCGACACTCCGTGGAAGGGGCCCCGCTGGGACCGTCGGGCGGGCGCCCGGCTCGTCTTCGGCGACCCGCTCCCGCACTGGCGGCTCGCCCTGCGCAGCCGGCTCGTCCCCGGCGCGCAGGACCGCATCGGCGACGCGTCGCTGCGCCGCCCGCTGCACGATCCGGCGCTGCTCGGCGAGGAGGCCGGCCGCGAAGAGCCCGCGAGCACCGCGTATACCGTGCTGCGGCTGCTCGACTTCCTGGGCACCCCCGCCCGGGTGGACCTCATCGGGTTCGAAGGACCGGCGGCCCTGACCCCGCGCGAGCGGGAGTGGATCGAGGCGCGGACCGGGAACACGGACGACGCCGCAGTGAGGATCACTCTGAGATGACGACGAACGACTCCACCCCCGTGGCCGGGTCCGCCTCCGCCGACGACCGTCGTGCCGTCACCGGGAAGCGCAGGATCGCCTTCGCCGTGTACGTCGCCGGCACGGACGAACTCCCCGGACTCCAGGCCCTCCTGCGCAGCCTCGCGCTGAGCAACCCGGCCCTCTGCGAGGACGTCGTCGTCCTGCACCCCGGCCTGCCGGACACCGCCTTCGACGCCGCCCGCCGGCTGCACCCCCGGCTGATACCGCGCCCGGCCGCCGGACGCCACGACGTGTTCCGCCTCGACGGATACGACACCGTGGTCGCCCTCACCCCCGCCATGGTCGTCCTCGGCCGGCTCGACGCCCTGCTGAAGCTCCGTACGGGCGTGGCCGCCGTGCCGTGCCCCGGGCCGGACGGCGTCCCGGACCCGCGCGGCGGCATCCCCGACGACGGACTGCTGGTGATCCAGCGCCAGGACCTCGACCACCCCGTGCCCCACGCCGCCCCGAAGGACATCCCGGAGAGCCTCCTCGTACCCCTGGACTCCCGGGCCGACTTCCGGGCGCGGCGGCTCCACGACGACCTGCCGGTCCCCGACGGGGTCGTCGTCCTGAACTTCGCCGCCGCCCCCGGCGCCCCCGCCCCCGCCCGCACCGGCCTCGCCCCCGCCCCCGCCCGCACCGGCCTCGCCCCCGCCCACGCCGCGCGGGACCGCTTCGACCTGGACGACGAGGCGTTCCGGGCCGCCTACCTCGCCCTGCCAGGACCCAAGCACCCCGATCTGCTGCCGCACCTCGCGCTTCCCTTCCCCGCCGGGGCCCGGCCGCCGATCGACCTGGTCCGGCAGATCGCCGAGATCCACCGGGGGCGCGGCCGGCACGACGAGGCCGTCGCCCTGCTGGGCGAGGCCGTCGCGGGCCGCCCCGACCTGCCGCGCTGCCACGAGACGCTCGGCGTCTGCCTGATGGCGCTGTCCCGGTACGAGGAGGCCGAGACGCACCTGCTGCTGGCGACCGCCTCACCGGACTTCGCCCCGCGCGCCTTCGGCCAGCTCGCCCGTCTGGCCTGGCTGCTGGGCCGCACCGAGGACGCCCGCGGTTATGCGCTCGCCGGCCTGGAGTCCGACCCCACAGACGCCAACTGCCGTGCCTGGTACACCCGTACGACGGAGAGCGGCATCCCTGACCGGGCCGCTACGGCCGCGCCGCCCGGTGAACAGCTCGCCCACGTCGCCCTGTTCGCCGACGGCGAGGAGAACGCGGGCGACAAGGTCCTGCCCGAGGCGGTCCGCAGCTGCTTCACCGCCGACACCGGACCGGACCGCTGGCACCAGCAGCACGCGCACCTGCTGGTCGACGAAGCCGGCCTCGAACGCCTCAACGCCCGGCGGGCGGTGATCGTGGGCGGCGGCGGGCTCTTCCTCCCCGACACCGCGCCCAACGGCAACAGCGGCTGGCAGTGGAACATCCCCGACGACGTGCTCGCCCGGATCACCGCCCCCCTGGCGGTCTTCGCCGTCGGCTACAACGTCTTCGACGGCCAGCGCTACCGCCGCGAGCGGTTCGCGGCCTCCCTGCGGGCCCTGGTCGAACGGTCCGCGTTCTTCGGGCTGCGCAACCACGGCTCCGTCGCCCGCGTCAGGGAACTGCTGCCCGCATCCCTCCGTGACAAGGTCCGCTACCAGCCCTGTCCCACCACGGTCGCCCGCCATCTCGACCCCCGCCTCGCCGAACCGGCGGTGCGCGAGGACACCGTGCTGATCAACTGCGCGTACGACCGGGCCGGGCTCCGCTTCGGCCACGACTACGGGCACTTCCTCGGTGAGATGGCCGCGGCGATCCGGGCCGTCTCCGTCGCGGCGGAGGTCCGGTACGCCGCGCACATGCCCGCCGACGAACGCTTCGTCGACGATCTGCGCCGGGAGCACGGCCTCACCCTCCCCGTGGAGCCGCTCTACCTGTTCTCCAACGACGCCATCCGCGACCTCTACCGGCGCACCCGGCTGGTGATCGGCATGCGCGGGCACGCCGGGATGATCCCGTTCGGCTGCGGCACCCCCGTCATCAGCCTGGTCTCGCACCCCAAACTGGCCTACTTCCTGGCCGACATCGACCGGCCCGACTGGGGTGTCTCCGTCCATGAACGCGCCCTCGGCGCCCGGCTCGCGGAGCGGGCCCACGCGGTCCTGGCCGACCACCCGGCGGCGGTGTCCGACGTCCACGACCGGCAGCGGATGCTGTGGTCGGTGACCCGGGACAACCTCGCCCGGCTGCGCGAACTCACCGGCCTCCCCGACCCGTTCGGCGGATCCGGTGCCGGAGTCGTGCTCCCCGCGCCCCGGTCCGCTGCCGACCGGGAGGGCGCTGCCGACCGGGAGAGCACTGCCCGCTGGGAGAACGCCGCCCGCCGGGACCGCGCGTGACGACCGTGCCCCCACCCGAACCGTCGCCCCCGCCCGAACCGTCGCCCCCGCCCGTACCGTCCAGCACCCGCCCGCCCACCCCCTGAGGACCATGCCGACCACGCCCCCCGCGCCCGCCCCGGCGCAGACGACCGCGCAGACGTCCGCGGAGACCGCCCGCCCCGCCCGTGAGCACCGCTACGACATCGACCTGATCCGGCTGCTCTGCTCCGTCGGCGTGATCGTCTCGCACGCGGGCGCCACGTTCATGGACGCCGCCGGCCGCAAGCCCTCCGGCGGCGCGCCCGCCTACTGGATCGGCCTGACCGCGGATTCCCTCGGCAGCTTCGCCGTACCGACGTTCTTCGCCATAGCGGGCTGGGCCGTCCTGGTCGGAGCCCCGCCCAAGGACGCCGCCCGGCTGTGGCAGCGGATGGTCCGGCTCCTGGTGCCGCTCGCGGTGTGGACGGCCGTCTATCTGCTGTGGGGGCGGTGGCGGGGTACCAACGACGGGCCGGTCGGAGACCTGGCACTGGACTCGCTGTTCGCCTCCGTCCGGCCCGCGTACCACCTCTGGTACCTCTACGCCTACATCCCGCTGATCATGGTGTTGGCCCTGATCCCGATGGTGCGGGCGGGCAAGCGCCCCTGGGGCGTCGGGGCCGTGCTCCTGGTCATCGCGGCCGCCCCGACGCTGGCCGGCGATGTGGCCCGGGTCACCGACTGGGACGTGCCGCGCTTCGGCTGGAGCTTCGCCGCGTACCAGGTGATATACGCGGTGCTGGGCGCCCTGCTGCTGGCGGTGCCCGCCGGGGCGTTCGGCCGGCGCCGGCTGCCCTGGCTGCTGCTCTTCGCGGCGAGCCTGGTCGTCGTGATCGTGTACCAGCACAAGATCCACTACGTCATCCCGAACGCGAGTCTGGGCATCGCGCTGCTCACCGGCGGTTTTGTGCTCTCGCTCCACCGGGTGCGGCTCCCGGACCGGTTCCGCCCCGTGGTGACGCGCCTCGTCGATGCGACGTTCGGGGTCTACGTGGTCCACGTCCTGTTCGAGGACGTGGTGGCCGACCGGCTGGTCCGGGCCGACGTGGGGTGGCCGGCCGCGGTGGCGCTCCTGCTGGCGGTGTCGGCGGCGATCACCGTGCTGTCGTTCGCGTCCGCCCTGCTGTGGCGACGGATCGGCCTGGCGCGACTGCTCGGCTGAGGCCGCGTCAGCGGGGCGCGGAGGGCTTCAGCGCCCGGGCCCGCCGGGCCATCCGGCGCAGCGCCGGACTGCGGCGGAGGAAGGCCAGCCGGGCGGGCACCGCCCCGGGAAGCGCGAGCGAGGCCAGGCGGCGGCGCTTGAAGTAGCGCCAGGTGCGGTCGTCCAGGTGGGCGGAGAGATAGCGTTCGGCGGCCGGGCGCAGATCGGGGCGGACCCTCGGCCGCATCGCGAAGCCGACGGCCGCCAGGAGACCGGCCAACTCCGCCTCACCGCCCGGGTGTTGTCCGCCCACCGCATCCGCGTCGGCCAGCGCGGGCAGTGCGGGCAGCGCGGCCAGTGTGGGCAGCAGCGCGTCGGCGAGCGTCGCCGGTATCCGCTCGGCGTTCTCGTACGGGGTCAGCCGCTCCAGGAGCAGCCCCGTGCCGACGGTCGCCACCGGGAGGCCGTGGAACCGGGCCGCCCGGAACAGCGCGGTCGAGGTGCAGCCGACGACCAGCGCGGGCCGCAGCCGGTGCAGCAGCACATCCGCCACGACGGGCTGCGGAGTGTCGAGGACGGTCAGCTCGACGCCCAGCCGGTCCGCCTCGGCGAGCAGCGGCGCCGGGTTCTCCCACGGCGCGTACGGATCCGGTACGAAGACCTGCCGGGTGTGGCCGAGGGCCGCGGCCCCGCGCACCATCTCCAGCCGCAGCCCCGCCTCGTCGGCCGCCGGGATCAGCCCGGCCCCCGCGAGATCCTGCCCGAGCAGCAGCGCGGGAGCCTCGACGCCGGGCAGCTCCACAGCCGGCCGATCCATTCCGGGCAACGCCGCATCGCTGTCGGCCAGTTCGCCGACCACCTTGGCGATCGCCTCGGCCGGCACGGTCCGCTGCTCCACCCCGTACTCGCCCAGGAGCAACGGGCGCACCCCGGGGACCAGGTCCGGATGGAGCAGCCGCCGCACCCGGGTCCCGGTCGGCGGGGGGATCTTCTCCCCGGTCGGGCCGTAGCCGCCGGGCCCCTCGGCGTACACATCGACCGGCACCCCGGCGAAGACCTGGGTGAGGGCCCGGGCCGCCCCGGTGTGCGGGGACTCCACGACGAGCTCCAGCGGCTCGTCGCCGAGACCCCAGGCGCGCCGGAAGTGGCGCTCCCACAGCGGGGCGTCGTCGGCCCGGGGCAGCCAGCCGGCCGGGTGGAAGGGGCGGATCGCGTCGTTCCACGAGAGGACCTCGTCGAACCGGGCGCGCAGCCGCTCGAAACCGGCGGTCTCCGAGACGTCGGCGACGGCCTCCGGGGCGGGCCCGGTCCGGGACAGCAGCAGGATCCGGCGGTCGGGCTCGGTGAAGCAGCCCGCGTCGATCGCCGCGGCGAGCAGCACCGTCGCGTCGGCCGAGGAGGCGTGGAAGATCCGGATGGTCATGCGGCCGAGGCCCCTTTCGCGGCGGCCGGGCGGCGGCGCAGCCTGCGCACCCGGGTCGCCCGTGTCACGTCCATGGAGTCGAGCGCCTCGTCGAGCAGCGGCTGCGGCAGGCGTCCCAGGGCCGCCGCGCCGCGCGATTTCAGTTCGCGGGCCACGGCCGGTTCGAATTTCTCGAGATCGCCCAGATGGTGGGCGATCACCGCGCAGTACGTACGTACGGCCTTCGGCAGAAACATCTCCGCGTCGCGGTCGGCGGCGGTCTCGGCGACCACCTGGTCGAAAGCGCGCAGGAAATCGAGCTGGCGGGCGTCCCCGATCCGGGTCAGGGAAGTGGCCACACCGCGCCGGTAGAAATGGCCGAGGAGCCCGAGGACGGCGAAGGATTCCGCCTCCCGGTGCAGCCGCCAGATCCACGGCCGGTCCTCCGCCGTGCGCAGCCCGTCCGTGAAGTGCAGCAGCCCCCGGTCCAGCAGCCGCCGGTGGTGGAGGCCCGCCCAGGCGAACGCGTAGTCCACCGATGTGGTGCGGTGGGCGGGCAGGATCGCCGCCCGGGGGTCGCTCACCACGCCGTGCGGCCCGTGCGGAACCCGGCGTACGGTCCGCGATGCGCCGTTCACCTGGACGTGGTCGGTGCGCACGAAGTCGCAGCCCAGCGCCTCGGTGCGGGCCACCAGCCGCTCGTAGTGGCCGGGGGCCAGCCAGTCGTCGCCGTCCAGGAAGGCGATGTACTCGCCGCGGGCGGCGTCCAGACCGGTGTTGCGGGCGGTCGCCAGACCGCCGTTCACCTCGTGCCGCAGCAGCACGGCCCCGGGGATCTCGGCGGCGGCCCGGTCCAGCAGCTCCCGTGTCCCGTCGGTCGAACAGTCGTCGACGAGAAGGAACTCGAAGTCCTCGCGGGCGTTGGCCCGCAGACTTCTGAGGGTGTCGGGCGCGTAGGCCTGCACGTTGAAGAACGGCACGATGACGGAGAGCTTAACCACGCGCATCACGTTAGGTGCGGCCCCGGCCCATTCCTTTTCCGCAATGCGCCCGGCAGGTGAACAACGTCCGACGTCCAGGTGAATCACCCTTTCCGAAGCAGGAATTGAGGGCGCATTCGGGCCCTCCCCCCAATCGTCGGCTCGCTGTTAACCATCTGTTGCCATCACGTTGGGCCGCGCATCGAAATGCCTTCCTAACTTCTAGGACGTGCCCCCACGTACCAGCAATGAGGCCGAACCGGCCGAAACCCCCGCCGCGCCCCGACCGGCGCTCCGGGTCGCCGTCCTCGCCGACTCCGACACCCGGTGGAAATGGGGCGCGCTCACCGCGCGCCGCCTGACCGCCGGGGCGGACGGTCCGGACGCGCGGCCCGTCGAGGTCAGCGGGCTGCTGCTGCGCGGCCGGGCCACCCCGACACCCCGCCAGCTCGCGGAGGTCGGCGAGGTCGGGATCGACGCCGAGCGGGTCCGCGAGGTCACCGCCGTCGAGTTCCTGCACACCGTGCGCGAGGAGCGTTACGACCTCGTCGTCCTCGCCCTCGTCGGCGGCGGCGTCCAGGCCATGCTGCACGGCCTCGCCGCCCTGGACCTGCCGCGCCGGCCCGTCGTCGTCACCGGATATGTGGGCGTCGTCTACGAGAAGCTCGCCGACGGGCTGCTGCTCCGCCACGGCGCGGACGTCGTCCTCGCCAACTCGGCCCACGACGCGGAGCGTTTCCGCGCGGTGTACGAGGGGGTGGGCGCCGACGCCTCGGCCGTCACGGAGGCCGCGCTGCCCTTCCTCGGCGGAGCCCCGTACCGCGCCGAAGAGGGCCGCGACACCGTGGTGTTCGCCGCCCAGCCCTCCGTACCGGCCTCCCGCGCCGACCGTACGTATCTGCTCCGCCGGCTCGTCGAGCACGCCCGGCTGCACCCGCGCCGCGAGGTGCTGCTGAAGCTGCGCTCCAAGCCCGGCGAGCACACCACGCACATCGAGGAACTGCCCTACCAGAAGCTCGCGCAGAAGCTGCCCGGCGGCCTGCCGCCCAACTTCCGCCTGGTGTACGGGCACATGGGCGAAGTCCTGGACCGCACCGACCTCCTGGTCACCGTCTCCTCGACCGCCGCCCTGGAGTCCCTGCACCGCCGCATCCCCACCGCGATCCTCACCGACCTCGGCGTACGGGAGACCCTCGGCAACCACCATTTCGTCGGCTCCGGGCTCCTCACCTCCTGGGACCGGCTCGACGGCGGGATCCGGCCCCGGCCCGACGGGGAATGGGTGGCCGGCCAGGGCGTCGCCGCCGACGGCTCGTACGGCACGGCCTACGACACCGCCCGCGCCAGGGTCACCGCACTCCTCGACACCGGCCAACTCCCGCCGCTCGCCCCCTACTACACACCGGCGACCGCCCCCGGCTACCTCCCCGGCATCCTCGCCCGCCACCACCTGGCCCCCGACGGCACGCCCCTGCCCGGCGCGGCCGCACCGCAGGAGCCCGGCCGGGTCCGGGGCGCGGTGCGCGAGACCGTCCGCAACGCCGCGCGCGGCGCCTACCGCCAGGGCGTCCAGCGCGTCGCGCCGGTGATCCGCCGGATGGGGGAGCTGTGACCACTACTTCAGGAGCTTCGATGACCCCGACCGTCCTCGCCGTGATCCCCGCCCGCGGCGGATCCAAGGGCGTCCCCGCCAAGAACCTCGCCGAGGTCGGCGGCATCCCCCTGGTCGCCCGGGCCGTCCGCGCCGCACTCGGTGCCCCCGAGGTCACCGGCGTCGTCGTCACCACCGACGACGGGGCGATCGCCGAGGCCGCCCGGAGCGCCGCCGCCGACCTCCAGGCGGCCCACCGGCTGCACTGCGTCGAGCGCCCCGCCGCCATCGCGGGCGACACGGCGACCAGCGAAGCGGCCGTGCTGCACGCCATGGACGTCTACGAGGCCGAGCGCGCCCGGAGCGTCGACGTGGTCCTCCTCGTCCAGTGCACCAGCCCGTTCGTCTCCCGCGAGGACATCGACGGGGTGGCCAGGGCGGTCGCCCACGAGGGCGCGGACACGGCCGTGACGGTCGCCCCGTTCCACGGCTTCGTCTGGCGCGACGGGCACGCGGTCGAGGAAGGAACGTACGGCGTCAACCACGACAAGTCCGTACGCCCCCGCCGCCAGGACCGCCCCCAGGACCACCTGGAGACCGGCGCGGCCTACGCGATGGACGCGGCGGGCTTCCGCACCCACCGGCACCGCTTCTTCGGCCACACCGCCCTGGTCCCCACCGACCCGGCGCGGGTGCTGGAGATCGACGACCCGCACGACCTGGCCCGGGCCCGCGCGCTGGCCCCGCTCCTGGACCCCTCCCCGCTGCCCTCCCTCGCGGACGTGGACGCGGTCGTCCTGGACTTCGACGGCACCCAGACCGACGACCGGGTCATGATCGACTCCGAGGGCCGCGAGACGGTCGCCGTCCACCGGGGCGACGGACTCGGGATCGCCGCGCTGCGCAAGGCGGGGGTCCCCCTCCTGATCCTCTCCACCGAGCAGAACCCGGTCGTCGCCGCCCGGGCCCGGAAGCTCCGGATCCCCGTCCTGCACGGCATCGACCGCAAGGACGAGGCGCTGAAGCGGTGGTGCGAAGAGCACTCCATCGCACCCGACCGGGTCCTCTACGTCGGCAACGACGTCAACGACCTTCCCTGTTTCTCGCTCGCCGGCTGGCCCGTCGCCGTCGCGAGCGCCCACGACTCGGTACGCGCCGCGGCGCGCGCCGTCACGACCACCGCCGGGGGCCACGGCGCCATCCGCGAGATCGCGGCCTGGCTGCTGGGCCCCACCCTCACCACCACCCCTGCTGTCCCCACCAAGTAAGGAAGCACCACCATGAGCACCTCCCGCCTGCGCACCTTCGGCACCCGTACCGCCGGCCCCGGCAACCCCGTCTACATCACGGGCGAGATCGGCATCAACCACAACGGCGACCTCGACAACGCCATCGCGCTGATCGACGCGGCCGCCGAAGCCGGCTGCGACGCCGTCAAGTTCCAGAAGCGCACCCCGGAGATCTGCACCCCGCGCGACCAGTGGGACATCGAGCGCGACACCCCCTGGGGCCGGATGACGTACATCGACTACCGCCACCGCGTCGAGTTCGGCGAGGCCGAGTACCAGGCCATCTCCGAGCACTGCGCCAAGCGCGGCATCGACTGGTTCGCCTCCCCGTGGGACACCGAGGCCGTCGCCTTCCTGGAGAAGTTCGACGTCCCCGCCCACAAGGTGGCCTCCGCGTCCCTCACCGACGACGAGCTGCTGCGCGCCCTGCGCGCCACCGGCCGCACGGTGATCCTCTCCACCGGCATGTCGACCCCGAAGCAGATCCGCCACGCGGTCGAGGTCCTGGGCAGCGACAACATCCTGCTCTGCCACGCCACCTCCACGTACCCGGCGAAGGCCGAGGAGCTGAACCTCCGGGTCATCAACACCCTCCAGCAGGAGTACCCGAACGTCCCGATCGGCTACTCCGGCCACGAGACCGGCCTGCAGACCACCCTCGCCGCCGTCGCGCTCGGCGCCACGTTCGTCGAGCGCCACATCACCCTGGACCGCGCCATGTGGGGCTCCGACCAGGCCGCCTCCGTCGAGCCGCAGGGCCTGACCCGCCTGGTCCGCGACATCCGCACCATCGAGCAGTCGCTCGGCGACGGCGTCAAGAAGGTGTACGAGTCCGAGCTCGGCCCGATGAAGAAGCTCCGCCGCGTCGCGGGCGTCATCGCCGAGACCGAGAACGCGCCGGCCCCCGAGCCGGTCGCGGTCTGAGCGCCGACCGGTGAACCTCGCCTTCGTCGAGAGCCCGGTCCAGCTCCTGAACGTCCTGGAGTGGGTTCACACCCAGGGGGGAGACGATCCGGCCGCCACCACGGTCGTCGTCCTCCCCCCGGTCGACCCGATGTCGCGCGGTCAGCTGCGCCGGATGGCGGAGCTGGCCCGCGACGAGGGCATCGCCGTCCGCTGGCAGGAGGCGCGCGGGGAGTCCGGCGCGCCCCTGAAGGCCCTGCGCGCCCTGGCCGGACTGGTCCGGCGCGCGGACCACATAGTGATCGGCGACCCGTTCTCCCGTTACGTCCAGCTCCTGCTGACCCTGGTCCGCGCCGACCACCTCACCGTGGTCGACGACGGGACGGCCACCATGGAGTTCGTCGCCCAACTGGCCCGGGGCGAGCGGCTGACCCGCTGGCACCGCCGGGGCCGCACCGGACCGCGCGAACTGGTCCTGGCCCCGGTCACCGCCACGGCCCGCCGCCGCTTCACCCCGACGGCGCACCACACGGTCCAGGTGTTCACCGCGATGCCGGTCGAGGCTCCGCCCGGCATCACGGTCACCCCGAACACCTTCGCCTGGACCCGCGCCCGCTTCGGCCCGCCGAGCATCGGCAAGGGCGCGGACCTGGTCGGCACCTCCCTGGTCGAGACGGGCGTCGTCGACCCCGTCCCGTACCAGGAAGCGGTCACCGCCCTGGCCCGCACCCACGGAGCCACCCGCTACTTCGCCCACCGCCGCGAGTCCGCCGAAAAACTCCACGCCCTGGAAGCCGCCACCGGCCTGGAGATCGTCCGCCCGGACCTCCCCCTGGAACTGATCGCCCGCCGCGGCCCCATCGGCCGCACGATCGTCAGCTTCCCGTCCACGGTCGTCCACACCCTCCCGCTGGCCCTGGCCGGCACGGGCGTGAACGTCGCGGTCTGCGACATCGCCCCGGAATGGCTCCGCGCCACGGCCTCACCCCGTGCGCAGGGCTTCCTGAGCGGGGTCACGGAGACGGCGCGGGGGGTGCAGCGACTGTCGTCGGTGGCGACCTGAGGGCCGGGGCGTGTCCGGCGGATCAGTTCGCGTAGAAGAGGTACTCCCTGGTGTCCGAGGGGTTGCCCGCCGCGTCCAGGCTCTGGACGTACAGCACGTGCGGCCCCCTGAACGGCGGTGTGATGGTCACCTCCGCCGCTCCTCCCGGCGGGACGGACCCTTCGTGTCGGGTCGGGTCGAAGGAGGAGTACCAGAGGTAGGAGACGACGTCCTCGACGCCGTTCGCGCCCAGGGTGAAGATGCCGGGGGTACCGGCGTCCCCGGTGTCCGCCGGCCATCCGGCGTCCCCGTCGGGGAACTCCACGGACGAGACCGTCGGCGGCAGGTCCGGCCGTACGCGGTCCACGGAGAAGACGCAGAAGGCGGTCCAGGCGGAGGCGGCTCCTGCGGAGTCCGTGGCCCGGACCCGCCAGCGGTAGTCGCCCGACGGCAGGTCGATCCCGTGGGCGGTGGCGGTGCCGCCCGTCATCGCGCTCACCGAGACGTCGGTGACCGGGTCCGTGCCGTCACCGTCGAACACCTGGAACCGCGCGGTGAGGCTGACCGAGTCGGCGTCCTCCACCCCGGCCATGAGCGTGACCGGGGTATTGCCGATGGTGCCGCCGGCGCAGTCGGTCGCGGGGGACGTGGCCAGACGGTCCGGTATCTCCGGAGGCGTGTTCGCGGGAGCGGCGCGCACGGCCGACGCGGTGTCCCCGCCACCCTTCGCCGTGGCCGCGGCGGGTGAGGCCAGGGCCGCGACGGCGGCGAGCGAGGCGGCCGCGGCCACCAGGACCGGACCGCGGCGGAACGTTCTTCGTCTCTCAGGGGCAGAATTCGGCGAACTGTTCACGGGACTCCTCACAGAAGATCCAGTACTTCTTCGCGATCCTATGAGGGCTCCCGTCGTGGCGTCCCGGGTCTTTCCCACCAGGGCGCGGACCCCGGTGCGGAAGACGAACGGGTATACCCGCAACCACCCAGCGTCACACGTCCTCACAGGAAATTTGTTCGCCTGAGCGGCTGAAGTTTTGTTGATCTGTGGCCAGTTGAGGGGGCAAGGGGCCTACGCTTCATAAGGTGAACCAGTTGAAGTCCCGCGCCTCCCGCCCCCACAACCCGGCCGGCCAGCCCGGGGGAGGTGCGCTGCCCGGCAGGCTCTCCGACGAACTGCGTGCCGAGCTGATCGCCTTCCGCCGCGACCTGCACATGCACCCCGAGCTCGGCAACCAGGAGTTCCGCACCACCGCCGCCATCAAGGACCGGCTGGAGAAGGCCGGGCTGAAGCCGCAGGTGCTCGCCGTCGGGACCGGGCTCATGTGTGACGTGGGGGAGTGGGACGGCGTGACGCCCATGCTGGCGTTGCGGGCGGACATCGACGCGCTGCCGATCCCGGACACCAAGGCGGGCGTGCCCTACCGGTCCACCGTGCCCGACCGGGCGCACGCCTGCGGGCACGACGTGCACACCACCACCGTGCTCGGGGCGGGCCTCGTGCTCGCCGGGCTCGACCGGCAGGGGCTGCTGCCCCACGCCGTGCGGCTGATCTTCCAGCCCGCCGAGGAGGTCCTCCCCGGCGGCGCGGTCGACGCGATCGAGTCCGGGGTGCTGGAGGGCGTCGGGCGGATCATCGGCGTGCACTGCGACCCGAAGGTGGATGTCGGGCGGATCGGGCTGCGGATCGGGGCCATCACCTCGGCCTGCGACCGGCTGGAGATCACGCTCGACGGACCCGGCGGGCACACCGCCCGGCCGCATCTGACCACCGACCTGGTCACCGCCGCCGCCCGGATCGCCGTCGACGTGCCCGCGCTGCTGGCCCGCCGGGTCGACGCCCGCTCCGGGCTCGCGCTGACCTGGGGCCGGCTGGAGACCGGGCACGCCCCCAACGTCATCCCGCAACACGCCGAGCTGTCCGGCACCGTCCGCTGCCTGAATCTGGACGCCTGGCGCGAGGCCCCCGACCTGGTGCACGCCGCCGTGGACGAGGTGGCCGGAATGCACCGGGCCAAGACCGTCATCAACTACGTACGCGGTGTGCCGCCCGTGGTGAACGACGCCGAGTCCATCGGCCTGCTGGACGCCGCGATGACCGAGCGCCGCGGATCGTATGCGATCGAGGACACCGAGCAGAGCCTGGGCGGCGAGGACTTCTCCTGGTACCTGGAGCAGGTGCCCGGCGCGATGGCCCGGCTCGGCGTCCGGACCCCGGGCGACACGCGCGGGCTCGACCTGCACCGCGGCAACTTCGACGTGGACGAAGAGGCCATCACCGTGGGAGTCGAGCTGTTCACCGCCTCGGCGCTGCTCGACGGGAACCGTTAGCGGAGCGTTGACACACTCTTCGTAGGCCGTTCGTGGACCTGCGGGCCGCCTTCTGTTCACGACGATCCGATAACGGCTTCCGTACGTGCTCTTATCTGACATCTACGCGCGTTACGATCGCCGCGAAACCAGCGCCGGAAGAGGCGCTTCGGTCAGGTTTGAAGGAGCCTTCCCTTGCGCCGGATCACCAGGATCACCACCGTGGGCATTGCGTCCGCGGCGCTTGCCCTCAGCGTCACCTCGTGTGGCGACAGCTCGTCGGACTCCGGGTCCGGATCGGGCGGCGACAAGGCCGCCATCGCCTACGACATCGGCGGCCGCGGCGACCAGTCGTTCAACGACGCCGCCTACGCCGGTCTCGCCAAGGCGGAGAAGGAACTCGACGTCTCCGGCAGCGAGGCCGAGCCCTCCGACGGTGAGGGCGACGCGGACAAGGTCCAGCGCCTCACCGAGCTCGCCCGCTCCGGCAACAACCCGGTGATCGGCGTCGGCTTCGCCTACGCGCCCGCCATCAAGAAGGTCGCGCCGAAGTTCCCGAAGACCACCTTCGGCATCATCGACGACGCCTCGGTGACCGGCGACAACATCGCCAACATCGTCTTCAACGAGGAGCAGGGCTCCTACCTCGCGGGCGTCGCCGCCGCCAAGGTCACCAAGACCAAGACGGTCGGCTTCATCGGCGGTGTCGAGACCCCGCTGATCAAGAAGTTCGAGGCCGGCTTCATCCAGGGCGTCAAGGACACCGACGCCTCGGTCAACGTCCTTCCGCAGTACCTGACGCAGCCGCCGGACTTCGGTGGCTTCTCCAAGCCCGACCTCGGCAAGGCCGCCGCCCAGGGCCAGCTCGACAAGAAGGCCGACGTGATCTACTCGGCCGCCGGTCTGGCCGGTTCCGGTGCCATCGAGGCCGTCTCGAAGGCCGGCAAGTGGAACATCGGCGTCGACTCCGACCAGTACAAGCAGAAGGGCCTCGCGGCCTACAAGGAGTCCATCCTGACCTCGGTCACCAAGGACGTCGAGGACTCGGTGTTCAACCTGATCAAGTCGGTCCAGGACGACAAGCCGGAGACCGGTGAGATCCGCTACGGCCTGGACGAGGACGGCGTCGGCCTGTCGATGTCCAACCCGGCCTTCACCAAGATGACCGAGGTCATCGAGGCCGTGGACAAGGCCAAGCAGGAGATCATCGACGGCAAGATCACCGTCAAGACCGCTCCGTAAGCAGTCTGTCTCTTCCTGTACTTCCTGCCGAACGGCTGGTTTCCCCAGGCCCTGTCCGTCCCCCGCGCCGCACTCCGGCCGGCGGACGGACGGGGCCGCGGGTCCATCCCCGCCCGACGGCCGGGCCTCCCGCAGCACCCTTCGAAGAAGATCCGCCTCTCGCAGTGCTCTCCCACCCGGTCCGGACCGCGCGTCCGGACCGTGACGTGCACCTGTGTTTCACGATTCGGCAGCGCTACGCGTGTAGACAGCCCTCCGGCGCGATAACTTCACCCCCGCCACCCAGAGCCCCCCAGCCCCTCCGCCCCCGCTCCTGTCCGGCCAAGGAGAGTGCGTCATCAACGCGTCCAGCAGTCCCCCTGCCGTAGAACTGCACGGCATCACCAAGCGCTTCCCCGGCGTCGTCGCCAACCACGACATCGACATCACCATCGGCAAGGGCACGGTCCACGCGCTCGTCGGTGAGAACGGTGCCGGCAAGTCGACCCTGATGAAGATCCTCTACGGCATGCAGAAGCCGGACGAGGGCACCATCGCGATCGACGGCGAGCAGGTCTCGTTCGCCAACCCGGGCGACGCCATCGAGCGCGGCATCGGCATGGTGCACCAGCACTTCATGCTCGCCGACAACTTCACCGTCCTGGAGAACGTCGTCCTCGGCGGCGAGAAGCTGTACGGCATCGGCTCCGGCGCCCGGAAGAAGATCAAGGAGATCTCCGACGCGTACGGCCTGGGCATCCGGCCCGACGCGCTCGTGGAGGACCTCGGGGTCGCCGACCGGCAGCGCGTGGAGATCCTCAAGGTCCTCTACCGGGGCGCCCGCATCCTGATCCTGGACGAGCCGACCGCGGTCCTCGTGCCGCAGGAGGTCGACGCGCTCTTCGCCAACCTGCGCGAGCTCAAGGCCGAGGGACTGACCGTCATCTTCATCTCGCACAAGCTGGGCGAGGTGCTCTCGGTCGCCGACGACATCACGGTGATCCGCCGCGGTACGACGGTCGGCACCGCCGACCCGGCCTCCACCACGACCAAGCAGCTCGCCGAACTGATGGTCGGCAGCGAGCTGCCCTCGCCGGAGACCCGCGAGTCCACCGTCACCGACGTGCCGATGCTGCGGGTCCAGGACCTGAAGCTCACCGTCACCGACCCCGACGGCACCGTCCGCGACGTGCTCGCCGGCATCGACTTCACCATCCACCAGGGCGAGGTCCTGGGGATCGCCGGAGTCGAGGGCAACGGCCAGACCGAGCTCATCGAGGCCCTCATGGGCATGCGCGACCCGGACGCCGGAGTGATCACGCTCGGCACGGACGACATCTCGCACGCACCGACCCGCAAGCGGCGCGAGGCCGGCATCGGCTACATCCCCGAGGACCGCCACCGCCACGGCGTCCTGCTGAACGCCCCGCTGTGGGAGAACCGCATCCTCGGCCACGTCACCGAGAAGCCCAACAGCCGCGGCTGGCTGCTGGACAACGGCGCGGCCCGCACCGACACCGAGCGGATCGTCCGCGAGTACGACGTGCGCACCCCCGGCATCGAGGTCACCGCCGCCTCCCTCTCCGGCGGCAACCAGCAGAAGCTGATCGTCGGCCGCGAGATGAGCCACGCGCCCAAGTTCCTGATCGCCGCCCACCCCACCCGTGGTGTGGACGTCGGCGCGCAGGCCCAGATCTGGGACCAGATCCGCGAGGCCCGCCGCGAAGGGCTCGCCGTCCTGCTGATCTCGGCCGACCTGGACGAGCTGATCGGGCTCTCCGACACCCTGCGCGTCATGTACCGCGGCCGACTGGTCGCCGACGCCGACCCGGCCACCATCACCCCGGAGGAACTGGGCTCGGCCATGACCGGCGCCGCCACCGGTCACCTCGAAAGCCCGGAGGACGAGGCCCGATGAAGAAATTCGACAAGGACCGGCTGATCCTGGGCTTCGCCGGCCCGGCGCTCGCCCTGGTCGTCGCCATCGCGCTGACGACCGTGGTGCTGCTCGCCTCCGGACAGAACCCCTTCGAGCCGTACCGGATCATGTTCGAGTCGGCCAGCTACGCCGACGTACAGGTCCTGATCATCAACCAGGCCGGCACGTACTACCTCGCCGCACTCGCGGTGGCCGTCGGCTTCCGGATGAACCTCTTCAACATCGGCGTCGACGGGCAGTACCGCCTCGCCGCCATGATGGCCGCGCTGGTCGGCGCGAGCGTCAACCTGCCAGGGCCGCTGCACATCGCGCTGATCGTGATCGTCGCGATGCTCGTGGGCGCGTTCTGGTCCGGCATCGCGGGCTTCCTCAAGACCACCCGCGGGGTGAGCGAGGTCGTCTCGACGATCATGCTCAACTCGATCGCCACCGCGCTGGTCGCCTGGCTGATCCTGCCGAAGAACTTCGGCGAGCAGCCGGTCGGCTCCAACAACCTGACCACCGGTGAGATCCCGGAGTCCGGCTGGTTCCCGGGGCTGCCGATGGGCGACCAGGCCGGAGAGATCTACGGCTTCACCTTCGTCGCCGCCGGCTGCGGTCTCCTGTACTGGTTCGTGCTGAACCGCACCCGGTTCGGCTTCGACCTGCGCGCCACCGGCGCCAGCGAGAGCGCCGCCCAGGCCTCCGGTGTGGACGCCAAGAAGATGATCCTCACCTCGATGCTGATCTCCGGCGCGGTCGCGGGCCTGGCCGGCATGCCGACGCTGCTCGGCGACACCCACACGTACAGCCTCGACTTCCCCACGGGCATCGGCTTCACCGGCATCACCATCGCGCTGCTGGGCCGGAACAACCCGCTCGGCATCGCCCTCAGCGCCCTGCTGATCGCGTTCCTGGACAAGTCCTCCGCCTCCCTCGACCAGTACGGGTACGAGAAGGAGATCGCCACGATCATGCAGGGCCTGATCGTGATCTCGGTCGTCGTCTCCTACGAGCTGGTCCGCCGTTACGGCATCCGCCGCCAGCAGCAGAAGGTCGGCGAGGAGCTCGCCGCCGGACACGCCCTCACGACCGAGAAGGAGGCGGCCCTGTGAGCACCAGCAAAACCATCGCCGCACGCCCCGCCCCCAAGAAGGGCAACGGCCGCCGCAAGCTCACCCTGCCCGTCGTCCTGCTGATCATCGCGGCCGCGCTCGCCCTGGTCTCGCTGGTCCGCCTGATCAGCGGCGCCGAGGACATCACCTCGGTCGGCCAGGTCGCCGGCGCCCTGGAACTCGCCGTGCCGATCGGCCTCGCCGGACTCGGCGGCCTGTGGGCCGAGCGCGCGGGCGTCATCAACATCGGCCTCGAAGGCATGATGATCCTCGGCACCTGGTTCGGCGCCTGGGCCGGGTTCCAGTGGGGCCCGTGGATGGGTGTCCTCTTCGGCATCCTCGGCGGCTGCATCGGCGGTCTGCTGCACGCGATCATCACCGTCACCTTCGGCGTGAACCACATCGTCTCCGGTGTGGCCATCAACATCCTCGCCGTCGGCGTCACCCGCTACCTCTCCAACTTCGCCTTCGACGGCATCCAGGGAGGCTCCTCCAAGCAGTCCCCGCGGATCGATCCGATCGACAAGATCACCATCCCGGGGCTCTCGGACTGGCTCCAGGACCTCCAGCAACACCACTGGTTCCTGATCTCCGACATCGCGGGCATCGTCGGCGGCCTGGTCACCGGCCTGTCCCTGCTCACCGTCGTCGCCCTGCTGCTGATCCCCGCCACCTGGTGGATCCTGTGGCGCACCCCGTTCGGGCTGCGGCTGCGCTCCTGCGGCGAGAGCCCGGTGGCCGCCGAGACCCTCGGCGTCAACGTGTACAAGTACAAGTACATCGCCGTCACCATCTCCGGCGGTCTGGCGGGCCTCGGCGGCGCGTTCCTCGCGATCGTCGCCACCGGCATCTACCAGGAGGGCCAGACCGGCGGCCGCGGCTACATCGGCCTCGCCGCCATGATCTTCGGCAACTGGATGCCGGGCGGCATGGCCCTGGGCGCCGGGCTCTTCGGCTTCACCGACAGCCTCAAGCTGCGCGGCGGCGCGGAGAACGTCCACGCGATGCTGCTCCTGCTGGCGATCCTGCTGGTCATCGCGGTGTTCTGGCAGCTGTACAAGAAGAAGTACATCTCCGCGGTGATCGCGGCGGCCGTCTCGGCGCTGCTGTTCACCTGGTACTTCCTGACCGACCAGGTGCCGAGCCAGTTCGTCGACGCCGCTCCGTACGTCACCACGCTGCTGGTCCTCTCGCTCTCCGCGCAACGGCTGCGGATGCCCAAGGCCAACGGTGTGCCGTACCGCAAGGGCGAGGGCAAGTGACCCCGCCGCCCGCCGCCGTGCCGTTCGGCGAGGCCGACTGGGAGGCCCTGCGGGTCGCGGCCCGGGACGCCATGTCCCGGGCGTACGCCCCCTACTCGGGCTTCCCGGTCGGTGTCGCCGCCCGCGTGGACGACGGCCGCACGATCACCGGCTGCAATGTGGAGAACGCCAGTTACGGCCTCTCCCTCTGCGCCGAATGCGGTCTGGTCTCCACGCTCCAGGCCACCGGCGGCGGTCGGCTGACCCACTTCACCTGCGTGGACGGCACCGGGGCGATCCTGGTGCCGTGCGGCAGGTGCCGGCAGCTCCTGTACGAGTTCGGCGGCCCGGAACTCCTCCTGGAGACGCCCGACGGGCGGCGCACGCTCGACGAGATGCTGCCCCAGTCGTTCGGCCCGCAGCACCTCGGCTGACCCCCGTACCTCCCGGCCGTGGCCCTTCCCCTTTCGCGGAAGGGCCACGGCTCTTTCCTCTCTATGCGCGTAGAGTCACTTCGGACTCTTGCGTACGTACCCGGCCGGAAGGATTCCCATGGACGCCATCTCCGTCATCCGCACCAAGCGGGACCGAGGCGAACTGACCCCCGAGCAGATCGACTGGGTCATCGACGCGTACACCCGCGGCGAGGTCGCCGACGAGCAGATGTCCGCCCTCGCCATGGCGATCCTGCTCAACGGGATGAACCGCACCGAGATCGCCCGCTGGACCGCCGCGATGATCGCCTCCGGCGAGCGGATGAACTTCGACGCGCTGTCCCGCCCCACCACCGACAAGCACTCCACCGGCGGCGTCGGCGACAAGATCACCCTGCCGCTCGCCCCGCTGGTCGCCGCCTGCGGCGCGGCCGTGCCGCAGCTCAGCGGCCGGGGCCTCGGCCACACCGGCGGCACCCTGGACAAGCTGGAGTCCATCCCCGGCTGGCGGGCCCACCTCTCCAACGCGGAGATGCTCAACGTCCTCGACACCACCGGCGCGGTCATCTGCGCCGCCGGTGACGGACTCGCCCCCGCCGACAAGAAGCTGTACGCGCTGCGCGATGTCACCGGCACCGTCGAGGCGATCCCGCTGATCGCCAGCTCGATCATGTCCAAGAAGATCGCCGAGGGCACCGGGGCGCTCGTCCTGGACGTCAAGGTCGGCTCCGGCGCCTTCATGAAGACCATCGAGGACGCCCGCGAACTGGCCTCCACGATGGTCGCGCTCGGCACCGACAGCGGCGTGCGCACGGTCGCGCTGCTCACCGACATGTCGACCCCGCTCGGCCTCACCGCGGGCAACGCGCTGGAGGTCCGCGAATCGGTCGAGGTGCTGGCCGGCGGCGGCCCGCAGGACGTCATCGACCTGACCCTCGCCCTCGCCCGCGAGATGCTGGACGCGGCGGGCCTCAAGGACGCCGACCCGGAGAAGGCGCTCGCCGACGGCTCCGCGATGGACGTCTGGCGCCGGATGATCTCCGCCCAGGGCGGCGACCCGGACGCCACCCTCCCGACCGCCCGCGAGCAGCACGTGGTGACCGCGCGCTCCTCCGGCGTCCTCACCCGCCTGGACGCGTACGACGTCGGCGTCGCCGCCTGGCGCCTCGGCGCGGGCCGCGCCCGCAAGGAGGACCCGGTGCAGGCGGGCGCGGGCGTCGAACTGCACGCCAAGCCCGGCGACACCGTCACCGAGGGCCAGCCCCTGATGACGCTGCACACGGACACCCCGGAGAAGTTCGACTACGCCCTCAAGGCGCTGCCCGAGGCGTACGACATCGCCCCGGCCGGCACGTCGTTCGCACCGCTGCCGGTGGTGCGGGAACGTATCGCGTAACGGCACGGGAAACACACGAGCGGCCCGCCGCACGGAGAGGATCCGTGCGGCGGGCCGCCGTCGTGCGAGGGTGAACTACTCGCTGTGCCCGGTCACTTGCCCAGGTACGCGTGGTAGATCTTCACCGACGAGGTGTTGCCCTTCTTGTCGGTGACCTTGGCGGAGAAGGAGATCGCCTTACCCTTGGCCGGGTTCTTGACGGTGATCTTGCCCTTCTTGACCGTGACCTTCTTCCAGGTCTTGCCGCCGTTGTAACTGACGTACGTCTTCAGCGACTTCAGGTTCTTGCCCGCGGCCGCGCCCTGCACCTTCACCGGGACCGAGACGGTCTTGCCCGCCTTGACCCGGCCGTCGGCGCCCACGGCCGGGGTGAACCGGACGGTGGAGATGGGCTCCATCCTGAACTCGGTCTTCTTCGAGCGGAACGTCCAGGCCGCGTCCACCCGGGTGGAGAGCGGGTTGACCTTCGCGCTGTGCTTGACCGTGGTCGTCAGCCTGTAGTCGGCCGCGCCCGCCGGAACCCGGAAGGACTCGCCGCCGGTCACCGGGTCGCCGTTCTGGCCGAGCTTCTTGCCGTTGCGGTAGAGGACCGTCTTGGCCGAGGTGAATGCGATCCCGCCCGGGTTGCCCCGGCCGTCCGCCAGCAGCGGGAGGGAGCCGGTGATCTCGTTGCCCTCACGGGCGATGCCGTAGTTCTTGTTGACCAGCGGCCCGAATACCCCGGTGTTCACGGTCTTGGCGTACGTCTTGCCCGCCTTGTACCTGGCCTCCTCGGCGACCTCGTAGTTGGCCTCGTACGTCGGCCAGCCGTCCGCGTCGACCGGGCCCAGCTGGTTGAAGTCGAAGCCCCACTCCACCTTGTCCGCGGTGGAGAGATACAGCGTGCGGGTGCCGGGGAGCTTCTGCTCGACCGAGGTGGCCCAGCCGCCGCCCTGGGAAGGCAGGAAGGGCCAGGCGGTGACCTCGCCCTTCTTCTTCGGCGCGGCCGAGCCCATGGCGATCTTCACCTTGGCCAGCTGCGCGGTGGTGAACTTCCGGCTGTAACCGGTGGCGAGCTGCTTGACGTAGCCGCCGACCGCGATGTCGTACTCCGTCGACGCGCCCTTGGTCCAGGTGCCCGACCAGTGCTGGGCGAGCGAACCGTCGGTGATCTTCGGGCCGACGTGGAGCGTGCGGATACCGGCCGGCGACTCCATCAGCCAGCCGAAGGTGACCGCGTCGTTCGCCGACTCCACCGAGTAGTCCGGGGAGAACAGCACGCTCTTCGCCTTGGCGTCCGGCAGCGCGATCTTCACCGGCTTCGCCAGGCGGGCGTCGAACGTCAGCGAGGTGTTCTTGGTGACCGCGACCTTGGGCCGGGAGATCCAGTCGGCGCCCTTGGTGACGTCGTCCGGGTCCTTGTACACCGTGGAGTTGACCACGTACGTGCCCTTGGGCACCCGGATCTTCGCCGTGCCGTCGACCACCTGCGGGTCCAGGAACGGGAAGCCGGACTCGACGCCGAAGCGGAAGAGCGTGCTGTCCACGTAGGCGGCCGGACGGCCGTCCCGCCCGAGGTGCTTGACGGTGACGTCGTAGCTCTCCACCTCACGCTCGACCGCGGCGGCCGTGCGCACGGTCTGCCCGCCGCCGGTGGCCACCAGATACGCGGAGTACGTGCCGTCGACCGTGCCACCGAGCCGGGTGTCGGCGGTCAGCGTGACCTCCGCCGTGCCGCCCGCCGGGACGGTCACCTTGTCCGCGCCGAGCGTGAAGAAGCCGGCCGGAGCGGGCTTGCCCTTCGGGCCGGTGCCCGTCGCCTTCAGATCGAGGGTGGCGTCGCTCGTGCCGAGGTTGCGGTACGTGACCTTCTCGGTGACCGGCTGGTCGTCGGTGTGCGGCCACTGCTGCACCCCGAAGCTCACCGAGACCGGGTCGGCGACGACGGTCTGGGCGATCGCCCGGTCCACCGCGATCCGGCCGGAGCCCTGCTGGAACGGGTTGTACGCACCGGGCTTCGTGGACGCGGTCAGCGCACCCTTCAGCTCCGTGTACGCCCAGTCGGGGTGCTGCTGCTTGAGCAGGGCGGCCGCGCCCGCGACATGCGGGGTGGCCATCGACGTACCCGAGATCGTCGCGTAACCGGCGGGCTTCTCGCCCACCTCCCGCGCGATCAGCGAGCCGGGCGGGATGGCCGCCGTGGTGTCCACGCCGGGGGCCGTCACATCCGGCTTGATCGCACCGTCACCGATGCGCGGGCCCCGGCTGGAGAAGTCCGCCAGCTTGTCCTTGTCGTCGACCGCGCCCACGGTCAGCGCGGCGTTCGCGCTGCCCGGTGAGCCGACCGTGCCCGCGCCGTCGCCCTCGTTGCCCGCGGCGATGGCGAACAGCACGCCCTTCTCGGCCGACAGCTTGTCGACCGCCGCCTCCAGCGGGTCCACCTCCGGGGTGTCGGGCCCGCCGAGGCTCAGGTTGACGATGTCGGCGCCCTGGGCGACCGCCCACTCCATTCCGGCCAGGATGCCGGAGTCCTCGCCGTACCCGTCGTCGTCGAGCACCTTGCCCGAGAGCAGCTTGGCGTCCGGGGCCACGCCCTTGAACTTCCCGCCCGACTTGGCGCCGGTGCCCGCCGCGATCGACGCGACGTGCGTGCCGTGGCCGACCCGGTCCTCGGTGTCCTTGGCGTCGCTGAAGTTCTTCTCGGCGAGGATCTGGCCCTTGAGGTCCGGGTGGGTGGCGTCCGTCCCGGTGTCCAGGACCGCGATCGTGACGCCCTTCCCGGTGAACCCGGCCTTCCAGGCCGCCGGGGCGCCGATCTGCGGGACGCTCTTGTCGAGGCTCGCCCGGCGCACCCCGTCCAGCCAGACCCGGTCGATGCCGGCCGCGGTGGTGACCCGCTCACCGTCCGTGCCCCGGTCGGTGAGCGCCTTCCAGATGTCCGGCGCGTCGGCGGTCGGCGTGGTCACCGACTCGGCGTTCAGCGAGGTGAGGCTCCGGCCGACCTCGGTGGAGCCCGCGTCGCGGACCTGCGCCTTCGCGGCCGCGGCCTGCTTGCCCCGGTAGCCGACGATCAGCTTCAGACCGTCCCGCTGGGCCCGCAGGTTCTCCGGGCGGCTCAGCTCGGTGACGTCGAACAGC
The DNA here is from genome assembly GCF_044757365.1 of Streptomyces sp. NPDC091289. Taxonomy (NCBI): domain Bacteria; kingdom Bacillati; phylum Actinomycetota; class Actinomycetes; order Kitasatosporales; family Streptomycetaceae; genus Streptomyces; species Streptomyces sp. NPDC091289. The sequence continues at coordinate 78,655 of NZ_JBIVUT010000017.1, forward strand.
CGCCGGTCGAGCTTGCCGGAGGCGATCAGCCGATGGGCGTCGGCCGGGACGACGAGCGTGTGCCCCTTGCCGCTCATCCGCTGGACCGGGATCTTCTCCCGGCCCTTCGCGGGCCGGAAGGCGACCGGCGTGCCCTGGGCGTCGACGGTGACCCGGTCACCGGTGACGAGCGTCAGATGGCGCAACTCCCGGTCCTGGCCCTGGCCCTGTTCCTGGCCTTGGCCCAGGGCCCGGGCGCCGGACGCCCCCCTCGGATCCGGCTGGGCGACGGCGGTCTGGGTCATGCCCGCCGCCAGCGCCACGGCCACGGCCGCGGCGACCGCGGGTATGTACGCGCTTCTCACGTGTCTGCGCAACTCTCCCCCTCGAGAACTCGATGGATCCTCAACCCGCCGGTCCGCAGAGACGCAGGAATGACGGCTGCGGCCGTCGGTTCACCGAACTAGAGGGAAAGCTGGGGGGATTGGTTCACAGCGGCTGCACAGAAAGTCCGCAGTTGACGGAAAACGGCCCCTCCGCGGCGGCTTTCGCGCGGAAGGGCCGATGAATTTCGCCCGCCGGTCCGGTCTGCCTGGTGTGGATGCCGAAAATCCGATCGCCCTGACCGTGACCGGCCGGGTCAGCCGTGCCGTCGTACCCGAACTCTGCGCCGAGCTGGAGCGTGCTCTGGCCCGCACCGGCGGGGCCGCCCCCGCCCCGGGCGCGGCGGTGGACTGCGATGTGGGCGGGGTGATCCGGCCGGATCTGACCCTCGTCGAAGCGGTGGCCCGGCTGGGACTCGTCGCCCGCCGGTCCGGACGCACCCTGCGGCTGTGCCGCGTACCGCCGGAACTCCGGGCGCTGCTGGACCTGGTGGGGCTGGCCGATGTGGTGACCCTGGAGGAGGGCCCGGAGGAACGGGTGCCGGACCCGCGCTGACGTACGGGTCCGGCGCGTGCCGGACCCGTACGGGCGCGTGCGTACGGCCGACGGCGGCTACGCGTCGGCCGGGAGCCGGTCCGGCAGGCCGAACAGCGGGAACCAGCGCGGGACGTCCAGGAAGCAGTGCATCCCGGTGATCGCCCCGTCCTGTACGTCGATGACCTGGACCGCCCACGGCACGAACCCGTCCCCGTCCTCGGCGGGCTTGTAGTGCGCGAACGCGGGGGAGCCGTTGGCCGAGACGGGCACCAGCTTGGAGCCCGCGCAGGCAGCGCCGATGGAGGTCATGAAGCCGGTGATGTCCCCGGTGCCCCGCAGCCACAGGTCGAACGGCGGCATCGTCATCACCGCGTCCTCGTGGAGCAGCGCGGTGAGGGCGGCCATGTCATAGCCCTCGAACGCCTTCACATAGCGCTCCAGAAGCTTCTGCTGCTCCTCGTCGAGCGGGTCCGCCGCGTCGCCCGGCCGGCTCTCCGTCTCGGTCAGCGTGGCGCGGGCCCGCTGCAGGGCGCTGTTGACCGAGGCGACGGAGGTCTCCAGCAGCTCGGCGACCTCCGCGGCCTTCCAGGCGAGCACCTCGCGCAGGATCAGCACCGCGCGCTGCTTGGGCGGCAGGTGCTGGAGGGCGGCGACGAACGCCAGGCGCACCGACTCGCGCGCCACGGCCGCCTCCGCCGGGTCCTGGACGGAGGGCAGGATCCGGCCGTCGGGCATCGGCTCCAGCCAGACGTTCTCCGGGCGGGGGCTCAGCGCGGCCTGGGCGAGCGGGGTCGGGCCGGTCAGATCGACCGGGCGGGCCCGCTTGTTGCCCGCGTTCAGCATGTCCAGGCAGACGTTGGTGGCGATCCGGTAGAGCCAGGAGCGCAGCGAGGAGCGGCCCTCGAACTTGTCGAAGTTGCGCCAGGCCCGGACCAGGGTGTCCTGCACCGCGTCCTCGGCCTCGAAGGCCGAGCCGAGCATCCGGTAGCAGTAGCCGGTCAGCTCGATCCGGTGCCCTTCGAGACGGCTGTCGATCGGGGTCGCATCGGCCTCCCCGGCGCCCGCCGCCGCACCCGCGTCCGTCGTCGTGGTCAGATCGCTCATCGCTCCACCCCTGTCGCGCGCAGCCGCGCTGTGGCATCCGTCACCCGGTACGTCGGAAGCTACCGCAGGCCACTGACAGTCGGGGCGGAAAGAGGACAAGGGGCACCGGACGCCGTGGCTCCGGCCACGATCCGTCCGGCACCCCTCGGGATGCTCAGCGCCTCGCTCAGGTCCCGGGCTTGCGCCCGTACACGTACACGTCGTCGCCGTTCTTCAGCAGCTTCCAGTATGCCTTCGCGTCGGCGGGGCGCATGTTGACGCAGCCGCCGGAGCCCGGCGGGTTGTACATGGACTTGGTCACCGAGTGGAACGCCTGGCCGCCGTCGAAGAACTGGGAGTGCGGCATCCAGACCTTGTAGATGGTCGACCAGTGCTTGATGTTGCGCCAGTAGATCTTCTTGGCCCCGGTCCGGGTCTCCACGCCGTCCCGGCCGGTCCGCACCGGCACCGGCCCGTATTTCAGCTTCTTGCCGTCCTGGATCCAGCTCAGCTGCCGCGTCAGGTCGACACAGGCGATGCGCCCCTTGTTGGTGGGGCACTTCTTCGCCTTGTTGGGGTTCTTCCCGGCTGCCTTCTGGGCGAGCATCGTGTTCATCGTGCGCCAGGTCAGCGGACCGGCGTAGCCGATGGTCGGGGTGATCCCGTGCTTCTTCTGGAACTTCTGGGTCGCCTTGCAGTCGGCCGTCGACTGCTTGCCGTCCACGGGCCGCTTCAGGAACTTCTCGACCTGCTTCTGGTGCGGTCCCACCGACTTCGTGCAGGACGCCGCGTGGGCGGCGGTGCCGGTGCCCAGGACCAGGGCCGGGGCGGCCACCAGTCCGGCGACGGACAGTGCCACCCCACGCCGCAACCGACTTCCGGGTCTTTTCGCCGTGACTCGCATGCGCGCCAACTCCCCTTCGCCCACAGTGCGTTGTTGGTTACGCCTGGTAGACGAGCGAAGGGGAGCGGTGGTTGCGCGCCGGTATGTCTCGGTTGCGCTTCAGCGGCCGGCGGAGCGGGTCAGCGGGTGGCCGGGACGAGCGCCCGCCGCTTCGCACGCGCCACCCGGGTCCCGTACAGGGTGATCGAGACGACGCCGAGGACCGCGAGCAGGCCCAGGGCCACCGTCGCCGCCCAGCCCCCGGCGTGGAAGGCGACCGCGCCGAGCGTGCCGCCCGCGCTGGAGCCCAGGTAGTACGCCGACTGGTAGAGCGCCGAGGCCTGCGCCCGGCCCGTCGTCGCGGTGCGGCTCACCGAGGACGAGGCGACCGCGTGCCCGGCGAAGAAGCCGGCCGTGATCAGCACCAGGCCCAGCAGCACGGCGGCCAGCTGGTCGGCCAGCGAGAGCAGTAGTCCGGCGGTCGTGGTGGAGACCGCGAGGTAGAGCGCGCCCCGGCGGCCGAGGCGGGCCACCAGACGTCCGGCGGCGGCGGAGGAGACCGTACCGACCAGGTAGACCAGGAAGATCGACCCGATGACGCCCTGCGGCAGGCTGAACGGCTCCTCGACCAGCCGGTAGCCGATCACCGTGTAGACCGCGCCGAACACCGTCATGAACAGCGCGCCGATCGCGTACAGCCGCACCAGCAGCGGATCGGCCAGATGACCGGCGACGGTCTTCGCGAGCGCCTTCGGGTTCAGCGAACCGGGGTGGAAGTTCTTCGCCTTCGGGATGAGGAAATGGAACACGACGGCGCACGCCAGCGCGAGCAGCCCGACCGCCGCGAGCGCGGCGCGCCAGCCCCAGGCCTGGGCGACCCAGCCGGTGAGGATGCGGCCGCTCATACCGCCGATGCTGTTGCCCGCGACGAACAGCCCGATCGCGGCGATCAGCGCCTTGGGCCGCACCTCCTCCGCCAGATACGCCATCGCGGAGGCCGGAAGCCCGGCGAGCGCCGCGCCCTGGACGGCGCGCAGCGCGATCAGCGCGCCCATCGACGGGGCGAGGGGCACCAGCAGCCCGACCAGTACCGCGATCGCCAGCGACGCCGTCATCATCTGCCGCCGCCCGAACCGCTCCGAGAGCGCGCTCAGCGGCAGCACGAACAGGGCCAGCGCCCCGGTCGCCGCCGAGACCGTCCAGCTCGCCTGCCCGGCGGTCGCGTCGAACGAGGCGGAGACGGCGGGCAGCAGCGCCTGGGTGGAGTACAGGAGGGCGAAGGCCGCGACACCGGCGGCGAAGAGGGCGAAGCTCATCCGGCGGTAGCCGGGGCGGCCGGGCTCCAGGCGCTCATGGGTGGCGGCGGCCGGCGCGGCGGTGGTGGTGACGGGGGACGACGGGGCAGAGGCATCCACGACGATGGTGGATGCCCCGGTACTGGCGGGAGGCATACGTCGAAAGTAGAGCGAGACGTTTCATGCGTCCAATGCATGAAACTGCCATAATCGATCCCATGGTGCATGAACGCAGCTCAGGGCCTCGGCTGTCACCGAGTAGTTACGAAGAAGACATCCGGGCCGTGCTCGCTCCCCGCCTCGCGTACTTCGAGGCGGTCGCCCGCCACGAGCATGTGACCCGCGCCGCACACGAGCTCGGCGTTCCGCAGTCCACGCTCTCGCGCGCCATGGTCCGGCTCGAAACGGACCTGGGCGTCGCCCTGTTCGCCCGCAAGGGCCGCACCGTCTCGCTCACCCCGGCGGGCCGCACCTTCCTCGGCTCGGCGGAACGGGCCCTGGCCGAGGTGGAGAAGGCCGCCGACTCGGTCCGGGCGGACGCCGACCCGACATCGGGCCGGGTCTCCTTCGGCTTTCTGCACACCATGGGCTCGGAGACCGTGCCCGCCCTGATCCGCGCCTTCCGGGTCGACCACCCCAAGGTCCGCTTCCAGCTCGTGCAGAACTACGGCGAGGCGATGATCGAACGGCTGCGCGCGGGCGGCCTCGACCTCTGCCTCACCTCACCCGTGCCCGACGCCCCCGACCTGGTCGCCCGCCGCCTCGACGAACAGCGGCTGCGGCTGGTGGTCCCCGACGACCACCGCCTGGCCTCCCGCCGCCGGATCCGGCTCGCGGAGGCCGCCGACGAAACGTTCGTGACGCTGGAGCCGGGTTACGGGCTGCGCCGGATCACCGACGACCTCTGCGCGGAGGCGGGCTTCACACCCCGGGTCGCCTTCGAGGGCGAGGAGGCGGAGACCCTGCGCGGACTGGTCGCCGCCGGGCTCGGGGTGGCCCTGCTGCCGCCGCCCGCGGTCGCCCGCCCCGGAGTCGTCGAACTGACGGTCACCGCACCGCGCGCGGCCCGCGAGATCGGCGTCGCCTGGCTGGACGGGCACCCCGACACCCCGCCGGTCGCCGCCTTCAAGCGGTTCCTGCTCTCGCGCCGGGGGAACCTGTTGCCGGACTGAACTGAGGGGAACGGGCGAGCGAGAATGGGCCGGTGAATCAGTCTCCCGATCCTTGGCCTCAGCAGCAGCCGACCGGGCTCCCGAGCCTGAAGGGCGTCGTCTTCGCGTCCGTCGTCGGCTCGGTGCTGGTGCTCGCCGCCGCCGTCCTGTTCGCGCTGCTGCCCGGGGCGCTCTCCGAGGCCGCCGACTTCCGGGCCGCGCGACCGTGCTCGGAGGTCTCCGCGCCCGAGAGCGGCGACTGCCTCTCCGAGTGGCCCGCCACCGTCGTCTCCACCGGGACCGGCCGGTCGAACAAGGCCGTCACCAACTGGGTCACGCTCGACGGCGAGGCCGAGGAACCGCCGTTCAGGGTACGGATGCGGGGCCACGGACCCGTCTGGGAGAAGCTGGCGCCCGGGGACCGGGTCACCGTGCTGTCCTGGCGCGACGTGGTGTGGGCGGTGGAAGCGGGGGAGCTGCGCCAGGACACGACCGACGAGCCGGGCCGCCACGCGACCGTCCGACTGGCCGTGGGGCTCGCCCTGTTGATCGTCGGCAGCGTCTTCCTGCGGGGCGCGGGGTGGCTGCACCGCCGCCGTGCCACCCGTGCCACGGACACCCCCACGGCACAGGTCGTCGTGGTGATGGCGGCGACCCTGCTGGCGGCCGGTATCGCCGCCACCGCCGCCACCGCCACGGACACCCTCTGGCTCGTCCTGCTGGTCGCCGCCGCCGGCTGCGCGGCCGCGTGGACGGCCACGGCGCTGCTGCTCCGGGGCCTGGCGCGGCGGCGGACGGCCTGACCCGGCCCGATCCGGCGTCCCCTCAGTGCCGCAGCGACTTCCCGAACCCGGCCGCCAGCGGCATCCGCAGCCCCAGCGGCGGCGGCGCGGCGAGCGCGTCCGCGACCGGGCGGGCGTAGGACCGGGCGAAGAGCGAGCCCCGGACGAAGTCGGCGGCCAGCGCCACCACTTCGGGGCGGTGCTGGCGCAACGCGTGCCCGTCGGAGTGGACTTCGAAGCGGCAGGTGTCCCGGTTGGACTTCTTCGCCCGCTCGGCCAGCCGGTAGGACAACTCCGGGTCGGTGTGCTCGTCGTTGGTGCCGTGCACGATCAGCACCCGCCGCCCCATCAACTGCTTCACCGGCTCCGGTCCGTCCGTCGCCCGCTCCGGCAGCCACGGGGCCATCGCCAGCACCGAGGTGACCGCACCGTGCCCGGCGGCCCGCAGCGCCGCCCGTCCGCCCATCCCGTGCCCGACCAGACAGACCGGCACATCGCCGTACCGCCGCTGGACCTCGTCGGCCGCCCACGCGGCGTCCTCGGCGGGATGCGCGTCGTCCGCGTTCCAGCCGCGGCAGCGGTAGCGCAGCACGTGCACCGCGAGCCCGTCGCCCACCCCGGCACGGGCCAGCGAACGGGCGAACGGCAGCTGTGCCGCGTACGACAGGGCGGAGGGGCGACGGTGCGAATCGGCCCGGCCGTCCGGGAGCAGCAGAACCACGCCGCTGACCTCGTCCGTTGCTCCGGCCGTCCGAACGGCCCGTCCCAGCCTGGCTTCAGGCAGGGGGAGTGCGCGCTGTCCCATGACAGATCCCATGACAGAACAGTGTCAGAAGGTGAGGTGTACTCCACCCGACTTCGCGGTCACTGTTACGCATCGACACCAGGCGCTCTACGCGCGTAGGCGCTAGAGTGCCAAGATGACGAGCCAGACCCCGAATGTCCCTGATTCCGACCAGATCCGGCGCGCCCCCAAGGTGCTGCTCCACGACCACCTCGACGGCGGCCTCCGGCCGGGCACCATCGTCGAGCTGGCCCGCGCGCAGGGTTACGACTCCCTCCCCGAGACCGAGGCCGACAAGCTCGGCATCTGGTTCCGCGAGGCCGCGGACTCCGGTTCGCTGGAGCGCTACCTCGAGACGTTCGCCCACACCTGCGCCGTCATGCAGACCCGTGACGCGCTGTTCCGGGTGGCCGCCGAGTGCGCCGAGGACCTCGCCGAGGACGGCGTCGTCTACGCCGAGATCCGCTACGCACCCGAGCAGCACCTGGAAGGCGGCCTGACCCTCGAAGAGGTCGTCGAGGCCGTCAACGAGGGCTTCCGCGAGGGCGAGCGCATCGCCCGCGCCAACGGCCACCGCATCCGCGTCGGCGCCCTCCTCACCGCGATGCGGCACGCCGCCCGCGCGCTGGAGATCGCCGAGCTCGCCAACAGCTACCGCGACCAGGGCGTCGTCGGCTTCGACATCGCGGGCGCCGAGGCCGGGTTTCCGCCCACCCGCCACCTCGACGCGTTCGAGTACCTCAAGCGGGAGAACAACCACTTCACGATCCACGCGGGCGAGGCCTTCGGCCTGCCGTCGATCTGGCAGGCCCTCCAGTGGTGCGGCGCCGACCGGCTCGGCCACGGGGTGCGGATCATCGACGACATCGAGGTCGCCGATGACGGCTCGGTCTCCCTCGGCCGCCTCGCCTCCTACGTACGCGACAAGCGCATCCCGCTGGAGATGTGCCCGACCTCCAACCTGCAGACCGGCGCGGCCACCTCGTACGCCGAGCACCCCATCGGGCTGCTGCGCAAGCTGCACTTCCGGATCACCGTGAACACGGACAACCGGCTGATGAGCGGGACGAGCATGAGCGGGGAATTCGAGCGGCTGACCGAGGCCTTCGGATACACGCTCGACGACATGCAGTGGTTCACCGTCAATGCGATGAAATCAGCATTCATTCCTTTCGACGAACGTCTCGCGATGATCAATGACGTCGTCAAGCCCGGATACGCCGAGCTGAAGTCGGAGTGGCTTTTCCGCCAGACCGCTGTGACCAGTGGTTCTGTGGTCTCCGGAGGCTGAGGGACACGACAGGGGAAAGGGCCGGGAGGCGAAATCCCGGCCCTTTTCCGCGTGTCGGGATGTTTGCGGAGCGAGCTGCGGGATGGCTAGCTTGCAGAGCCGCTCACATCCCCTTCCCCAAGGATGAATTCTCCATGAAGAAGTCTGCTGCCAAGACTCTCGGTGTCGCCGCCCTCGGTGCCGCTTTCGCCGCTGCCGCCGCCGGCAGCGCCTCCGCCGCCCCGTCGCTGCCACTGGACACCGCGGCCGGGGCGCTCCCCGTCTCGACGATGGCGCTGGACACCGTCGCCAAGGCGGCCCAGAACGCGCCGGTCCAGGACACCGTCGGCAAGGTCCTCGGCGGCGACGCCACCGACGCGGCCGCCCCGGTCACCGGTCTGCTCGGCGGACTGCCCACCCAGGGCCTCTCCGCCAACGGGATCCCGCTCGGCGGCTGATCACCCCCAGCGCCGGGCCTCCGGCGCCACCCGCACATGCCAGTGGGGCGCACACCCGATTCCAGGGTGTGCGCCCCACTGCGCGTTCTCGTACGCGTTCCCGCTCCCCGTGTCGCGGCGCGTCACCAGGCCGTCGCGGAGGAGGCGGACTTCTCCGAGGGCAGCAGCGCCCACAGCGCCAGATAGATCAGGAACTGCGGACCGGGCAGCAGACAGGACACGACGAAGATGACGCGCATCGTGCTTGCGGAGGTACCGAAGCGCCGGGCGAGGCCCGCGCACACTCCACCGATCATGCGGCCTTCGCGGGGGCGGACAAGTGCGGCAGCCATGGCGGGCTCCTTCGCGAACCGTAGCGGCGGGAGCAGCTTTCCGTGCTCCCCGATGTATCCATGGTGCCGCGCCGAAGGGGGACAAAGCATCGCTCTACGGTGCGAGACCGACCCCGGTAATCGTCGGGGTCGCTCCCCCAGGGGCCTCGTCCCTGAGTCGGGTCTCCTGGCGGAAGTACGGCAGGTCCCGTACCCCCGGCAGTCCCGCGCGGCGCAGCCGCGCCCGGCAGACCGGGACGACCAGCAGATGGGCCAGCAGCACCCCGGTGGTGTTCAGCAGCATCGAGTCGATGTCGACGACCTGACCGGGCACGCCGGTCTGGCCCAGCTCGATGGCCAGCGAGATCAGCGCCCCGGCGGCGACCGTACGCAGCAGCGAGATCCAGGGCGAGACGAAGATCCGGCCCCCGGCCATCGGCAGCAGCACTCCGAGCGGGGCCAGCAGCAGCAGCGCACCGCCGATCCGGCGGGCCGCCTCGGCCGGTCCCAGCGCGAGATCCGCCCTGATCCCGGCGAGCGGCTCGAAATTCGCCGCCGTGATCCAGGGAACGTCCAACGGGCGCAGCGTCAGCCACCCGACGAAGAGAAGGTGCGCGAGAAGGAGAGTGACGCCCGCCGCGCGGAAGTGGATGACGGTCTGGCCGTCCGAACTGTGACGCACGTCCACCAAGACGCCACGACCAGCAGGATCGGTTCCGTGCTGACGCCCTCCGCCGCACGGACGGCCCTGCCGGGCGCCCCCGCGAACCGCGCGAGGGCCGTCCTGGGCCCGCGTCAGTGCAGCCGGACCGCGTCCGGCGTGGCCGCGTCCCCCGGCCGGGACTTCGTCTGCGAGGTGCACAGATAGCCGCGCGGCGGGTAGTCCCCGGGCCCGCCCAGGAACACCGAGCCGTCCCGGACCAGCGTCTGGCTCTCCGCGTACGTGCACACCAGCTGGGCCAGCGCCTCCGCCGAGAGGTCCTCCGGCTGGCTGCTCAGCCGCAGTGTGCCCGCCGGGTCGCCGTCCCGGGCCGGATCCACCCGCAGCCCCGCCGGAACCGCGGTGGTGAACCCGGCCCGCCGCTCGCTCGCGGGCGGCGCCTGCTGGACCTCCTTCAGCAGCGCGCGGGCGACCACCACCGGGTCGGTGCCGACCGCGTCCGCCGTCACCGGACGGTCCACGGTGACCAGCTGCGAGGCGCACACCAGATACACCTCGGCGCTCAGACTGTCCGGCGACCGGGTGGTGACGTCCGAGGAGGACAGCCGGCACGGCACCCGGGAGGGCGCGGCGCCCGCGTCCACCGGCACCGTGGTCGTACGGATCCCGCACCCCGAGGCCAGCGCCGCGCCCGCCAGCAGGACGGCCAGGGTGACGGCCGTGCGCCGCCGCAGCGGGCTCCGCCTCCGGAACGTCACATCGCCGCGCTTCACGTCGCCCCGTCCTCGTCCGGCGCCTGCGCACCTTGATCGTCGCGCCGTGCGAGCTTCTCGGCGTCGCGCGGCAGCCGCAGTTCGAAGACGGCACCGCCGTCCGGGGAGTTCGACGCCGTGATGTCGCCGCCGTGGATGTGCGCGTTCTCCATGGCGATCGAGAGGCCGAGCCCGCTGCCCTCCGACCGCGGCCGGGAGGCGCTCGCCTTGTAGAACCGGTCGAAGACGTGCGGCAGGACGTCCTCGGGGATGCCCGGACCGTGGTCCCGTACCTCGATGACCAGCTCCTCGCCCTCGGTCCGCACCCGGACGCCCACCGGCGAACCCCCGTGCTTGAGGGCGTTGCCGATGAGATTGGCCAGGATCACGTCCAGCCGGCGCGGATCGAGCCGGACCATCATGCCGCGCTCCGCGTCCAGGTCCACCGCGTCCAGCCAGGCCCGCGCGTCGATGCACGCCGTCACCTGGTCGGCGACGTCGACGGTGTCCAGCACCAGACGGGCCGTGCCCGCGTCGAAGCGGGTCACCTCCATCAGGTTCTCCACCAGGTCGTTCAGCCGCCGGGTCTCGCTGACCACCAGATGCACGGCGGGCGCGATCATCGGGTCGAGGGTGTCCGCCTCGTCCTCCAGCACCTCGGCCACCGCGGTGATCGCGGTCAGCGGGGTGCGCAGCTCGTGCGACATGTCGGCGACGAACCGGCGGCTCGCCTCCTCCCGCGCGCTCATGTCCGCGACCTTCTTCTCCAGCGAGCTCGCCGTTCTGTTGAACGTACGGGAGAGATCGGCGAGTTCGTCCGTGCCGGAGACGGTGAGCCGGGTGTCGAGCTTGCCCTCGCCGAGCTTGCGGGCCGCGTCGCCGAGCCGCTGCACCGGGCGCAGCACCGTCGTCGCGGCGGCCTGCGCGAGCAGCGCCGAGCCGACCAGCGCGAGGGCGGTGGCGATCCCCAGCGACCAGGCCAGCGAGTTGAGGTCCTGCCGCTCCTGGTCGAGGGACTTGAGCATGTACCCGGTCGGGCCGCCGCCGATGATCCGCGTACCGGCGACCAGATACGGGGTGCCCGCGATGCTCGTCCGCTGCCAGAACAGGTGGTACTCGTGCTCGTTGCTCGATGTCAGCGGCTGCTTGCGGGCCACCTGCTTCTGCAGCGAGTCCGGCACATCGGCCCGGGTGAAGGTGTCCAGGTCGGAGTAGCCCACGATCGGCTTGCCGCGCTCCCGCTCGGCCTCCAGCAGCACGCTGTAGCCCGGGCTGCTGGACGCCATCTCCCCGGCGGCCCGCTGGAGGTCGTCCTTGGTGGGACGCGTCGGCAGACCGGCCGCGGTGTCTTGCATCTGCCGACGGAAGTCGTCGAGCGCGGTGTCCTGGGTACGGGTCAGCACGGCCTCGCGGTTCAGCCAGTACGCGATCCCCGAAGCGGACACCGCGGCCACCAGCGCCACCAGCGCGAACACCACGACGAGGCGCATCCGCAGACTGGTCCAGCGCAGACCGGCACGCAGGGTCCGCTTGGCGGTTTCGGTCACTGAGGCGAGTCCAGCCGGTAACCCACGCCCCGCACCGTACGGATCAGGGTCGGCGAGGACGGCACGTCCTCCACCTTCGCGCGCAGCCGCTGCACACAGGCGTCCACCAGACGGGAGTCGCCCAGGTAGTCGTGCTCCCACACCAGACGCAGCAACTGCTGCCGGGACAGGGCCTGGCCGGGCCGGCGGCTCAGCTCCAGCAGGAGCCGCAGCTCGGTCGGCGTGAGCTGCAGATCCTCACCGCCCTTGGTGACGGTCATGGCGGAGCGGTCGATCACCACGTTGCCGAAGGTCGCCGAGTCGGTCGACTCGCGCTCCCCACGGCGCAGCACCGCCCGGATCCGGGCGTCCAGCACCCGGCCCTGGACAGGTTTCACCACATAGTCGTCCGCGCCGGACTCCAGTCCCACCACGACGTCGATATCGTCGCTGCGCGCGGTCAGCAGAATGATCGGCAGCTGGTCGGTGCGGCGGATCCGCCGGCACACCTCGAAACCGTCGATCCCGGGCAGCATCACATCCAGCACGACCAGGTCGGGCCGCTGCTCGCGCAGCAGCTCGAGGCCGTCCTCTCCCGTCGCCGCGGTGGCCACACGGTGGCCCTGGCGAGACAGCGAGAGTTCGAGGGCCGTGCGGATGGCGTCGTCGTCCTCGATCAGCAACAGGAAAGGCACGAACGTCATTCTGGCCCATGGTGGCGCTTCAGTTCGACCTGCGGTCCGGTCCGATTGTCCGGGCACGGCCACAACTACCCCTGTGACAGGCCTGTGACAGTCGGGGGACAGCGCCATGAAACTGCCCCGGCAAGCTCTTGGTCAGCAGGGAACGAACGGACTCCACCGATAGGGGGCGCGAGATGAACGCACTGCACAGCACCAGCTCAAGCGCAGTTGTCACGCGTCTCCACGACGTCGGCCGGAGCACGGAGAAGTCCGGTGTGACAGGGGGTACCTCCCTGCTCGAGCGCAGCCGAGAGCTTGGGGGAGTGCGGGGGTGTGTTCGGAGCGCCGGGCGTCAGCACCAGGCGGCTGCGGAGCAGGTGCGCATGCCGTACATGGCGGTGGTTGACGCGCCCAAGGGGGGCAACGGGGGAAGTGCGTACGGGGAGGCCACGGGGGATCGCACCACCCGGACGGAGAACGCGGACGCCGAAGCGGCGTTCACGGCCTACGTCCAGGAGCGACGGGCCTCCCTGTACGCGACCGCCTATCACCTGACCGGCGACCGGTTCGAGGCCGAGGATCTGCTGCAGAGCGCCCTCTTCTCGACCTACCGGGCGTGGGACCGCATCAGCGACAAGGCGGCGGTCGGCGGCTATCTGCGCCGCACCATGACCAACCTGCACATCAGCGCCTGGCGCCGGCGCAAGCTGAACGAATACCCGACCGAGGAGCTGCCGGAGACGGTGGGCGACACGGACGCGATGCGCGGCACGGAGCTGCGGGCGGTGCTGTGGCAGGCACTCGCCCGGCTGCCCGAACTCCAGCGCACGATGCTGGTCCTGCGGTACTACGAGGGCCGCACCGACCCGGAGATCGCGTCGATCCTCGACATCAGTGTCGGCACGGTGAAGTCCAGCATCTGGCGCTCCCTGCGCCGGCTGCGCGAGGACGAGGTCCTCAGCTTCGGACGTGACGAGCAGGAGTCCTTCGGCGAGCTGGTGGCCTGAGGCTGGGCCCTTCGCTTCGGGGGAGGCGAGGGCCACGGGGGAAATACGGGGGAGCAACGGGGGAGCAGTAAAAACGGGGACCGAGGGGACCCGGGGGAAACACGGGGGAAACACGGGGGAAACACAGCGGGGTCGTACGGGCCGGGGGGTCCTGTACGGCCCCGCTGGTCATTGAGGGCCGCACTTCCAGCTCCTCCGCCGCACTTCCAGCCCCTCCGGCGTTTGAGGAGCGGGGTCCGGGGCGGAGCCCCGGTTACGACGTCCGCGCCGCAGGAGCCCCCCGCCGACACCGCCCCGCCGCCGCCGCGGCGAACCGCCCCAACGCCTCCTCCTTGCCGCAGGGATACGCCCCCAGCGCCGTCTGCCGGGCCACGATGCGCCGCTCGGCCCGCATCAGCCGCCAGCCGCGCCGCAGCAGGAACGGAACCGACTTGCGGCCCTCCCGCAGATCCCGCACCAGCCGCCGCCGGAACGTCGTGGACGGGCGGCCGCGCAGGCACAGCGCGTCCGCCAGCAGCCCCAGTTCCTGGCAGCGCTGCACGATGTCCGCCGCGAAGATGCCCTCCGCCACGAACAGCGGTGACCGCTCGATGTGGAAGGTCTCGTGGTCCGTACGGGAGCTGGTGGCGATGTCGTACACCGGAACGTCCGTACGGCCGCAGCGGCACAGCTCGGCGATGGCGGCCACCGCCGCGTCCGCGTCCCAGGACCCGGCGGAGTCCCAGTCGATGTCCGTGGAGCCGGGGACCCGGGGCAGCGTCGGGTCACCCGTCTCCTTGTAGAAGTCGTCCAGGCGCAGCACCGGAAGGCCGGTGCGGGCGGCCAGGACGGACTTGCCGGAGCCGGAGGGGCCCGCGAGCAGCACGACGCGGGTCGGGATCGGTTGGGAACTCACAGGACAGAAGTGTGAGGCATTGAGCCGCGCAGGGGACCACTCGGGCCTCCTGTTGGTATCCAGCATCACACCTCAACTACTCTGCGCGTACGGACGATTACCCGACCAGGCTCGATCAGGTGGAAAACATGGCACTTCATGCACGTAAGCCCGAACGTCGCGCCCTGCTGCGCGCCGGTCTGACCTTCACCGCGCTGGGGGCCGCCCTGGGGGCCGGTGCGGGCGCCGCGCAGGCCGTCCAGCTGCCCGCCGCCGCCGAGGTCCCGGAGCAGGGCGTCTCCGCCCTCCAGGCCGTCGGCGAGACGGCCGGTCCCGCGGTGACGAGCGCGCTCGGGACCTCGCTGGCCAGCAGCGTCGCCCCGATCACCGACCTTCAGCTGGACCCGCTGGCCAACACCGGGGTGGACCCGCTGGACAACGCCGTGGGCACGCAGATCGCCGACTTCAAGCCGCTGACCACGGCGATCGTCACCGACCCGATCACCAGCGGCGGCGCGCTGAGCGATCTGCCCGTGGTGGGGACGGCCACCAAGCTCATCACCGGCTGACGCGCCGGAGAACGGCGAACGGGGCCGCCCCGGGGTGGGAGGGCGGCCCCGTCCGGGCACCTGGCGGGCTCAGTAGGAGGAGCCCGCGGCTCCCAGCGCCCCGGTGGGGTGCCACACCGTCTTGGTCTCCAGGAAGGCCGTCAGGCGGTGCGTGCCGGGGGAGGCCGACCAGTCGGCGGAGTCCGACGCGCCGTCCGCGTCCACAGGCTGTGGACGGAGCACCCGCTTGAGGTTGTCGGCCGCCGCGATCTCCAGCTCCTTGGCCAGTGCGGTGTCCGCACCGGTGAGGTCGATCGCGTTGACGTCCTGGTGGGCGGCGAGCGGGGCGGCGAGCTCCGCCGTGCCGCCGGACAGGATGTTGACCACGCCGCCGGGGACGTCCGAGGTGGCCAGCACCTCGCCCAGCGACAGCGCGGGCAGCGGGGCGTCCGCCGAGGCGATGACGACCGCCGTGTTGCCGGTCGCGATCACCGGGGCGATCACCGAGACCAGCCCGAGGAACGAGGACTTCTGCGGCGCGAGGACCGTGACGACACCGGTCGGCTCCGGCGTGGAGAGGTTGAAGAACGGGCCCGCGACCGGGTTCGCCCCGCCGGAGATCTGCCCGATCTTGTCGGTCCAGCCCGCGTACCAGACCCAGCGGTCGATCGCCGCGTCCACCACGGCCGCCGCCTTGGACTTCGACAGCCCCTCGGACGCGGCGACCTCACGGACGAACTGGTCCTTGCGGCCCTCCAGCATCTCCGCGACGCGGTAGAGGACCTGGCCCCGGTTGTACGCGGTCGCGCCCGACCAGCCGCCGAACGCCTTGCGCGCGGCCACGACCGCGTCACGCGCGTCCTTGCGGGAGGACTGCGGCGCGTTGGCGAGCCACTGGCCCTTGGAGTCCGTCACCTCGTACACCCGGCCGCTCTCGGAGCGGGGGAACTTGCCCCCGACGTACAGCTTGTAGGTCTTGAAGACGCCAAGACGGTTCTGGTCAGACATCGAGGTACGCCTCCAGGCCGTGGCGGCCGCCCTCGCGGCCGTAGCCCGACTCCTTGTAGCCGCCGAACGGCGACGTCGGGTCGAACTTGTTGAACGTGTTGGCCCAGACGACGCCCGCGCGGAGCTTGTTCGCCACCGCGAGGATGCGGGAGCCCTTCTCCGTCCAGATGCCGGCCGAGAGGCCGTACTGACTGTTGTTCGCCTTGGCGACCGCCTCGTCCGGGGTGCGGAACGAGAGCACGGAGAGCACCGGGCCGAAGATCTCGTCCCGGGCCACCGTGTGCGCCTGGGTGACGTTCGTGAAGAGCGTCGGCGCGAACCAGTAACCCGACGACGGCAGTTCGCAGGGGGCGCTCCAGCGCTCCGCGCCCTCCGCCTCGCCGGTCTCCACCAGAGAGGTGATCCGGGCCAGCTGCTCGGCGGAGTTGATCGCGCCGATGTCGGTGTTCTTGTCCAGCGGGTCGCCCAGACGCAGCGTGGACAGCCGGCGCTTCAGCGCGTCCAGCACCTCGTCCTGGACCGACTCCTGGACCAGCAGCCGGGAGCCCGCGCAGCAGACCTGGCCCTGGTTGAAGAAGATGCCGGTGACGATGCCCTCGACGGCCTGGTCGATCGGGGCGTCGTCGAACACGATGTTCGCGCCCTTGCCGCCCAGCTCCAGGGTGACCTTCTTGTCCGTCCCGGCGACGGAGCGCGCGATGGCCTTGCCGACGGCGGTCGAACCGGTGAAGGCGACCTTGTTGACGTCGGGGTGCGTGACGAGCGCCTCGCCCGCGTCCCCGTAACCGGTCAGGATGTTGACGACACCCTTCGGCAGACCCGCCTGGCGGCAGATGTCCGCGAAGAACAGGGCGCTCAGCGGGGTCGTCTCGGCGGGCTTCAGCACCACCGTGTTGCCCGTGGCGAGCGCCGGGGCGATCTTCCACGCGAGCATCAGCAGCGGGAAGTTCCACGGGATGACCTGCCCGGCCACGCCCAGCGGACGGGGGTTCGCCCCGTAGCCCGCGTGGTCGAGCTTGTCGGCCCAGCCCGCGTAGTAGAAGAAGTGCGCGGCGACCAGCGGGAGGTCCGCGTCGCGGGTCTCCTTGATCGGCTTGCCGTTGTCGAGGGTTTCGAGAACGGCGAGCTCGCGGCTGCGCTCCTGGATGATCCGCGCGATCCGGAAGAGATACTTCGCGCGCTCGGAGCCGGGCAGCGCCGACCACTTCTCGAACGCCTTCCGTGCCGCCTTCACGGCCCGGTCCACGTCCGCCGCGCCCGCCTGGGCGACCTCGGAGAGGACTTCCTCGCTGCTCGGCGAGACGGTCTTGAAGACCTTGCCGTCGGCGGCCTCGGTGAACTCGCCGTCGATGAACAGCCCGTAGGACGGGGCGATGTCGACGACGGAACGGGACTCCGGCGCCGGTGCGTACTCGAATGCGGATGCCATGGCTATCAGTCCACCGTCACGTAATCGGGGCCGGAGTAACGGCCGGTGCTGAGCTTCTGGCGCTGCATCAGCAGGTCGTTGAGCAGGCTGGACGCACCGAACCTGAACCAGTGCGGGTCCAGCCAGTCCTCGCCCGCCGTCTCGTTCACCAGGACCAGGAACTTCACCGCGTCCTTGGTGGTGCGGATGCCGCCGGCCGGCTTCACGCCGATCTGTACGCCGGTCTGCGCCCGGAAGTCGCGGACGGCCTCCAGCATCAGGAGCGTGTTGGCCGGGGTGGCGTTGGTGGCCACCTTGCCGGTCGAGGTCTTGATGAAGTCCGCGCCCGCCAGCATCCCGATCCAGGAGGCCCGGCGGATGTTGTCGTACGTGGACAGCTCGCCGGTCTCGAAGATCACCTTGAGGCGGGCGGTCCCGCACTCCGCCTTCACGGCGAGGATCTCCTCGTACACCTTCAGGAACCGGCCGGAGAGGAACGCCCCCCGGTCGATCACCATGTCGATCTCGTCGGCCCCGGCCGCCACGGCGTCGCGGACGTCCGCGAGCTTGACGTCCAGCGCGGCACGGCCGGCCGGGAAGGCGGTCGCCACGGACGCCACCTTCACGCCGGAGCCGGCCACCGCGGCGGCCGCCGTGGCCGCCATGTCGGGATAGACGCAGACCGCGGCGGTGCGCGGAGTCGTGCGGTCGGTCGGGTCGGGGTTGACGGCCTTGGCGGCGAGAGCCCGGACCTTGCCCGGGGTGTCCGCGCCTTCCAGCGTCGTCAGGTCGATCATCGAGATGGCGAGATCGATGGCGTACGCCTTGGCCGTCGTCTTGATCGAACGGGTTCCGAGGGAGGCGGCGCGCGCTTCGAGGCCGACGGCGTCGACGCCGGGCAGCCCGAACAGGAAGCGGCGCAGCGCACTGTCGGACGCCGTCGCGTCGGAAAATGCGGGAGCAGTGGTGGGCATGGTCACCAGAGGAGCATATCTACGCGCGTAGCGACCTGTACAGGGGGCCGGGCCGTCCGTGCGATCCGCCGCGGGGGCGCGAACGCGGGCGGGCGCTCCGCCGGGGCGGACGCCCGTCAGGCAGAATCGGCCCCATGACGAGCCCCACACCTCCCGCAGAGCCGCCCCCCGCGACACGGACCCACCGTTCCGTCGCCGCACTGGTCTGCGGGACGCTGCTGCTCCTGCTGGTCGCCTGGATGGCCGGGGACGCCATGATCCGGGGCGAGGGGCGGACGCCGTGGTTCGCGGCGGCCGCGCTGCTCCTCGTGGTGCCGCTGGTCGTGGCCTTCACCCTGCGGCCCGCCGTCTTCACGAGCGACGAGCGCATCCGGATCCGCAACCCGTTCCGGACGATCCAGCTCCCCTGGACCGAGGTCGCCGACGTACGGGCCTCGTACTCCTCCGAGCTGCTCGCCCGGGACGGCACGAAGTACCAGCTGTGGGCGATCCCCGTCTCGCTGCGCGCCCGCAAGCGCGCGGCGCGCACGGCCGCCCGCGCGGCGCACGACGACCCCTACGGCCGTACGTCGGTCAGCGCCGACGTCCGCGACTCCGCCGCGCGCACCGCCTCCGCCGACCAGACCGTCCGCGATCTGCGGGACCTGGCCGAGCGTGCCGGCGACACGACCGCCGAGGGCGCGGACCGGGGCTCCGTGCGCTGGGCCTACGAGGTGATCGCCCCGGCCGTCGCCGGCGCCGTCCTGCTCGTGGTGGTGGGGGCGACCGGCTGAGGCGCTCCAGGGGCGGGCCCGGGGCCGTTCGGGTGGCGCCGGGCCCTCGCGGTGTATGCCGGGCACCCTAAGGACTACATCCCGATGAAAACCGACCGCTCGGCCGGTTTGCGGTCCCTGTTGTCACGCCCGTCTCAATAAATTGCGCCTGCCGCCCGACTTCCGATGGGGCGGCGGGGGGTGGGGCACGATGAACGGCACTGATGGCGACGAGAGAGCCGGGAGCGCGGGGGCGGCCCGGGTGCGCTGCCGGATCGACATCGACGCGGACGGCCGGTACGCCTGGCGCATGATCGCGCAGAACGGCCGCGTGGTCGCCGTCTCGGCGCAGGCGTTCCCCGCGTACGGCGACTGCCGCCGCGCCTTCGACGAACTGCGCGGGAACCACCACGGCCAGGCGGGCGGCGTGCAGCACACGCCGTCCGGCAGCGGCTGGATATGGCTGCTGCGGGAGGCGGACGGCCGGGCCACGGCCGTCTCCGCCCGCGCCTACGAACGTCACTCGACCTGCCGCGCCGCCTACCAACGCTTCCGCGGGCTGCTCGCCGGTATCGGGGACGTCACCGGAAGTTGCCTTTAGGGCGCACCTCATTCACATCGCGGGTCGCACCGGTTCATCACCCCCCACGACCGTCGTCCGCGTGACCACACGAACACAGGAGCGACCACCGCCGTCCGGTGCGGAGTCCGGAGCGGCATACGGCGCGGAGTCCGGTGCCGCGGCCGACGCCCCGCGCCGGCTGCACACCGACCCGGGACTGCCCGACCGGATCTTCCGGGGGGTGGCCCGGAGCGGCGGTGCGTTCGTCCTGACGGTGATGCTGCTGGTCGGCGGGTTCCTGCTGTACCGGGCCTGGCAGGCGCTCGACCGGGCCGGCTGGTCGTTCCTGACCACCGAGGCCTGGGAGCCGGACGCCGGGCGCTTCGGCATCGCGGCCGTCCTCACCGGGACCGTCCTCATCGCGGTCACCGCGATCGTCCTCGCGGTGCCGCTCGCCATCGGCGGCGCCCTCTACATCTCCGAGTACGCGTCCCCGAAGCTCCGGCGCACGCTGATCAGCGTGGTCGACCTGATGGCGGCGGTGCCGTCCGTGGTCTACGGGCTCTGGGGGCTGTTCTTCCTGGAGGGCGCGGTCCTGCCGACCGCCCGCTGGATCGCCACCTACCTCGGCTGGATCCCCCTGTTCGCCGTCGACGGGGCCGATCCGCGCGACCCGCTCGCCCCGGAGACCGTCTACACCTCCTCGACGCTCATCGCGGGGGTCGTGGTCGCCCTGATGGTCGCCCCCATCATCTGCTCGGTGATGCGGGAGGTGTTCTCCCAGGCCCCCGCCGGGGAACGGGAGGGCGCCTACGCCCTCGGCGCCACCCGCTGGGGCATGATCCGCAGCGTCGTCCTGCCGTTCGGCAAGGGCGGCATGATCGGCGGCACCATGCTCGGGCTGGGGCGGGCGCTCGGCGAGACCATCGCCGTCTACCTGATCATCTCGCCCGTCTTCGAGATCCAGTGGCACGTGCTCCAGAACGGGGCGTCCTCCGTCGCCGCGCTGATCGCCCTGCGCTACGGCGAGGCCAGCCCGTTCGGCATGTCCGCGCTGATGGCCGCCGGCCTCGCGCTCTTCCTCATGACGCTCGTCGTCAACTTCGCCGCCTCGTCGATCGTCGCCCGCAGCCGCTCCGGCGCGTCCAGCGACGCCTAGACGCCAAGGGATCTTGCTGCCATGACCCTCGCCCCCGAGACACCCCGTCCCACACCCGGTGGACCTGCGGCCCCTGTACCCGCACCCGCCCCCGGGCCCCTGCCGCGCACCGTGCTGCCCGCCCGAACCGTCCGCCCGGGCGGTGCCGTCGGGGAGGTCCGCCGGTCCGTCGCCCTCACCCGGCCCTCGGACACCTTCGCCCTGGCCGGAGCGGCGGCCGCCGCGCTCGGGCTCACCTGGCTGCTCTTCGCCCGGATCCTGCCCTTCGACGGCGCGGTCGGGTTCGTCCTGGTCGCCTACGTCCTCTTCCTCGGCCTCTACGCCCTGCTGGTCTCCTTCGACGAGGACGGCCCGGTGATCCGCGACCGGCTGGCCGGGGTCGTCGTCCGCAGCCTGGGCCTGGTCATGATCGTGGCCCTGGCCTTCGTGATCGCCTTCACCCTCTGGGAGGGCCGCAAGGCGCTGCCGCACGGCAACTTCTTCACCCAGGACATGAAGCTGGCCGGTCCGCTGGACGGCCTCGGCGTCGGCGGCATCCTGCACGCCGTGATCGGCACGCTCCAGCAGATCACGCTGGCCCTCGTCGTCACCGTGCCGACCGGGATCGTCTGCGCGGTCTTCCTCAACGAGGTGCCCGGCCGGTTCGCCCGCTTCGTGCGCACCATCGTCGAGGCGATGACGGCGCTGCCCTCGATCGTGGCGGGCCTGTTCGTCTACGCCACCGTCATCCTCGCCCTCGGCGCGGGCAAGTCCGGCCTCGCCGCTTCCCTGGCGCTGGCCGTCATGATGCTGCCGATCATCATCCGGGCCTCCGACGTCGTCCTCCGCCTGGTCCCCGGCACCCTGCGCGAGGCCTCGTACGCGCTCGGCACCTCCCGCTGGCGCACCGTCCGCCACGTGGTGCTGCCCACCGCCCGGTCCGGGCTGACCACCTCGGTGATCCTCGGCACGGCGCGCGGGGTCGGCGAGACCTCGCCGGTGCTGCTCACCGCGGGCTTCACCGCCGAACTGAACGCCAACCCGCTCGAAGGGCCGCAGGTCTCCCTCCCGCTGGCCACCTTCGAGTTCGTCAAATCCCCCGAACCGGACATGATCGCGCGCGGGTTCGGCACCGCGGCGACCCTGATGGCCCTCGTGCTGCTGCTCTTCGTGATCGCCCGGATCATCGGCGGCCGCGACCCGGGGCGGCTGACGAAGGGCCAGACCCACCGCAGGGTCCTCGCCTCGCGCCGCGACGCGGAACGCTTCGCCGCCCGAGCCCCTTCCCGTACGGCTCCGCCCGACGCCACCGCCCGTACGGCCGGACCCGAGACCTCTTCCCGTACGGCTCCGGCCGACACCCCCTCCTCCCGTACGGCTCCGCCCGACGACGACGCCACGAACCCCAGGAGTACCCCGTGAGACCCGCGACCGTGTCCCGTACGGCCATGGCCCTGGCGGCGCTGCTCTGCGCGCTCCTGGCCCTCGGCCCACCGCCCGCCGAGGCGGCCTCGTACAGCAAGATCACCGGAGCGGGGTCCACCTGGAGCTCCAACGCGCTGGACCAGTGGCGGCGCAACGTCGCCTCCAACCTCGGCATGACCGTCAACTTCGCCGCCACCGGCTCCTCCGACGGGCGCCAGCAGTTCCGCAACGGCACGGTCGACTTCGCCGTCTCGGAGATCCCGTACGGACTGGTCGAGGGCGGCGTCACCGAACCGGCCCCCCGGCGCGGCTACGCCTACATGCCGATCGTCGCCGGTGGCACGGCCTTCATGTACAACCTCACCATCGGCGGCCGCAAGGTCACCAACCTCCGGCTCTCCGGCGAGGTCCTGGCCAAGATCTTCACCTCGAAGATCACCCGCTGGGACGCGCCCGAGATCAAGGCCGACAACCCCGGACTCACCCTGCCCGGCCGGCAGATCATCCCCGTCGTCCGCTCGGACGGCTCCGGCACCACGGCCCAGTTCACCACCTGGCTGGCCAAGGAGCACGGCCCCACCTGGGACGACTTCTGCCGCCGCGCGGGACGCTCCACACCGTGCCGGATGACCTCGTACTTCCCGACCGCGCAGGGCACCTCCCAGATCGCCAAGTCCGGTTCGCTGGGCGTCTCCGGCTACGTGCGGCAGAACCACGCCGAGGGGGCCATCACCTACGTCGAGTACTCGTACGCCATCAAGACCGGCTTCCCGGTGGCCAAGGTGCTCAACCGGTCCGGCTACTACGTCGAACCCACCGCCGCGGGCGTCGCCGTGGGCCTGATGGCGGCGAAGATCAACACGAACAAGGACTCCACCGACTATCTGACGCAGATCCTCGACGGGGTCTACCGCTCGGGCGACCGCCGCGCCTATCCGCTCTCCAGCTACAGCTACATGGTCGTGCCGACCTCGCTCGACGGGGAGAAGAACCCGATGACCGAGGCCAAGGGCCGGACGCTCGGGGCCTTCGCCAACTACTTCCTCTGCGACGGCCAGCAACAGGCCGACGAACTCGGCTACTCGCCGCTCCCGAAGAACCTGGTGCTCGCCGGCTTCGACCAGGTCCGCCGCATCCCCGGCGCCCCGGCCGGACAGGTCAACATCAACTCCTGCCGCAACCCCACCTTCTCCTCGGACGGCAGCAACACCCTCGCCAAGAAGGCCCCTTACCCGAAGGACTGCGACAAGCGCGGTCCCACCCAGTGCTCGACCGGCACCGCCGGAGCGAAGAGCGAGACCCCGGTGAAGCCGTCGGCGCAGGGGCCCGGCGGGGGCGGCGGCTCCGGTACGGGCGGGGGTACGGGTGGCACGAGCGGCCCGAACGGCGGCACCGGCGGAGGCGGTGGCGGCAGCGCCGGCCCGTCCGGTACGCCGGGCGCCACCGGATCCACCGGCGGCGGGAGCGACGCCGACGGGGACGGCACCCCGGACGAGCAGGAGGCCGGAGCGGCGGCCTCCGGCGGCGGGGCCGTCGACCCCGACACCGGCGAGGTCATCGCGGCCGGGACCACCGGCGGCGACAGCTCGGTCGTCGCCAACCCGGTCGGTCTCGCCGCCGACGACGCGGTCGGCCTGCGCGGCGCGCTGATGGCCCTCTCCGCCCTGCTCCTGGCGGGCGTGGTCGTCGGCCCGCCGCTCACCGCCCGTGCGCTGGCGGCCCGTTCCCGCCGGAAGGGGGACGACCTGTCATGAGACCGGAGGGAGGACCTGACATGACCGCTGTACGACCGCGCCCCGCGCGCCGGACCGCATCCCGCCCCGCGCGCCGACGTACCACCGTCGCCGGTGTCGCCGCCCTGCTCGCCGCCGTCCTGCTGGCCCTGCTGCCGTGGCCCCCGGGTACGGGCGAGGCGCGGGCGGCCGGACCGGAGAGCGGCTCGGCGGTGACGAAGAGCGGGTCGAAGGGCCCGTACGACGACTTCTCCGGCATGCGCGTGACCGTCCACCAGACGCAGCACCTGCGGGCGCAGGGCGTCCGGGTCTCCTGGACCGGCGGGAAGCCGACGCCCGCCGGGGTCCGGTACGTCAACTACGTACAGATCATGCAGTGCTGGGGCGACGACCCGCAGGGCCCCGACCGCGAGCAGTGCGTCTTCGGCGCGATCGGCGGCGGCAGCGGCAACAGCTCCCGGCGCAGCCTGCCGGTGGGCCAGGATCCGCTGGAGACCGAGTACACCGAGGGGAAGGGTCACGACAACCCGTTCGTGCCGTTCCGGCCGGTGGAGGGCGAGCCGACCGAAACCGCCACCGACTGGACGTACTTCAGCCCGGGGGACGCCAACACCGAGCCGCTCCGCAAGACCCAGAGCGACGGCACGGGCGAGGCGGTCTTCGAGGTGCAGACGGCCCTCCAGGCGCCCCACCTGGGCTGCGGAGCGGTGGACATCGCCGGCGGCCGGCCGGAGCCCCGCCCCTGCTGGCTGGTCGTCGTCCCGCGCGGCGACCACGAGATCGAGCCGCACCCCAACGGCAGCCTCGACACCTCCGCGCTGAGCACGGCCAACTGGGACCGGCGGATCGTCTTCCCCCTCGGCTTCGACCCGGTCGGCGAGACCTGCGAACCCGACAAGGCCGAACGGCGCGTCATCGGCTCCGAACTGCTCACCGACGCCATGTCGTCCTGGCAGTCCGTCCTGTGCGCCGGGTCCGACGCCCGGTTCACCTACAGCCAGTCCGGCGAGGACCGCGCCCGCTCCGTCGTCACCGCCCCCACCGACGCCTCACCCGGGCTCGCGGTCACCGTCGACCCGGTCGAGACCGGCGAGGACGGCCCCGGGGTGGTGCACGCACCGCTCGCGGTGAGCGGGATCGCGGTCGGGTTCCTGTGGGAGGAGACCGGGGTGCCGCTGGAGCGCGTACGGAACCTGAGACTCACCCCGCGACTCCTGGCCAAACTGCTCACCCAGTCCTACATCAGCAGCGTGAGCCTCTGGAACGCGTCCATCCCCGCCCCCGCCCATCTGAAGGGGAATCCGGAGACCGTGGTCCGCGACCCCGAATTCCTGGAACTCAATCCCGGGCTGGCCGACCGGACCGCACGATCCGCTCCTTTCGGCCTCACCGTCTCCGGCGAGAATTCCGACACCAGCCGCCTCCTCTGGAAATACCTCCAGGCGGACAAGGGTGCCCGGGAATTCCTGGCCGGAAAGGCCGACCCCTGGGGGATGAAGATCAACCCCCATTACCTCGACCTGGATCTCGCGAAGGAAGCGCTCGACCATTTCCCCAAGGCCGACCCCACCGGAACCCGGCTGGAGATCGCCCCGGACGTGTGGGTGGAGTACACCGGCGCCGAGGTCGTGCCCTACGTCGAGAACATGCACGACGGCGCCCTGCGCATCCGGCGCGGCTACGGCGGCCGGACGACCGACGCGGAGGCCTGCGCCGAGTGCGCCACCGGGGCCCGGCTGAAGGGCGAACGGGAACCGCAGGGCTTCCGCAGAATCATCGGTCTCGTCGACGCCCCCTCGGCCGACCGGTACGAACTGGACATCGCCGCCCTGCCCGACGCGACCGGCCGGTACGTCGCGCCGACACCCGACGCGCTGCTCAAGGCGGTCGGGCAGATGAAGGACTCGGCCGTGCCCGGAGTGAAGGCCCCGGGCCCCGTCGGGGCGAAGGACGGCGCCTACCCGCTGACCGCGATCGCCTACGCGGCCGCCCCCGTCGACCAGCCCGCCGACGCCCGCAAGGACTACGCGCGGATGATCCGTTACGCCGCCGGGCCCGGCCAGACCCCGGGCCTCACCCCGGGCCAACTGCCGCCCGGCTACGCGCCGCTGCCCCAGGAACTGCGCACCCAGGCGCTCCGCGCGGCGGACGGCCTGGAGCGGGGCGTCGTGCCGCCGCCTCCCGCCCCCGGACCCGGAGCGGACGCGGGCGGCGGGACCGGAACACCGGGCGATACGGGCGGGAGCGGCGACGGCGGCACGGGCGCGGGCGGTCCGGCAGCGGGCGCAGGCGGCCCCGGCGGCTCCGACACGAGCGGCGCGGGCGGCACGGACGGCGCGGCGGCGGGAGCCGGAACGGACACCACCGGCGGAACGGCGGGCTCCGGCCCGGGCGGCCCGGCGACGGCGAACGTCTCCTCCGGCGGCCCCGGCGGACTGACCCCCTCCCAGGTCCTCGGGCTGATCCGCTGGGTGCTCCTCGGGGTGCTCGTCGCGGGCGGCGGCGCCGCGTGCGCGGGGCCCGTGATGCTGCGGCTGTCCGCACGGAGGGCGGTGGCCGGCCAGGGGGTATGACCGCCGGCCGGCGGTCGTCGGACACCTCGGAGGCGGAGGTCGGCCTCCGAGGATTTCGTCCGGCCGTCGGCGAATTCCCCAGGAGGCGCCCAGGAAAGGAATCCGTAACCTGACCGGCAACTGGATGTGGTGGTCGCCGCCGCCCCGTCTCCGGAAAGGTATGCGGTGGCCGGCCGACGGGTCGGCGGTGACGAAATCCGGATTCCGCTGATGCGCCCATTCCCTGCATCCTCTGCACTTCGCGCACTTCCTGAATTACCCGCACTTCGCGCATTCCCTGCGCTCCATGCATTCCCTGCGTTCCGTATTCACGGAGGAGAACAGAAATGAACGTCACGACGCGTGTTCGTCTGGGTGCCGCGGCCGGCGCCGCCGCACTCGGCCTCGGCATCATGGCCCCCGCCGCCTTCGCCGACCCCGCCGACCCGACCGACTACCGCACCCTCGCCGGCGTCGGCTCGGACACCACGCAGGACGTCACCAACGGCCTCGGCGACTCCATCGACGGCGGCAGCCTGATCGCCTCCTACGACGCGACCGGCAGCGCCACCGTCAAGACCCGGGCGGCCGGCTGTGTCATCAACCGCCCCAACGGCTCCTCGGCCGGCATCGACGCGCTCAACGCGGCCGTCGACGGCTCCACCGGCTGTCTCGACTTCGCCCGCTCCTCCCGGGGCCCGGCGGACGCCTCCTCCAGCGACCTCACCTTCATCCCCTTCGCCGAGGACCAGATCACGGTCGCGGTCCGCGACGACAGCGCCCTCAACGCCAACCTCGACCTGACCGCCACCCAGCTCAAGGCCGTCTACGAGTGCGGCCTGACCTCGATCAACGGCGTCACGCTGACCCCGCTGCTGCCCCAGGCCGGCTCCGGCACCCGGACCTTCTTCCTGGAGCAGATCGGCGTCTCGGTGCCCGGCACCTGCGTCGGCACCATGCAGGAGCACAACGGCGTCGAGCTCGACAGCGCGGGCGACATCGCCCCGTACTCCGTCTCCCAGTACAACGCCCAGGTCGGCGGCGCCGTCACCGACCGCCACGGCGACACCGTGCTCGGCAAGATCGACGGCGGCGTGATCGCCCGCGACGTCTACAACGTCGTGCCGACCGCGAAGCTCAGCGACCCGGTCATCGCCGGGGCGTTCGTCGGCGCCGGCTCCAAGGTCTGCACCGAGACCGACGTCATCGAGTACTTCGGCTTCACCACCGTCGCCAACTGCGGCGACACCATCCTCAAGGGCGAGCGCTGATCACCGCCGCCCCGTAACCGTGCGACAGCCGGGCGCCCCACGGGCGCCCGGCCCCACGTCGTTGTCCGACGCCCACCACGACCCCAGGGGGGACCACCATGCACCACCCCGCACCACTCGTATCCCGTACGCGCGTATCCCGTATGCGCGCCCGCTTCCGGTCGCCCGTGGCGCTGCTCAGCGCCTTCGCGCTGGTCTGCGGTCTGCTCGCCGCCGTCCTCGCCCTGACCGCCACCGAGGCGCACGCCGCGTCCACCCGGGTGGGCTCGTTCACCCTGTCACCCGCGACCGGGAACATCGCGGACGCCCAACTGGCCGACACGGCCACCTCGGACGCCGCCTGCCCCGCCCCCACGGACCCGGACGCGCCCTACGTACGGGCGGGGCTGCGGCTGCCCAAGCCCGCCGCCGCGACCGGCGGGCTGCCCTCGTTCCCGCTGACCACATCGGAGAAGGGCGCACCGCTGGACTCCGGCCCGTTCACCGTGCAGCTGCCGCCCAAGGACTCGCTGGAGACGGTCCTGCGCAAGTACATCAAGGCGGGCCCGCTGGACGGGACGTACGAGATCCGGCTGCACTGCGACACGGCGGTCAGCGTCGGCACGTTCGACTACTTCTCGGCGAGCGTCCGGGTCACCGGCGAGACCTGGACCCTGGTGGAGTCCCGGGCCACCACCCTCGTACTGACCGGCGGTGACAGCGGAGGGGCCGTCGTCGGCGCCCCGCTGAAGCTGACGGCGAGCGTCTCCCCGGCGGCCGCCGCGGGCACGGTGACCTTCGCCGCGAGCGCCGACTCCGGCGGCCCGTTCACCGAGGCGGGCACGGCCGGCGTGACCGGCGGCAAGGCCGAACTGACCGTCACCGCACCGGCCGCACCCGGATACGTCTACTACCGGGCGGACTTCGTCCCGGACGACCCGGAGGCGTTCGGCGGCTCGGTGGGCCGGGCCACGGTCCAGGTCGCCGGGACCGCGCCGAGCCCCGACCCCACGGACCCCACCGGCAACCCCACGGACGGGCCCACCGACGGCCCCACGGACGGCCCCACCGAGCCCGCCGACCTCGACGTCACCGACGCCGACGGCAACACCCTCGACGCCAACCCGACCCTGGAGCCGGGCCAGCAGGTCCTGGTCACCGCGCGCGGCTTCGAGCCCGACGCCACGGTCGCCGTCACCCTCGACGACGACACGGACGCGGACCTCGCCGACGCCACCGCCGACGCCGACGGCACCGTACAGGCGTACGCGTTCACCGTGCCCGAGGAGATCGCGGACGGCGACCACACCCTGACCCTCGCCGAGGAGGGCGCCGACGGACACCGGGTGGAGTTCGCCTTCGTCACCGGCGAGGGCCCGAACCCCACCCCGGGCCCGAGTGACACCTCGGGCGCCGACGACGGCGGTACGTCGGACGGCGCCGACGCCTCGGGCGGCGGCACCGGCGGAGCGGACGGCGGCGGCAGCGGCGGCCCGTCCGGCGGATCCTCGACCCCGCTCGCCTCCACCGGCAGCCACATCGCGGCGGCCGGCCTCGGCGCACTGGCACTGCTCAGCCTCGGTACGGCGCTGGTCATCCACGTCCGGCGGAAGTCGCTGCTCACCTTCGGCCGCCCGGCGCACTGACCGGGACGGCCCGCTGTGGGGGAGGGGCGGGAGCCCCTCCCTCCGGCCCCGGCCGTCTCTTCCTCCCCCTCCCCTCCCCGTGTACGTCTTCCGCAGCAGCCAGGAGCGCAGCCACCGTGACCGTGCTGACCCCGCCCCCGCCCGCGACGGCTCCACCGGCCGCCCCTGCCGCCCCGCCCGCCGCCGGGCCCGGGACCGCCGTGCCGGGTGCGCCGCCCGCCCGCCCGGGCCTCGCCCTGACCGGCGCGGCGCTCTGCGTGCTGGCCGCCGTCCTCCTCGGGTTCGTCGCCAACCTCACCCTCGTCGGCCACCTCCAGCACTCCCGGGACCAGCAGACGGCCTACGACGAGCTGCGCCGCCAACTCGCCCTCGGCATCGCGCCCGTGGGTGTGCGCACCTACGACGACCAGCCCCTCGCGCCGGGCTCGCCGGTGGCCCTCCTGCGCATCCCCGCACTCGGTCTGCGCGAGGTCGTCGGCGAGGGCACCACCTCGGGCGTCCTGATGTCCGGGCCCGGCCACCGCCGCGACACCCCGCTGCCGGGACAGGCCGGCACCTCCGTGATCATGGGGCGCCAGTGGGGCTACGGCTCCCCGTTCCACGCCCTGGACCGGCTGCCCGTCGGCGCGCGGATCGAGGTCACCACCGGCCAGACGAAGGCGGTCTACGCGGTCACCGGCGTCCGCCGCCCCGGCGATCCGCTGCCGGTACGGACCACCCCGGGCAAGGGCGGGCTCACCCTCATCACGGCGACCGGCGGCCCCTACACCCCCTCCGGGGTCCTCCGCGTCGACGCCGAGCTCACCACCCCCGTACAGCCGGCCCCACCGCGCCCGCCCGCCGGCTGGATCGCCCCCGACGAGGAGGCGCTGGCCGGGGAGAAGGGCGCCTGGCTCCCCGTACTCCTCTGGTCCCAGGCACTCCTCGCGGCCGCACTGCTCACCGCCTGGGCCCTGCGCCGGCGGGGCACCTGGCAGACCTGGGTCGCCGCCGTACCGGTGCTCGGCGCCCTCGGCCTCGCCCTCGCCGGGGCCCTGACCCGTCTCCTGCCGAACCTGCTCTGAACACCGGCCCCGACCAACAGCCCCGCTGCGACCCAGACCCAGGAGCGCCCCGCCCATGACCGATCTCATCGACACCGCCGCAAACGCCACCACGACCGCCGCCGACGACGCAGCCGACACACTCGTCCAGCCCCGGATCGTCCCCCGGTCCACGGCGGCGACCCTCGAAGCGGACGCGATCTCCGCCTGGTTCGGCGACCACAAAGTCCTCGACCGGGTCTCGCTCACCATGCCCGCCCGGCAGGTCACCGCCCTCATCGGCCCGTCCGGCTGCGGCAAGTCGACGTTCCTGCGCATCCTCAACCGGATGCACGAGCTGATCGGTTCGGCCGCGCTGGCCGGGCGGGTGCTCCTGGACGGCCGGGACATCTACGACCGGGGACGCCGGATCACCCACGCCCGCCGCGAGATCGGCATGGTCTTCCAGAAGCCGAACCCGTTCCCCGCGATGTCCCTGTACGACAACGTCCTCGCGGGACTGAAGCTGAACGGCATCAAGGCGACCCGGGACGGCCGCGACGACCTGGTGGAGGAGTGCCTCACCAAGGCCGGACTGTGGAAGGAGGTCAAGGACCGGCTCCGCCAGCCCGGCGGCGCGCTCTCCGGCGGCCAGCAGCAACGCCTGTGCATCGCGCGGTCGTTGGCCGTACGCCCCCGGGTGCTGCTGATGGACGAACCCTGCTCCGCCCTCGACCCCACGTCCACCCGGCGGATCGAGGAGACGATCCACGACCTCAAGGAAGAGGTCACCATCGTCATCGTCACGCACAACATGCAACAGGCGGCCCGGGTCTCCGACAGCTGCGCGTTCTTCCTCGCCGAACAGGGCACGCCCGGCCTGGTCGTCGAGCACGGGCCGACCGACGCCATGTTCGGCGCGCCGCAGGACCCGCGGACCGCCGACTATGTCAACGGCCGCTTCGGATAAGGCGGTTGCCCGTCCGAAGCGGCCGTTCTCGTGCCATCAATGACCGTCGCTGTCAGATACCGGCGTCAGATACCGGTATCAGATACCGGTATCAGATACCGGCCGCCGCCGCGAGGTCCCGCTTGATCCCGGCGAGCAGCTCCGCGCCCCGGGCCCGCGCGGCGGGCAGCCCGGCCGCGTCCGCCACCGGGACGACGACCTCCAGGTAGCACTTCAGCTTCGGCTCGGTGCCGCTCGGGCGGACGATCACCCGGGCGCCCTCCAGGTGGTAGCGCAGCCCGTCGGTGGGCGGCAGCCGGTCCGTGCCCCGCGACAGGTCCTCGGCCGAGGTGACGGCGAGACCGGCCAGCGCGGTCGGCGGCTGCTCACGGAGCCGGGCCATGGCGTCCGCGATGACCGACAGGTCCTCCACCCGCACCGAGAGCTGGTCGGTGGCGTGCAACCCGTGGGCCAGCGCCAGATCGTCCAGCAGGTCCAGCAGCGTACGGCCCTGCTCCTTGAGTACGGAGGCGAGCTCGGCGACGAGCAGGGCGGCGGTGATGCCGTCCTTGTCGCGGACGCCCTCGGGGTCGACGCAGTAGCCGAGCGCCTCCTCGTAGCCGTACCGCAGGCCGTCCACCCGGGCGATCCACTTGAAGCCGGTCAGGGTCTCCTCGTAACCGAGGCCCGCCTTCTCGGCGATCCGGCCGAGCAGCGAGGACGACACGATCGACTCGGCGAACACCCCGCTGACGCCCCGCTCCACCAGGTGCGCGGCGAGCAGCGCCCCCACCTCGTCGCCGCGCAGCATCCGCCAGCCGCCGTCCGTGGCGGTGTCGGGCACGGCGACGGCGCAGCGGTCCGCGTCCGGGTCGTTGGCGATGATCAGGTCCGGTGCCGCCCGGCGCGCGGTGGCGAAGGCGAGATCCATCGCGCCGGGCTCCTCCGGGTTGGGGAAGGCCACGGTGGGGAACGCGGGGTCCGGCTCGGCCTGCTCGGTGACGAGCACCGGGGCCGGGAAACCGGCTCGCTCGAACGCGGCGGTCAGCACCGAGGTGCCGACGCCGTGCATCGCGGTGTAGACGGTGCGTGCGGTACGGGGGCTGCCGGCGGCCAGGACCGCGTCCGTACGGGCGAGGTAGGCGTCCAGCACCTCCTCGCCGAGGGTCTCCCAGCCGTCCTCGGGGCGCACGACGCCCGCGAGCGGGCCGACCGCGGCGATGGCGGCGGCGATCTCGCCGTCGGCCGGGGGCACGATCTGCGAGCCGTCGCCGAGGTAGACCTTGTAGCCGTTGTCGCGCGGCGGGTTGTGGCTGGCGGTGACCTCGACCCCGGCGACGGCACCCAGATGCCGTATGGCGTACGCCAGTACGGGGGTGGGGAGCGGGCGGGGCAGCACGGCGGCGCGGAGTCCGGCGCCGGTCATCACGGCGGCGGTGTCGCGCGCGAAGTCGGCCGATTTGTAGCGGGCGTCGTAGCCGATGACGACGAGCCCGCCCTCCTCGCCCTGGGCCTTCAGATAGGCGGCGAGGCCCGCCGCCGCCCGGATCACCACGGACCGGTTCATCCGCATGGGCCCGGCCCCGAGCTCCCCGCGCAGCCCGGCGGTGCCGAACTGGAGCGTGCCCGCGAAACGGGCGGCGAGCTCGGCGGTGTCGCCCGCCTCGACGAGCGCCGCCAGCTCCGCGCGCGTCTCGGGGTCGGGGTCCTCGGCCAGCCAGGTCCTGGCCTGCGCGATGAGGTCGTGCTGCACGGGGGCCGCCTTTCGGGGGTGTGCGGAAGGGGGTACGGGGGTGGGGTGCGGGTGCGGGCGGAACGGGGGCGGGGCGAGGGGGGGGGGGGGGGGGGGGGGGGGGGGGGGGGGGGGGGGGGGGCGGGCGGGGGGGGGGGGGGGGGGGGGGGGGGGGGGGGGGGGGGGGGGGGGGGGGTACGGGGGGGGGGGCGAGGCCGGGGCTCCGCCCCGGACCCCGGTCCTCAAACGCCGGACGGGCTGAAAACGCCCGGACCGACCGCCGAGAAGGCCGCCGGACGGGCTGAAAGGGCCCGGCCCTAGATGCGTTCCAGCACCCTTGCCAGCAGTGCGCCCATCCGGGTCGCCGAGTCGCGGCCGGCCTGGAGGACCTCCTCGTGGTTGAGGGGCTCCCCGGACAGGCCCGCCGCCAGGTTGGTGACGAGGGAGAGGCCGAGCACCTCGGCGCCCGCCTCCCGGGCCGCGATGGCCTCCAGGACCGTGGACATGCCCACCAGGTCGCCGCCGAGCACCCGGACCATGTTGATCTCGGCCGGGGTCTCGTAGTGCGGGCCGGGGAACTGGACGTACACGCCCTCTTCGAGGGAGTCGTCGATCTCCTTGCACAGCGCGCGCAGCCGCGGGGAGTACAGGTCGGTCAGGTCGACGAAGTTGGCGCCGATGATCGGGGAGGCGGCCGTCAGGTTGATGTGGTCGCTGATCAGGACCGGCTGTCCCGGGCGCATGCCCTCGCGCAGACCGCCGCAGCCGTTCGTCAGGACGACGGTCTTGCAGCCCGCGGCCACCGCCGTACGGACCCCGTGGGCGACGGCGGCGACGCCCCGGCCCTCGTAGTAGTGCGTGCGGCCGAGGAAGACCAGTGCGCGCTTCTCGCCGATCTTGTACGAGCGGACCGTGCCGCCGTGGCCCTCGACGGCGGGCGCCGGGAAGCCGGGCAGCTCGGTCACGGGGAACTCGGCCTCCGGGACGCCGAGTGCCTCGCCCGCGGGCGCCCAGCCGGAGCCCATGACCAGGGCGACGTCATGGGTCTCGGCGCCGGTCAGCTCGCGCAGGCGGGCGGCGGCCCCGGCAGCGGCTGCCTGCGGGTCGCCCTGGATGTTGTCCGGAATAACAGATGCGTTCACGCGGACGAGCGTAACCGCTGAATCCCTACGCGCGTAGATGCACTGGCGCAAAGACGCGCCGGAGGTCTTTGTGTTTTCGCACGAAGAGGACGCGGCCGGGCCGGTCACGCCCTCGGCCGGAGCCCGGTCAGCAGGGGCGCTTGCGCAGTTCCATCACATAGTCGTGAGGTGCGCCGGCGGATTCCGCGGCATCCGCGATCTCGCCCAGATAGCGCGCCGAGGGCAGCCCGCCCTCGTATCCGTTCAGCACGTACATCCAGGCCGGCTCCTCGCCGTCCAGGGTGTGCACCCGCACCCGCATCCGCCGGTATATGTCGAGACCGACGCCCTCCCAGCGGTCCATGGAGTCCTCGTCCATCGGCGCCAGGTCGTACAGCGCGACGAAGACCTGGGAGCGCGGCGCCTCCACCACGGTGGCCAGCGCCCCCTCCCAGCCCATCTGCTCCCCGCCGAAGGTCAGCCGCCAGCCGTTGAGCCAGCCGGTGCTGCGCATCGGGGAATGCGGGGCGCGGCGGGTCATCAGCCGCGCGTCGAGGTTGCCGGCGTACGCGGCGTAGAGCGACATGGGACCGAGGGTACGGGAGGTGGGCGCGGGAGCGGCGGTTCCTGTGACGAAGGCCCCGGTCGGGGGAGTGCGGAGCGGCGCGTACCTCGGTGTGCGGGGCGCTCGTCCCCGTACGGCGGACGCCCTCTTTCCCGTATGGAGGGCCCCGGGGCGAAGCACTTTGGCGCGTGCGGGACAATGGAGTACGTACTGCATTCCCCCGGGGCGATCCCCCGGACCCCCGGCCGGGGCGGCAGACGGCCGCGGGTTACACAACGCGAGGCGGACTTTTCGTGACCCGGATCGTGATCATCGGCGGCGGCCCCGGCGGCTACGAGGCAGCCCTGGTGGGCGCCCAGCTCGGCGCGGAGGTGACCGTCGTCGACTGCGACGGCCTCGGCGGAGCTTCGGTCCTCACCGACTGCGTGCCTTCGAAGACCCTGATCGCCACGGCCGAGGTGATGACCACCTTCGACTCCTCCTACGAGGAGCTCGGCATCATCGTCGCCGACGACACGCCGCACGCGGAGCAGGCCGCGAGGGTCGTCGGCGTGGACCTCGGCAAGGTCAACCGCCGGGTCAAGCGCCTCGCGCTCGCCCAGTCCCACGACATCACCGCCTCCGTCACCCGGGCCGGCGCCCGCGTGATGCGCGGCCGGGGCCGGCTCGACGGGCTCCAGGCCGCCGACGGCTCCCGCCAGGTCGTCGTCACCGCCGCCGACGGCACCGAGGAGCGGCTCACCGCCGACGCCGTGCTGATAGCGACCGGCGGCCACCCCCGGGAGATCCCGGACGCGCAGCCCGACGGCGAGCGCATTCTGAACTGGACCCAGGTCTACGACCTCGACGAGCTCCCCGAGGAGCTCATCGTCGTCGGATCCGGTGTCACCGGCGCCGAGTTCGCCGGGGCCTACCAGGCGCTCGGCTCCCGCGTCACCCTCGTCTCCTCCCGCGACCGGGTGCTGCCCGGCGAGGACCCGGACGCCGCCGCCGTCCTGGAGGACGTCTTCCGCCGCCGCGGCATGAACGTCATGGCCCGCTCCCGCGCCCAGTCCGCCAAGCGCGTCGGCGACCGGGTCGAGGTGACGCTGGCCGACGGCCGGGTCATCACCGGCTCGCACTGTCTGATGGCGGTCGGCGCGATCCCGAACACCGCGGGCATGGGCCTGGAGGAGGCCGGCGTACGGCTCAAGGACTCCGGGCACGTCCTCACCGACCGGGTCTCGCGCACCAGCGCCCCCGGCGTCTACGCGGCCGGCGACGTCACCGGCATCTTCGCGCTGGCCTCGGTCGCCGCGATGCAGGGCCGGATCGCGATGTACCACTTCCTCGGCGACGCGGTCGCCCCGCTGAACCTCAAGGCCGTCTCCGCCAACGTCTTCACCGACCCGGAGATCGCCACCGTCGGCTACAGCCAGGCCGAGGTCGACGCGGGCAAGATCGAGGCCCGGGTGGTGAAGCTCCCGCTGCTGCGCAACCCGCGCGCCAAGATGCAGGGCATCCGCGACGGCTTCGTCAAGATCTTCTGCCGTCCCGGTACGGGGATCGTGGTCGGCGGCTGTGTGGTCGCGCCGCGCGCCAGCGAGCTGATCCACCCCATCTCGCTCGCGGTCGACAACAACCTGACGGTGGAACAGATCGCAAACGCATTCACCGTGTACCCGTCCCTGTCCGGATCGATCGCCGAGGTGGCCCGGCAGCTGCACACCCGCAAGCTCACGGGCGAGGGCTGAGGGGCCGGGAAACCCGACATTCCCCGGCAACCCCCGGCAGTCCGGGCGGTGCTGTGACCGCCTGACGATCACCCCCGAACAACAAAGGGGCCTCCTATACCACTTGGAGGCCCCTTTGAAGTACAACTTCTGTTATTCGGCGCAAACTGCTGAAAACTCACCGACGGTCAGGTTACTGTCAGTTTCGTGTTCGCTGCAGAACGTCGTCAGTTGATCCTCGAAATGGTGCGTGCCAACGGGGCGGTATCGCTCCGTGAGCTCGCCCGCGTCGTCCAGACCTCCGAAGTGACCGTACGGCGGGACGTGCGGGCACTGGAGGCAGAAGGACTCCTCGACCGCCGGCACGGCGGTGCGGTCTTGCCGGGCGGTTTTACGCGGGAGTCCGGCTTTCCGCAGAAATCCCATCTCTCCACCGCGGAGAAGACAGCAATCGCCGACCTGGCCGCGGGTCTCGTCGGCGAGGGCGAGGCCATCGTGGTCGGCGCCGGCACGACCACGCAGGAGCTGGCCCGTCGGCTCGCGCGGGTCCCCGGTCTGACCGTCGTCACCAACTCCCTGCTGGTGGCCCAGGCGTTGGCCCATGCCAACCGCGTCGAAGTCGTCATGACCGGCGGCACCCTGCGCGGGAGCAATTACGCGCTGGTGGGCAGCGGGGCCGAGCAGTCCCTCCAGGGGCTGCGGGTCTCCCGGGCCTTCCTCTCCGGGAGCGGCCTCACGGCGGAGCGTGGCCTGTCCACCTCCAACATGCTCTCGGCCAGCGTCGACCGGGCTCTCGTCCAGGCCGCCGCGGAGGTGGTCGTCCTGGCGGACCACACCAAGCTCGGTTCGGACACCATGTTCCAGACGGTGCCCACCGAGCTGATCACCCGCCTGGTGACGGACGAGCCGCCACTCCATGACGAGCGGGCCGCCGCCGAGCTCCAGTCCCTGGCGGACCAGGGCGTGGAGATCACGGTGGCCGGTCCGGGGGCGGACGCGTCCGGCGGTGACGGCCCCCCACCGGGGAGCCGGCCCCGTCGCGACATGCCCCTGCCCGGCCAGCGGCGCACGCAGAACGGCGGCCTCGGCCCGCAGCTCCGCAGCGCCTCCGCCCTGGCGGACGTCCCGGGCGAGCGGGCACGCGTGGCGGACCTGCGACGCCGGTAGGCCCACGTCGGGGGCCCTGCCCCCGAACCCCCGCTCCTCAAACGCCGGAGGGGCTGGATGCGCCGCCGCCGAGGCCCGTTACGTGAGCCCGCGTGGAGTCAGCCGCAACAGAGGCTCCGGCGTTCGCCTTTTCAGCCCCTCCGGCGTTTGAGGAGCGGGCTCCGGGGCGGAGCCCCGGTTACGGGAAGGGGCGGGGTGGGGAGAGGCCCCGCGCAGCGGCCGCCGAGCCCGGCCGCAGGGCCCCCTACTTCAGGCCGCGCAGCGTCAGCCGCAGCAACCGCTCCGCCAACTCCGGATCATCCGGCGACTGCTCCGCCGCCAACGCGATCGCGTTCGTCAGCTGCAGCAGATCGTCGATCGAGACGTCACCCCGCACCGACCCGCTCTCCTGGGCCCGGCGCAACAGCCCCGCGCCCGCCTCCCGGAGCGGCAGATGGCACTGCACGAGCGCCGACGTCTCGTCGCGCGAGGCGGACATCAGGGCGTGCGCCAGCCCGCGGTACTCACCCGCATGAGTGACGATCGCGCCCAGCCAGTCCACCAGCGCCCGGCACGGCGCTTCCGCCGCCGCCAGCTCCCGGGAGCGGTCCAGGAGCGAGTACAGGGCGTCCTGGAAGACCGCGTTCATCAGGGCGTCCCGGTTCGGGAAGTGCCGGTAGAGGGTGCCGATGCCCACGCCCGCCCGCCGGGCGATGTCCTCCAGCGAGGCGTCCGTGCCGTGCTCGGCGAAGGACCTGCGCGCCTCGCCCACCAGCCGGTCGTGGTTCCGGCGCGCGTCCGCGCGCATCGGCCGGGCCGGCGGCTGCGCCGTACTCGTCTCCATCGGGATCGCCCCTGCCATGGCTTCCGCCCCTCCCTCGGTCCTCGGGACCTACGTGGGTTCCAGGATGCCACTGGTGAGGAAGGGGCCCGGCCCGCGTCTCACGACGCGGGCCGGGCCCCTTCCCGGAATGCCGAGCGGTCAGTCCTTGATCTCGCAGATCAGGGCGCCGGAGGAGACGGAGGCGCCGACCTCGGCGGTGAGGCCCTTGACGGTGCCGGAGCGGTGCGCGTTGAGCGGCTGCTCCATCTTCATGGCCTCCAGGACGACGACGAGGTCGCCCTCCTTGACCTCCTGGCCCTCCTCCACCGCGATCTTGACGATGGTGCCCTGCATGGGCGAGGCGAGGGTGTCGCCGGATGCGGCCGAGCCGGCCTTCTTCGCGGCGCGGCGCTTGGGCTTCGCGCCGGCGGCGAGACCGGTGCGGGCCAGCGACATGCCGAGCGAGGACGGCAGCGAGACCTCGAGGCGCTTGCCGCCGACCTCGACGACGACGGTCTCCCGTCCGGCCTCGTCCTCCGCGTCCGCGTCGGCGGGTGCGGCGAAGGGCTTGATCTCGTTGACGAACTCGGTCTCGATCCACCGGGTGTGGACGGTGAACGGGTCCGCGGTGAACGCGGGGTCCGCGACGACGGCCCGGTGGAAGGGGATGGCGGTGGCCATGCCCTCGACCTGGAACTCCGCCAGCGCACGGGCGGCGCGCTGGAGCGCCTGCTCACGCGTCGCGCCGGTCACGATCAGCTTGGCGAGGAGCGAGTCCCACGCCGGGCCGATGACCGAGCCGGACTCGACGCCGGCGTCCAGACGGACGCCCGGGCCGGTCGGCGGGGCGAACGTCGTCACGGTGCCGGGGGCGGGGAGGAAGCCGCGCCCCGGGTCCTCGCCGTTGATGCGGAACTCGAAGGAGTGGCCGCGCACGGCCGGGTCTCCGTAACCGAGCTCCTCGCCGTCGGCGATGCGGAACATCTCGCGTACGAGGTCGATGCCGGTGACCTCTTCGGTGACGGGGTGCTCGACCTGGAGGCGGGTGTTGACCTCCAGGAACGAGATCGTGCCGTCCACCCCGACGAGGAACTCCACGGTCCCGGCGCCGACGTAGCCGGCTTCCTTCAGGATCGCCTTCGAGGCGGCGTACAGCTCGTCGTTCTGCGCCTGGGTCAGGAAGGGGGCCGGGGCCTCCTCCACGAGCTTCTGGTGGCGGCGCTGCAGCGAGCAGTCGCGGGTGGAGACGACGACCACATTGCCGTGGGAGTCGGCCAGGCACTGGGTCTCCACGTGCCGCGGCTTGTCCAGATAGCGCTCGACGAAGCACTCGCCCCGGCCGAACGCGGCGACGGCCTCGCGGACCGCGGAGTCGTACAGCTCCGGGATCTCCTCCAGCGTGCGGGCCACCTTCAGACCGCGGCCGCCGCCGCCGAAGGCGGCCTTGATCGCGATGGGCAGGCCATTCTGCTCGGCGAAGGCGACGACCTCGGCGGACCCGGAGACCGGGTCCGGGGTGCCGGCCACCAGCGGGGCGCCCGCGCGCTGGGCGATGTGCCGGGCGGCGACCTTGTCGCCGAGGTCGCGGATGGCCTGCGGCGGGGGGCCGATCCAGGTCAGCCCGGCGTCCAGGACGGCCTGGGCGAACTCCGCGTTCTCCGACAGGAATCCGTAACCGGGGTGGATCGCGTCCGCCCCCGAGTCAGCGGCGGCCTGCAGCACCTTGGCCATGTCCAGATAGCTGGCGGCCGGGGTGTCACCGCCCAGAGCGAACGCCTCGTCGGCGGCCCGGACATGCAGAGCGTCCCGGTCCGGCTCGGCGTAGACCGCGACGCTCGCGATCCCCGCGTCCCGGCACGCCCGAGCAACGCGGACTGCGATTTCGCCACGGTTGGCGATGAGCACCTTGCGCACGATGACTCCCTCCTCGAAACAAGCTGAGTTTAGGGACTACCGACACGGCCGTACGACCCGTCCCCAATGGTGAGCTTGCCCACACGGAGTGTGATCCGAGGCTTGCCCCAGTAGTGAAATCCCTTGTGGCACCACGGTACGCCGCGATCCTCAACCGCACAGTAACCACCCGGTGTGGTGCAGGTCTCTGTCCTTAAGGTCAACGCCTCATGGCGTTTCTTTGTGGGGTCTCTACGAACGGCCGATGGTTTCTTTGCCCGGCGCCCGGACCCGTCCGACCCCTTGTCCGAAGGAATACCCATGAGTAGGGTCCGCGCTACGCACGTACCAGAGGTAACAGGGGCAGGGGTGGGACGCTGATGCGCAGACCGGTGGCGATCGTGACCGCGCTCGTGCTGTTCGGGGAGGCCGTGGGCATCGTGCTCATCAACGCCGTCCTGGCCACGGTCGCCGAGAACCAGAACATGTCGCTCGCCGGCCTGGACCCGGACGCCATGTCCACCGGAACCTGGGTGATGGGCGGTGTCTCCGGGCTGCTGCTGCTCCTGTGCGGGCTGCTGGCGCTGATCGCCGGGATACGTGACCGCGCTCCGGGACGCGCCGGACGGATCGTCCTGATCGGCTGCGCGGTCGTGCACGGCGTCCTCGGCGCGGTCACGGTCGGCCTGGTGGGGTGGTGGGCCTTCGCGTTCATGATGGCCGTGCTGGCCCTGCTGGTGCTCACCCTGCTGGCGTACGGGCCCGAGCCCCGGGCCGGCGGCACCGACGACACGGCGAGCGAGAAGACGGCCCCGGCACCGGCCTGAGCCGCCGCCCGGCGACTCCGGTCCCGGCCCCGAGCCGCCGTCCGGCGACGTCGGTCTCAGACCCACAGCTCCGTGACGGAGACGTCCAGCTCGCCCAGCAGCCGGCGCAGCAGCGGCAGCGAGAGCCCGATGACATTGCCGTGGTCGCCCTCGATGGAGTCGACGAACGGCGCCGAGCGGCCGTCCAGGGTGAAGGCTCCCGCGACGTGGAGCGGTTCGCCCGAGGCCACATAGGCGGCGACCTCGGCGTCGCTCGGCTCGCCGAACCGTACGACCGTGGACGCCGTCGCCGACGCCGTACGGCCGGAGGCGGTGTCGATCACGCTGTGCCCGGTCCGCAACACTCCCGCCCGGCCGCGCATCGCCTTCCAGCGGGCGGTGGCCTCCTCGGCGTCGGCGGGCTTGCCGAGCGCCTCGCCGTCCAGCTCCAGCACCGAGTCGCAGCCGATGACCAGGGCGCCCGCCGCCTCGGGGCGCTCCGCGACCGCCGCGGCCTTGGCCCGGGCCAGGACGAGCGCCAGCTCGGCGGGGGTCGGTGCGCTCAGGGCGTCCTCGTCCACACCGCTGACGATCACCTCGGGGGCGAACCCGGCCTGGCGCAGCAGACCGAGACGGGCGGGGGAGGCGGAGGCGAGCACGAGACGGCGCTGATCAGTCATGCGCGCCATCGTAGAAGGGCCACGGGGGAGAACGGCCACGGGTCCGACGGTTCAGTGGATGCCGAGCACGAACATCGCCACCAGCATCGCCAGCGCCAGCAGGACGCCCGCTCTGCGCATCATCGCCTGGGCGTCGCGCAGTTCCTTCGGCGGCTTGTTCTCGGGGTCGGACCACAGCATGCTTCCGATCCTGCTGCGCCGCCCGTCCCTACGCCTGAGTACGGGTACTCAAAGCCGCCCCCGGCGAACCGGGGGCGGCCTCGGAGACCCGCTAGGCCGGCCAGTACGTCCGGGCCCAGGCCCGGGGGCCCGGCTGCGGGCGGCCGGTGCGGGCGATGCGCCCCGGGTCGGACCACTGCTCGGGCGGCAGTGGCGCGCCGGACGTCACGGCGGACGCCGCCGCGGCGCGCGCCCGGACCACCGCCAGTGCGGCGGCCAGCTCCTCCGGGGTGGGGTTGCCCCGTACGACCTTGATCATGGGCAGACCTTTCTGCGAGCGGGCGAACGTAGGGCTGCTGCTACAGCGGGATGTTGCCGTGCTTCTTCGGAGGCAGTGATTCCCGCTTCGTCCGCAGCTGACGCAGCCCCTTGACGATGTGGGCCCGGGTGTCGGACGGCATGATCACCGCGTCGACGTAGCCGCGCTCGGCCGCCACGTACGGGTTCAGCAGCGCGTCCTCGTACGCCGTCATCAGCTCGGCACGGGTCGCGTCCGGGTCCTCGGCGGCGGCGATGGTGCGGCGGTGCAGGATGTTCACCGCGCCCTGCGCCCCCATGACCGCGATCTGCGCGGTCGGCCAGGCCAGGTTCAGGTCGGCGCCCAGGTGCTTGGAGCCCATCACGTCGTACGCGCCGCCGAACGCCTTGCGGGTGATGACGGTGATCAGCGGGACCGTCGCCTCCGCGTAGGCGTAGATCAGCTTCGCGCCGCGCCGGATGATGCCGCCGTACTCCTGGTCCACGCCCGGCAGGAAGCCCGGCACGTCCACGAAGGTGATGACGGGGACGTTGAACGCGTCGCAGGTGCGGACGAAGCGGGCCGCCTTCTCGCTGGCGTTGATGTCCAGGCAGCCGGCGAACTGCATCGGCTGGTTGGCGACGATGCCGACGGGGTGGCCCTCGACCCGGCCGAAGCCGGTGATGATGTTCGGTGCGAACAGGGCCTGGGTCTCCAGGAACTCACCGTCGTCCAGGACGTGCTCGATCGCGGTGTGCATGTCGTACGGCTGGTTCGCCGAGTCCGGGATGAGCGTGTCCAGCTCGCGGTCCTCGTCGGTGGTGGCGAGATCCGCCTCCTCCGGGAAGGCCGGGGCCTCCGAGAGGTTGTTCGAAGGCAGGTACGACAGCAGCGACTTGACGTACTCGATGGCGTCCTTCTCGTCGCCCGCCATGTGGTGCGCCACCCCGGAGGTGGTGTTGTGCGTACGGGCGCCGCCCAGCTCCTCGAAGCCGACGTCCTCGCCGGTGACCGTCTTGATGACGTCGGGACCGGTGATGAACATGTGCGAGGTCTGGTCGACCATCACCGTGAAGTCGGTGATCGCGGGGGAGTAGACCGCGCCGCCCGCGCACGGGCCGACGATCAGCGAGATCTGCGGGATCACCCCGGAGGCGTGCACATTGCGGCGGAAGATCTCGGCGAACAGCCCGAGGGCCGCCACGCCTTCCTGGATCCGCGCGCCGCCGCCGTCGTTGATGCCGATGACCGGACAGCCGGTCTTCAGCGCGAAGTCCATGACCTTGACGATCTTTTCGCCGTAGACCTCGCCGAGCGAACCGCCGAAGATGGTGAAGTCCTGCGAGTACACGCAGACGGGGCGGCCGTCGACCGTGCCGTAACCGGTGACGACGCCGTCCCCGTACGGACGGTTCTTCTCGATGCCGAAGTTGGTGGACCGGTGCCGGGCGAACTCGTCGAGCTCCACGAAGGAGCCCTCGTCCAGCAGCAGCTCGACCCGCTCACGGGCCGTCAGCTTGCCCTTGGCGTGCTGCTTCTCGACCGCGCGGGCCGACCCGGCGTGCGTCGCCTCGTCGATGCGGCGCGTCAGGTCCGCGAGCTTGCCCGCGGTGGTGTGGATGTCGCTTAGCGGCTCGGACATCGGGGGGCGGCTCCCTGCCTGGTCACGGGGACGACGTCTGGCACCGGTCACGGGGGGACGGCCAGCCGTCTGTCCGGCTCTGGCTACTGACTCGTAGGGTATCGGCGCGCCTCCGGAAAGGCAGTGCGTCCTTTGCCACACCTAGGCTGGGTTGCATGACACCACCGGATGCGCCACACAACCGCTGGTCGGACCTCGACCGGCCGCCCCTCAACGTGACCGCGCTGCGCCGCGGGCTGCTGCGACCGGACGCGCTGTGGACGTCCCTGGAGGTCGTGGAGTCCACCGGATCCACCAACACCGACCTCGCCGGACAGGCCCGTACCGGCGCGGCGGGCGAGGGCACGGTGCTGGTCGCCGAGGAGCAGACGGCCGGGCGCGGACGGCTGGAGCGGACCTGGACCGCACCGCCCCGCTCCGGGCTCTTCTTCTCCGTCTACCTGGAGCCCGGCGACATCCCCGTGGAGCGATGGGGGTGGGTGCCGCTGCTGGCCGGGGTGGCCGCCGCGACCGGACTGGCGAAGTCGGCGGGTGTCGACATGTCGCTGAAGTGGCCCAACGACCTGCTGGTCTCCGTGGAGGGACAGGAGCGCAAGACGGGCGGCATCCTCGGCGAGTTCGCCGGCGACGGCATCGTCGTCGGCCTGGGCGTCAACGTCTCCCTGCGCGCCGACGAGCTGCCCGCCCCCACCGCCGGATCGCTGACCCTCGCCGGAGCGGTCTCCACCGACCGGGAGACCCTGCTGCGCGCCGTCCTGCGCTCGC
The DNA here is from genome assembly GCF_044757365.1 of Streptomyces sp. NPDC091289. Lineage (NCBI taxonomy): Bacteria > Bacillati > Actinomycetota > Actinomycetes > Kitasatosporales > Streptomycetaceae > Streptomyces > Streptomyces sp. NPDC091289. The sequence continues at coordinate 123,384 of NZ_JBIVUT010000017.1, forward strand.
TGGAGGACTGGTACGGCCGGTGGAAGGCGGCCGGCGGCGACGCGGCCGCGAGCGGGCTCCAGGCCGCCTACGCGGCGGGCTGCGCGACGCTGGACCGGACCGTGCGGGCCGAGCTCCCGGGGGGTACGTCCCTGGTCGGCGAGGCCGTCGCGATCGACGGGGACGGGCGCCTGGTCCTCTCCACCGAGGACGGGCTCCAGCAGCCGGTGTCGGCCGGCGACATCGTCCACCTGCGGGGCGCGGCGGGCGGCCTGACCTGAGAGGGGGGTTGCCCCCGATGGGCGTACGGGTGGATACCGCGTATGCCTGAGATGTCACGCGCGACCCACCGATGACGGACAACCAAGGACGTGAGCTGGGGCACACCTGCCGTATCGTTGAGGCGATCCAGCGACAGATCGGCAGGGCAGTGCGCAGGGAACGGGCAGGAGGCGGCTGGTGACCGTCGGCGACACGACGTCCGGCGCGGGTGAGGAGCCCGGGTCGGACTCCTCGGTCCACGCCACACCCCACCACGAGGTCGACCACACGGTGGAACCGACCGACGACCCCCTCGCCATCCGCCTCGAAGCGCTGATCCTGGGGGCCGACCGGCGCTACACGCCCTTCCAGGCGGCCCGCACCGCCGGGGTCTCCATGGATCTGGCCTCCCGGTTCTGGCGGGCCATGGGCTTCGCCGACATCGGCCAGGCCAAGGCGCTCACCGAGGCCGACGTGCTCGCCCTGCGGCGGCTCGCCGGTCTCGTCGAGGCGGGGCTGCTCAGCGAGCCGATGGCGATCCAGGTCGCCCGCTCCACCGGGCAGACCACCGCCCGGCTGGCCGAATGGCAGATCGACTCGTTCCTGGAGGGCCTGACCGAGCCCCCCGAGCCCGGCATGACCCGCACCGAGGTCACGTATCCGCTGGTCGAGCTGTTGCTCCCGGAGCTCCAGGAGTTCCTCGTCTACGTGTGGCGGCGCCAGTTGGCCGCCGCCACCGGGCGGGTCGTGCAGGCCGCGGACGACGAGGAGATGGTCGACCGGCGGCTCGCCGTCGGCTTCGCCGACCTGGTCGGCTTCACCCGGCTGACCCGGCGGCTGGAGGAGGAGGAGCTCGGCGAGCTGGTCGAGTCCTTCGAGACGACCGCCGCCGACCTGGTCGCCGCGCACGGCGGCCGGCTCATCAAGACCCTCGGCGACGAGGTCCTCTTCGCCGCCGACGACGCGGGCACGGCCGCCGAGATAGCGCTCCGGCTCATCGAGGCGATGTCCCAGGACGAGACGATGCCCGCCCTGCGCGTCGGCATCGCCTTCGGCACGGTCACCACTCGGATGGGCGATGTCTTCGGCACCACGGTGAACCTCGCCAGCCGGCTCACCTCGATAGCTCCGAAGGACGCCGTCCTGGTCGACGGGGCGTTCGCCAAGGAGCTGGTCCGGCACGGCGACGCCCCGGAGTCCGAGGCGCAGGCCGCCGAGGCCGTCGCGGCCGCCGCCGAACGGGCCAGGCTCGCCGAGAAGGAGGGCCGCGAGCCGGACGACGAGCCGCCGCTGCCCACGTACCGCTTCGGTCTCCAGCCGATGTGGCAGCGCCCGGTGCGCGGACTGGGTGTCGTCGAGCCGTGGCTGCTGGCCCGGCGCGGGAAGACCGGTTCCTGAGCGGTGACGGCTTCGCTCCCCGCTCGCCCTGTCGGTCCGGCGGTCGCCCTGTCTAGGATCCCTGTCGGTAACGCTCGTTAACAGGCGTCGTCGAGCGGGCGCCGTCGACCGACAGGGGTGCAGTCATGACCGTCACGTCCGAGCAGCGGTACGGGGAGTTCGTCGTCGTACGGCGGCACGAGGGGCAGGACCACGTCGCCGAGCTGGTCCTCGACCGGCCCAAGGCCATGAACGCCGTCTCCACCGACATGGCCCGCTCCCTCGCCGCCGCCTGCGAGGCGCTCGGCGCCGACCGGGACGTCCGGGTCACCGTCCTCACCTCCAGCCACGACCGGGCCTTCTGCGTGGGCGCGGACCTCAAGGAGCGCAACTCCTTCACCGACGCCGACCTCGTACGCCAGCGGCCCACCGCCCGCGCCGCCTACACCGGGGTCCTGGAGCTGCCGATGCCGGTGATCGCCGCCGTGCACGGCTTCGCCCTCGGCGGCGGCTTCGAACTCGCCCTCGCCTGCGATGTGATCGTCGCCGACACCACCGCCCTGGTCGGACTGCCCGAGGTGTCCGTGGGCGTCATCCCCGGCGGCGGCGGTACGCAGCTGCTGCCGCGCCGGGTGGGCGCGGCGCGCGCCGCCGAGCTGGTGTTCAGCGCCCGCCGGGTCGAGGCCGCCGAGGCGCGCGAACTGGGCCTGGTGGACGAGCTGGTCGAGGCGGGCCAGGACCGCGAGGAGGCCCTCGCGCTGGGCGGCCGGATCGCCGCCAACTCGCCGGTCGGGCTGCGCGCCGCCAAGAAGGCGCTCCGGCTGGGCCACGGGCTCGACCTGCGGGCGGGCCTGGAGGTCGAGGACGCGGCCTGGCGGTCGGTGGCCTTCTCCGGGGACCGGGCGGAGGGGGTGGCCGCGTTCAACGAGAAGCGGCGCCCCGACTGGCCCGGCGAGTGACGACGCGCGTCCATCACGCAGGGTGAGCGCGGCGCGAAGAAATAGTTGAAATTAGTTACGCATCGAGCTGATCAAGCTGATCAAAAGGGGACAAATCTACATAAACTGGAGAAATGGGTGGTGACGATGCGCGGCTGAGGGCCGTGGTTTCGCTGGCGCAGACCATGGCCGCGGCCTACACGCCGCGTGAATCGTGGCGGGCGGCGGCGCTGGGCGCCTGCGAGGCGCTGAGCGGCAGTTTCGCCGCGCTCTCCGTGTGGGAGCGGGACCGGGGCAGGCTGCGGGTGCTGGTGAACGCGGGGCAACGGGCCGAGGGGGAGGAGGAGTTCCCCGAGGAGGAGGCCTACCCGGTCCATGAGTTCCCGGAGATCACCGAGTTCCTGCACGAGCGGTGGGCCGGCGGTGGCGAGCCCGACGCCTGGGTGGAGACCGCCGACGGGCTGCCCGGCGCGGGCGGCCCGGCCCGCGGCGCCCGCCCGTACTGCCACCAGCGGGTCGCCGCGCTCCGGCGGCGCGGCCGGGGCTGCTGCGTGGTCGCGCCGATCGTGCTGCACGGCCGGGCGTGGGGCGAGCTGTATGTGGCGCGGCCGGCCGGGCAGCCCGTCTTCGACCGGGCCGACGCGGACTTCGCGACCGTGCTCGCCGCCGTCGTGGCCTCCGGGATCGCCCAGACCGAGCGCCTGGAGGAGGTCCGCAAGCTGGCCTTCACCGACCCGCTGACCGGTCTGGCCAACCGCCGCGCGGTCGACATCCGGCTCGACGAGGCCGTCGAGCGGCACCGTACCGACGACACCGTCGTGAGCCTCGTCGTCTGCGACCTGAACGGCCTCAAGGCGGTGAACGACACCCATGGCCACGCCGTCGGCGACCGTCTGCTGGAACGTTTCGGCTCGGTGCTGTCGCTGTGCGGGGCGATGCTCCCTGAGGCACTGGCGGCCCGGCTGGGCGGCGACGAGTTCTGCCTGCTCGCGGCGGGCCCGCCGGCCGACGCGGTGGTGGGCGTCGCCACCGAGCTCTGCGACCGGGCGGCGGTGATCGAGCTGGGCAACGGGGTCGCCTGCGGGGTCGCGTCGACCGGCGACCCGATCGGCCCGGTGCGCTCGGCCCGCCGGCTGTTCCGGCTCGCGGACGCCGCCCAGTACCGCGCCAAGGCGGCCCGCTCGCTGGGGCCTGTGGTGGCCGGACGGGACGGCGAGGTCATCCGGCTCGCGGACTCCCCGCCGAAGTCCGCGCACGACCGGCGCAGGCTGCGCGGCAACAGGCCGTGAACCGCCTGTGAGTGGTGGCGGCCTCGGGCCCGGCGCGTCGGCGGCACCGGGTCTCAGTGCGGTGGCGGCATCCGTTGCAGGGCGTTCTCGATGGTGCAGCCGCCCTCTCCGCGCATCCGCTGGATCCGGGACGGCACCCACACCTCGGTGGTGCCGGGGCTCACACGGCCGAGGAGGCAGTCCTGCGGGCCGTAGCCGTCGCCTTCCAGCGACAGCAGGACGCCGACCCGCCCGCCGCCCGCCTTCACCTCGGTACGTATCGCCGCGTCCAGATCCAGCGCGGCGACCGCCCGGCGCACCTCGGCCTCGTCCACCCGGCCGCCCTCCGGCACTCGGGGCAGCTTGGCGTGGAGTTCCTCGGACGGCAGCCGGGGCGGTTCGGGCGGCGGGGCGAAGGTCAGCCGGGGGCCGTCCGGGCAGTCCACGTCACGGGGGTCCGCGCGCCACTTCGCCTTCGGCGACACCCGTATCGCGAAACAGCGCAGCAAGGTGACCGGCTCGGGATCGAACAGCTGGTTGTACGCCGAGCCGGACGTACGGACGGTCACCTCGATGCCGTCCCCGTCGTGGGTCGAGCCGCCCTTCACCCGCAGCACCTCCACCCCGTCGATGTGGGAGGCGGTGTACCCGACCTCCTCCGCCGTCCGCGGACGCTGGTCGTGGAGCCGCTCGCCCGCGCTCCTGGCCACATCCCGTGCCGCGTCCGTCGCCTCGCCCTCGGAGGACTGGAGTACGCCACAGCCGGAGACGGTGACCAGCAACAACGGGGTGAGCAGCAGGAGTCGGCGCATGGATGCAGGATTCCGGCAGCGCGCGCGGCTGGCAAGCCGCCCCCGTACCCGGCCGGTGCCGTAAGGGGCTCCGTACCGAACCACTAGTGACATGAAGGCTTTCAATCCGTACGCTGCTGAATATGGATATGCACACTGTTGTGGTGGGGACGTCCGGAACCACCGCCGAGGACGTCGTCGCCGTGGCCCGCCACGGCGCCCGGGTCGAGCTCTCCGCCGCCGCCGTGGAAGCCCTGACCGCCGCCCGTCTCATCGTGGACGCGCTCGCCGCCAAGCCCGAGCCGGTCTACGGCGTCTCCACCGGCTTCGGCGCGCTCGCCAGCCGCCACATCAGCCCCGAGCTGCGGGCGCAGCTCCAGCGCAACATCGTCCGCTCGCACGCGGCCGGCATGGGCCCCCGCGTCGAACGCGAGGTCGTCCGCGCGCTGATGTTCCTCCGGCTCAAGACGGTCGCCTCCGGCCACACCGGCGTACGCCCCGAGGTGGCCCAGACCATGGCCGACGTGCTGAACGCGGGCATCACGCCCGTCGTCCACGAATACGGCTCGCTCGGCTGCTCCGGCGACCTCGCCCCGCTCTCGCACTGCGCGCTCACCCTGATGGGCGAGGGCGACGCGGAGGGCCCCGACGGCACGGTCCGCCCGGCGGGCGAGCTGCTCGCCGCGCACGGCATCGCCCCGGTGGAGCTGCGCGAGAAGGAGGGCCTGGCCCTCCTCAACGGCACCGACGGCATGCTCGGCATGCTCGTCATGGCCCTCGCCGACCTGAAGAACCTCTACACCTCGGCCGACATCACCGCCGCCCTCTCCCTGGAGGCGCTGCTCGGCACGGACAAGGTCCTCGCCCCCGAACTGCACGCCATCCGCCCGCACCCCGGCCAGGGCGTCAGCGCGGACAACATGCTGCGGGTGCTGGCCGGTTCGGGACAGACGGGGCGGCACGCCGACGTCACAGGCGACGCGCCCCGGGTCCAGGACGCCTACTCCGTACGCTGCGCCCCCCAGGTCAACGGCGCCGGCCGCGACACCCTCGACTACGCGGCCGTCGTCGCGGGCCGCGAACTGGCCTCCTCGGTCGACAACCCGGTGGTGCTCCCCGACGGCCGGGTCGAGTCCAACGGCAACTTCCACGGCGCGCCCGTCGCGTACGTCCTGGACTTCCTCGCGATCGTCGCCGCCGACCTCGGCTCGATCTGCGAACGCCGCACCGACCGGCTGCTCGACAAGAACCGCTCGCACGGCCTGCCGCCGTTCCTCGCGGACGACGCCGGGGTCGACTCGGGCCTGATGATCGCCCAGTACACGCAGGCCGCCCTGGTCAGCGAGATGAAGCGGCTCGCGGTCCCGGCCTCCGCCGACTCCATCCCGTCCTCCGCGATGCAGGAGGACCACGTCTCCATGGGCTGGTCCGCCGCACGCAAGCTCCGTACCGCCGTGGACAACCTGGCCCGCATCGTCGCCGTCGAGCTGTACGCGGCCACCCGGGCGGTGGAGATCCGCGCCGCCGAGGGCCTGACCCCCGCCCCCGCCTCGCAGGCCGCCGTGGACGCGCTGCGGGCCGCCGGAGCGGAGGGCCCGGGCCCGGACCGCTTCCTCGCGCCGGACCTGGCCGCCGCCGATACGTTCGTACGGGAAGGGCGCCTGGTCGCGGCCGTGGAACCGGTCACGGGACCGCTGGCCTGAGGCCACCGCCGTACCCACGACGAAGGGCTGCCGCTCCGGACGGGCGCGGCAGCCCTCTCGTAGGTACGGGATCCTCGTAGGTACGGGATCCTCGCGCGTACGAGCTCCTCGTGCGTACGGGATCCTCGTGCGTACGAGGATCAGAGCGCCGGGCGCGTCCCCGTCACGGAGCGGCGCACGGAGTAGGTGACGAAGGCCGTGCCGAGGCCCAACAGGGCGGTGCCGCCGACGAGATACGGGGTGGTGTCCGGGCCGGTCCCGGTGTCGGCGAGCCGCGCGCCGGAGGCGTCGTCAGGGGCGCCGGCGGCCTGCCCACCGGTCGTCCGGCCGTCTGCGGGAGCAGCCGGAGCGGACTGCGGGCGGTTCTCCCCGATCTCCGTGGGCTCGCCGGTCTCCCCGGTCGCATTGGCCGACGGGACGAACCAGAGAGCGGCCAGCAGCGTGCCTGAGGCGGTGGCGGTCAGCAGTGTGCGACGAGCGACGGACACAGATTCGATCCCCTTGCGACAACCATGAGTTAGCCCCGTGGGCCGATGCTAAGCAAAGCAGCGGGTCGGTGGAAAGTCGTGGCCCCGCCGAGCCTTACGCTCCGGCCTATGAGCACAGAAGAGACATCCAGGTTTGTTCGACTTCGCGTGGAGATGGTGCTGGAGGTCACCGACCTCGACGCCCTGACCGGCACCGCCCTCGAATCCATCGCCGCCGAGTACGGGGAGCCCGTCGCGGCGGTCGCCGGAACCGACACCGCCGAGGAGCGGATGCATGCCGAGGCCACGGTCCGGGCAGACGGTGCAGAGGCGCTCGCCTCGCTGGTCGACCCCTTCGACCTGGTCAGCGAGGTGCCCGGGGTCGAGCTGGCCCAGGCCTCCTGGAGCAGCGAGAGCATCGAGTACGACCCCGACGCGGAGGGCTGGGACGACGCGGACGACGGCGACGAGGACCTCTTCCTGCCACGGGACGGGGGCGACGAGGAGGGGTACGGCGACACGGTCGCGCACAATGGGAAGAACGACGGCGAGGACGGTGACCCCGCGCAGCGGGTGTGACGTGTGAGAACACCGGCCCCGGCCCCGCTCACGTGCGGACCGGGGCCGCGCCGTGCGGCGACGGAAACCGGGGCCCGGCCACGGGAACCACCGCTGCCGGATGCGCGTCGATGAGTGGTGTTCCCCACATCTGTCGTGGATGCGGAACGGAGCACCCTTTCCGGGTGTTCTTGGAACATTGACGGGGAATAGCCGCCTGGCGGTCCCCGTCCGGGGATTTTGGGGAATCGGCAACGATGGAGAAGCGTGTGATGACGGACAGCAAGCGGCGCAAGGGCCTCATGGCCGTGTCCGCACTGCTCGGCGGCGTGCTGGTGCTTTCGGCCTGTACCGACGACGGCGACAAGGGCGGAAAGACGAGCGCCGGGAGTTCGGAGTCGTCGCAGCAGGAGGTGGACAAGGCGGCAGCCGAGGACGCCTCCGAGGCGCAGATAGCGATCAAGCCGAAGAACGGCGCGACCAACGCCAGCATCAACAACGCGGCCCAGGTCACCGTCGCCAAGGGCAAGCTGACCGAGGTCGTCATGACCACGGCGGACGGCACCCCGGTCGAGGGCACCCTGGCGGCCGACGGGTCCAGCTGGAAGCCCGCGGGCCAGCTGGAGCGGTCCACCACGTACAAGATCGACGCCACGGCGGAGGACTCGAAGGGCCGCAAGGCCCACGAGAACAGCTCCTTCACCACCGTCTCGCCCGACAACAGCTTCATCGGGAACTTCACCCCCGAGGACGGCTCCACGGTCGGCGTCGGGATGCCCGTCTCGATCAACTTCAACAAGGCGATCACGGACAAGAAGGCCGTCCAGGACGGCATCACCGTGACCTCCAGCAGCGGCCAGGAGGTCGTCGGCCACTGGTTCAACGCCCAGCGCTTGGACCTGCGCCCGCAGGACTACTGGCAGGGCGGCTCCACCGTCACCCTGAAGCTGGCGCTCGACGGCGTCGAGGGCGCGGACGGCGTCTTCGGCGTCCAGCAGAAGACCGTGACCTTCAAGGTCGGCCGCAACCAGGTCTCCACCGTCGACGCGAAGACCAAGACGATGACGGTCACCCGCGACGGCAAGACCATCAAGACGATCCCGATCTCCGCGGGCTCCCCCGACAACCCCACGTACAACGGTCAGATGGTGATCTCCGAGAAGCACAAGGAGACCCGGATGAACGGCGCCACCGTCGGCTTCACCGATGACGACGGCAAGGGCGAGTACGACATCAAGGACGTGCCGCACGCCATGCGCCTGTCCACGTCGGGCACCTTCATCCACGGCAACTACTGGGGCAAGGGCATCTTCGGCAACGCCAACACCAGCCACGGCTGCGTGGGCCTCGCCGACGTGAAGGGCGCGAACGACCCCAACGCGCCGGGCGCCTGGTTCTACGACAACTCGATCGTCGGCGACGTGGTCATCGTCCAGAACTCCCCGGACAAGACCATCACCCCGGACAACGGCCTCAACGGCTGGAACATGAGCTGGGCCGAGTGGACGGCCGGCTCCCAGGCCTGACCCACCCGCCCCACCCGTTTCCCTATCGCACCACCCCGTCCCCGCCCGAAGGCGGCGGCCCCGGAAGACTCCGGGGCCGCCGCCTTCGGCGTTGGGGGCGCACCTCCGGAGGCACATGACCCCGGAGGTAATCGACGTCCTCCACCCCGCCCGGCAGCATCGTGGGTGTCACGAAGAGAGCACCCGACGAGAACCACCTCGACTGCACGGAGGACCGACCCATGACCGCGTACGCCATCGCCCACCTGCGCCCCACCAACGGCCCCGTCGAGGACGAGGTGCTGAGCTACATCGAGCGGGTCCAGGCCACCATGAAGCCCTACGGAGGCCGCTTCCTGGTGCACGGCGGCGAGGCGGACGTGCTGGAGGGGGGCTGGCCGGTCGAGTTGGTCATCGTCGGCTTTCCCGGGGCCGAGGAGGCCCACGCCTGGTACGCGTCGCCCGCCTACCAGGAGATCCTGCCGCTGCGCACCCGGCATCTCGACGGTGACGTGGTGATCGTCCCGGGCGTCGGCCCGGAGTACGACGCATCGGCCACCGCGGCGGCGATGCGGGCGGCGCGGGAGCGGGCGGCCCGGGAGGCCTAGGAACAGGCTCGGCCCGTACGCCCCGCCCCGCCGCCCTCGCCCGACGCATTCAGAACCGCAACGGTGGCAACCGGCGAGGCTCGATGCGTTCCTCAACAGCCGAGTCCCCTTCGCGCACGACTACGTAGGCGCCCTTCCCGGGTACTTCTGTGACAGCTTCAGCCAGCTCAGTGCCGCGGTAGACCAGGCCCACCCCGTCATCGGTGCAGTGCGTCACAGGCAAGGTGCCCTCGGTGACGAGCCGGTGGACCATCGGACGGCGGCCCTTGTCGGTGTCGTAGTGCACGCCATTGCCGTACGGCAGAAAGCCGAGGGCGTTCGTGAGCGGCTGGAGCGCAGGTCCGAAGGAGTCGGTGGCGCCGCCCTGGAACCAGCAGATCGAACCCGCGCTGACCCCGCTGAGCACGACGCCGGCCTCCCACGCCCGCCGCATGACACGGTCCAGGCCGTGGACGCGCCACACGGCCAACAGGTTTGCCACCGAGCCACCCATGACCCAGACGACATCCTGATCAAGTACCGCGCCCTCGACGTCATCGAGGTTGGGCATCGGAAAGAGGTGAAGCGGTGTCAGGTCGAACCCGGCGACCCGGGCGGCCTCTGCCATACGTGCGGTGAAGTGCTCGGCATCGCCAATGGCCGTACCGACGTACATGATGCGGGGGCGGCGTCCATGCACTCCTGACAGGTCGACCGCGTGGTGCACCAACGCATCGAACATCACCATCGTGCGACCACCCGCACGATGTCCACCCGACGTGGCGACGATGGTGGGCTCCGAAGCAGTCATGGAACATGACCCTATCGACTGGCGAGGAACCCCATCGGGCCGAGGTCTCCCAGTGGACGCACCGTCTGCGCGAGCTGCCCCGCGGTGTCTCTCCGACAGTCTGCCGATCCGGATCCGTCCGTGAAGCGGATCCAGCGGGAAGGCGGTGGTGACGGCACGCCGCGTCCCCGGAACCCGGTTCGTGGAACACTCCGGCAGGTGCCTCACTGGATAGCCTGGACAACTCCGCGCCGCCTGGGCGCCACCGCCGCCCTGTACGCCGTCTTCGTCTGTGGTTGGTACCTCGGCCAGCCCCCGCCTCGCTGCCTGGATCACCGGTGACTGGCGCTGAGGTGACCGGCGTTGAGGCGACCGGCGCTGAAGGGAGCCTTCTCACCTGAAGGTTCGACGGAGCAGGCTCAGCCCGTACGCTCCTCCTCCACCGCCGCCCGGTAGTACCGCAGGTCGCTGCGCCGCACCTGGCGCACCCCCGCGAGGTCCTCGTGCACCTCGGCGGGGCGGCCCGGGGGGCGCTCGGCGGGGGGCGGAGCCGATGGGCCCCGGAGCCGGCGCCAGGGCTGGCGCGGCAGCCAGAGGAGCCCGTACAGCCAGCGCAGCACCAGCCGGCGGAATCCCGGCCGGCCCGCGTCGGGCAGCCGGATCACCCGGACGCCCATGATCAGCTTTCCGGCGCTCGCCCGGACGGCCATCGTCAGCAGCACCTGGTTCGCGAACGACAGCGCGATCAGCTGGACGACCAGCAGGGCGACCGCGCGCCCCGCCCCGCCGGCGTTCAGGCAGGACCGCACCAGCAGTCCGACGGCCAGCAGGCACAGATAGGCGTCGAGCCCGACCGCCAGATAGCGCCGCATGTCGCCCGTGCCCTTGGGGATGCGCGGCTGACCCCGGGGCGCCGGGGCGGGGTACGCCGAGGTGCGGGCGTACGCCGGGTACGCCGCCCTCGGGAGCGCCTGCTCGTACGGCGGCGGGGGCGGTGCCACGGTCGGGGCAGAGCGGGAGCGCGCGGGGCCGTTCCCGGCCCGGCGCACTCCGTACAGCGCCCGTAACTCGTCAGGAGGCTGCCCTCTCCGACGCCCCCGCGGCTTCGTCATGGGGGCATCATGACTGATCGTCAGGGGAGGTGTCCCTGTTCCTGACGGGTAACTCCCGCGCCCCGGCGTTGTTTTCACGGGACCCTTACGGTTGCCGGTCCTGGGCCGCGCGGATGCCTCGTTCCCGGTCGGCCCGGGAACGGCGGGGTGTAGCCCGCTCCACCCCCGATACGGGGGCACCCTCCCTCCCCGCGGCGCGCCCCGGCCGACAGAATCGAGGCATCACCGACCACGGAGGCATCGCCGTCATGAAATTCCTGCTCTGGCTCGTCCTGTGCGCCGCACTCGCCGCCAACGTCTTCCTCAGCCTGGCCGTCGAGGAGAGCGGCCTCCAGGTCGCCCTGAGCGTCGCCGCGGGCGTCACCGCGCTTGCCTGCGGGGTCGGACTCTGGGTGTTGCGCGACCCGCACGAGAGCTGATCCGGAAGGTGACCTTCGCCACTCGGCGGTCGGCGGCCCGGGGGCGGGCCCGGGCCGCACGGGCCCGTCCGGAGCGGTGGGCCGGGGGCGGTGAAGGGGCCTGGTGAGAGGCCCGGACGCTGATCAAAACGGCTGATCATGGTCAATATGTGGATGGCACTCGAAGATCATCGGGTAGCACGGGAGAATCGGACCGTACGACGGTCCTGCGCATCGCCCGGCCGGGCGACGGCCGCGCGGTCCTCCCGAGCGGGAGTCCGCGGGGCTCCGGCGGGGGAGGCGGACCGGTGGCGCTCTCCGGGACGGGGGCGCCGACGCGCACGAGCCCGACCACGGAAGGTCTTGATCAGATGCCGGTCATCCCCGACTCGCACGACTCCGCCCGCACGACCGGTGCCGCGGACCGCGTCATCGAGCCGCTCTACGCCGAGATCCTGCGCCGCAACCGGGGCGAGCAGGAGTTCCACCAGGCGGTCCGCGAGGTCCTGGAGACGCTCGGGCCGGTGCTGACCCAGCGGCCCGAGTTCGTCGACGCGCGCATCATCGAGCGGATATGCGAGCCCGAGCGCCAGCTGATCTTCCGGGTGCCGTGGTCGGACGACTCCGGCGACATCCACGTCAACCGCGGCTTCCGGGTGGAGTTCTCCAGCTCGCTCGGACCCTACAAGGGCGGGCTGCGCTTCCACCCCTCGGTCAACCTCGGCATCGTGAAGTTCCTCGGCTTCGAGCAGATCTTCAAGAACGCCCTCACCGGCATGCCCATCGGCGGCGGCAAGGGCGGCGCGGACTTCGACCCCAAGGGCCGCTCCGACGCCGAGATCATGCGGTTCTGCCAGTCCTTCATGACCGAACTCCACCGCCACCTGGGGGAGTACACCGACGTCCCGGCCGGTGACATCGGCGTCGGCGGCCGCGAGATCGGCTACCTATTCGGCCAGTACAAGCGGATCACCAACCGTTACGAGTCCGGCGTCCTCACCGGCAAGGGCCTCGGCTGGGGCGGCGCACAGGCCCGTACGGAGGCCACCGGCTACGGCACGGTCCTGTTCACCGCCGAGATGCTGCGCAGCCGGGGCGAGTCGCTGGAGGGTCAGACCGTCGCGGTCTCCGGCTCCGGCAACGTGGCCATCTACGCCATCGAGAAGGCCCAGCAGCTCGGCGCGACCGTGGTGACCTGCTCGGACTCCGGCGGCTATGTCGTCGACGAGAAGGGCATCGACCTCGCCCTCCTCAAGGAGATCAAGGAGGCCGGCCGGGGCCGGGTCTCGGAGTACGCCGAGCGGCGCGGCGCGCACGCCCGGTTCGTGGCCGGCACGGGGGTGTGGTCGGTCCCCGTGGACGTGGCCCTGCCCTGCGCCACGCAGAACGAACTGCACGAGGCCGACGCGCTGGACCTCGTACGCAACGGGGTCAAGGCCGTCGCGGAGGGCGCCAACATGCCCACCACCCCGGAGGCGGTCCGGGTGTTTCAGGAGGCGGGCGTCGCCTTCGCCCCCGGCAAGGCGGCCAACGCGGGCGGAGTCGCCACGAGCGCGCTGGAGATGCAGCAGAACGCGTCCCGGGACTCGTGGACCTTCTCCCACACCGAGGAGCGCCTCGCCGAGATCATGCGGCACATCCACGACTCCTGCTACACGACCGCCGAACGGTACGGAAGCCCCGGCAACTACGTGGTGGGCGCGAACATCGCGGGCTTCGAACTGGTCGCGGACGCGATGCTGGCGCAGGGTCTGATCTGACCGCACGCGGGGAGGCGCCGGTGCCCGGTGCCCAGTGCGGGTGCGGGTGCAGGTGTCGGCGTCGGTGTCGTGTCGCCGCCGGCGCGGTTACCCCGCGCGGGCGAGGCCGCCAGGTGTGGTCTCCCCCGCGCGGGGGAGTGGGTTGGCTCCCGTGGGGGATTACTCGTCGTGCCTGCTCCGCGAGGGTGGAGTCATGACGCTGAAGATCCTTCACCGGCCCCCGTCCGTCGATGACACCGAGCGGCCCGTTCCCCGCTGGGCGATGCGCCTGGCCTACGTGCTACCGCTGTTACTGCTGCCGGCGTGCCTGTGGCGGCTGCCCTTCGCTCTGCACTACACGATGGGGCAGGAGCCTCAGGAGGGCAGCCTGCCGGCCGTATGGCTGAGCATCCCGTACGTTCTCGGGCTCAGCGTGTTGACGGAAGCGATCGCGATCCTGACCATCGGACTGGTCCGGGGCTGGGGAGAGATAACACCCGCCTGGATACCGCTCATCGGCGGCAGACGCGTCCGGCCGATGGCTGCCGTCGTCCCCGCCGTGCTCGGCGGCCTGATCCTCACCTTCCTGTTCACCGCCGTCCCGCTGGGCGGCGATCGCGACCTCACCCTGTACGGCGTCATCGACTCCGTCAGGTACTCCAACGACGCCTGGAACGCGCTGGCGACGCTGGTTGGCACCCCCCTCGCCGCTTGGGGGCCCATCACCATCGCTCTCGCGATCGCCTACTACCGCCGCCGAACCCGCGGCGTCGCCGGGTGAGCACCGGACCAGCTCGTTCAGGCGCGCGGGCGACGGCGGTAGTACTCCGCACAGCCCGTGTTCAGGGCCAGCACGACGGCGAACACCCCGGCCGCGACCGGGTGCCCCACCCCGTACACCGCCGCCGCGCCGCCGCCGAGGACCAGCACCTTCACCGCGAGCACCCCCGCGAGCGGCGGCCCGAACCGGGCGCGGGGCGCGGCGAACAGCCCCCACAGGGTCACGGCCGCCGCAGGCACCCCGAGGCCGAGCAGGACCGATACGAGGACTCCGTCCAGGGCGGTGAAGCCCCACCAGGCCAGGCAGCCGATCGCCGCGAGCTCCAGCAGGAAGGCGAGGGCTTCGTTGGCGGCGAACCAGGGGTGTTTCCGGAGCGCGTGCGGATCGTGGTGCCCCGCACGCCCTGGTGCCTGGTGCTCTCGCGTCATCCCGAACCCCCTGAAGAGAACCCGCTGTCGGGCGTGACGATAGCCCGGGCGTGACCACGACGTCCGCCCTTGCCCTTCGGGGACCGGCGGGCTGTCACGCGACTTCGCCGTCAGCAGATCCGCCCGGAGCGCAACGCCCGACCCGTGCCGGGGCGGCACCGCGCTCCTAGGCTGGGACGGTGAGCATCCGAGCGACGAACCAGGCCGACGTGATCCCCCTGCGCCCGCTCCCGACGCCGGCGCAGACCCCGTACCCGAGCACGAGCACCAACCCGAACCCGAACCCGAACTCGAACCCGACCGGCGCCCTGCCCCGGGAGCCGCTCTGGCGTGACCTCGTCGGGGAGGTGCTGCGCCGCGAACGCCGGGCGCAGGGGCGGACGTTGAAGGAGGTGTCCGAGGCGTCCCGGATCTCCATGGCGTACCTCTCCGAGGTGGAGCGCGGCCGTAAGGAGGCTTCCTCCGAGGTGCTGGCCGCCGCGGCCCAGGCGCTCGGCCTGAGCCTCGCCGACGTCCTGGCGCTGGCCGGGGAGCGGCTGGTCAGTCTCGCGGCGGTGCGGTCCCGGAGCGGGTCCCGGTCGCTCGGGGCGGCCGGCCGTCACCGGTCCGTGGGCCCGGTGGGCCCTGCGGGCCCGATGGGCGGCGTGCTGCTGGCGGCCTGACATCCGCCGCTCGCGTTGCGCGGCCGCCTGACCGGACCGCCGGGCGGCGGGCGGGAGGAGCCGACGGGCGGAGGGGCGTTACGCGCGGCCGTCGGCCCGGGCGGCCCGGTCCGCGAGGGCCCGCACCTCGGCGGCGACGGCGGTGTGCCGCTCACGCGGGATGTCGTGGCCGACGCCCGGCTGGAGGACGAGCCGGGCGTCCCGGATCGCGGCGGCGGTGGCCCGGCCCGCGGAGGGCTTGAGCAGCGGGTCGTCCGTGCCGTGCAACACCAGCGCGGGGAGGCGCAGTTCGGCCAGGTCCGGGCCGTTCCAGGGTGCGCCGATCTGGCGGGACTGGGCGTCCGGGTCGGCGATGCCGGTGTCCACGTCGGCGGTGATCCGCTCCAGGGCCTCCGCCTCGTCGAACGGGTAGCCGGGCGACGCGCAGAGCCGCGCCACCGCGAGCCCCGTCGCGATCCGCTCCTCCCGGTCCCGGGCGGGCTTGATACGGGCGAACTTCGCGAGTGTGCCGAGCCGCAGATGACGGAAGGCCCTCAGCCCGCCGACATCGCTGGGCAGCGCGGCGGACGAGGTGAGCGTGCGCACCCGGTCCGGGTGGCGCAGGGCGACGCGCTGGGCGACGACCCCGCCCAGCGAGTGGCCGAAGAGGTGCGCCGACTCCCAGCCGAGCGCGTCCAGGACGGCGACCGCGTCGTCGGCCATGTCCTCGGCGGTGTAGGCCGCGCCACGGCCGGCGGCCAGCGCCGCGAAGGGGTTGCTCCGGGCGGCGGGCTTCGGCAGCCGGGTGGACTCGCCCGCGTCCCGCTGGTCGTAGCGGGCGACGGCGAACCCGGCGTCGGCGAAGGCCGCGCACAGCTCCCCGGGCCACCAGTGCCGGGAGACCGCAAGGCCCATCACCAGGAGCAGCGGTTCGCCGTCCGCGCCCTCCTGGAGCCGGTCGTGGGCGAGCTCGACCGCACCGTTGCGGGCGAAGCGGCGTTCGGTCCAGGTCATGGCGGGCTCCTCCGGTGGTGAGACTACTGCGAACGACGTTCGCGGTATTAGACTACAGCCAGTTCCGGACCCCGGACGGGGACCCGAGGGAAGGGAAGGTGGCGGACCGTGGCCGACCGCGAGACCCGGCCGACGACCGTCTGGTCACGCCCCGAGCGGGGCGCGCGCGGACCCGCACCCGAGCGCAGCCGCACCCAGATCACGACGGCCGCCCTCGCCCTCGCCGACGCGGAGGGCCTGGCGGCCGTGTCGATGCGCGCGCTGGCGCAGCGGCTGGGCACGGGGCCAGCCTCGCTCTACCGCTACGTGGGCAGCCGGGACGAGCTGCTGGACCTCATGGCGGACGCGGTCGCGGGCGAGTTGGACCTCTCGGGGGCCACTGGGGCCTCCGGGGCCTCCGGGGCCACTGGTGCCTCCGGCGGCGACTGGCTGGACGACCTCGTCGGCCTGGCCCTCCAGTCCAAAGCCGCACACGTCCGGCACCCGTGGCTGGCCGATCTGAACGACCGGCGCGGCGAGGTGCTGGGCCCGCACGCGATCGACTACCTCGACCACGCGCTCGGAATCCTGGCCTCCGCACCCGGCACCGCGGGGCAGAAGCTGGAGGCCATCGGCCTCCTCGGCGCCCTGGCCACCCTCTTCGCCCGCCGGGAGGCCCTCGCCACGGCCGACGGCTCCGTGCCCGCCCGGGCGGCCCACCTGGCCACGGTCGCCGCCGAGGGCCACCACCCGCACCTGCTCGCCGCCCTCACCGCGGCGGGCGCACCGCCCGCGGCCGGCCCCGCCGACCGGGACGCCCTGTTCGTACGGCTGCTGCGGCGGCTGCTTCCGGCGATGCTGACCGGCTGACGCAGAAGCGGGCCGGCTGACGGAGAAGCGGGCCGGAATCAGAACGGCCCCTCGTCCGGCGCGCCTCTGCCTCCGCTGCCTGCGCGTGTACGTGCTCGACCCCGGCTGATCAGAGGCCCGCCGGATGGCCGGGGAGCCACCCGGAGTGGAGCTCGCGGAATCTGTCGCGCTCCTCGGGTGTCGTCAGGACGATGTCGGCGCCCCCCTCGTACGGGTGGTGGATGCGCCGCAGTTCCGTATCGGTGAAGAACACGTCGCCCAGAGTGTCGTCCGCGACGGCGCGCAGCAGATCGTCGACACAGCCGCGCTTCCACGGACGCAGGTCGGCGTACAGCCGGGTGTGGGAGTGGAACGCGGGATCAGGGTCCTCCACATCCGGCTCCGTCCACCAGCGCGTACCGCCCGGGTGGAGCGATTCGCGAGGTTCCGGGTACCCGGCGGGCCCGGTCGGCGTGTACGACCAGTCCATCGTGACCACGAACAGGTCCGTGCCCGCGAACAGTGCGTCCAGGACCGTGTTGTACCGGTCCAGTACGACCGCGTACTCGTCCTCGGACTCCGGGTAGCGCTTCGAGCCGGGCAGGCTGTGGAAGCGCACCCAGCGGTCCGCGTACGTACTCCGGAAGGTGTGGGCGATGGGCGGGCCCGATGGCCGTCGTTCCCGCCACAACTCCGCCGACAGCTCGGGGGTGGGCTCGGCACTCACCTGCCGTCGACCGGAGCCACACCGATCGGGCAGGAGACTCCCGTACCGCCGATGCCGCAGTAGCCGCCCGGGTTCTTGTCCAGATACTGCTGGTGGTACGCCTCCGCCGGCCAGAACGGGCGGCCCTCGGCCGGGAGGATCTCCGTGGTGATCTCCTTGTGGCCCGAGGCCGTCAGGACCTTCTGGTACGCCTCACGGGACGCGTCGGCGGCCGCTGCCTGCGCGGGGGAGTGGGTGTAGATCGCGGAGCGGTACTGGGTGCCCACGTCGTTGCCCTGGCGGAAGCCCTGGGTCGGGTTGTGCGACTCCCAGAAGAGCTTCAGCAGCTCCTCGTACGACACGATGGCCGGGTCGAAGACGACCCGTACCGCCTCCGTGTGGCCGGTCAGACCCGAGCAGGCCTCTTCGTACGTCGGGTTCTCCGTGTAGCCGCCCTGGTAGCCGACGAGCGTCGTCCAGACGCCCTCGGTCTGCCAGAACTTCCGCTCCGCGCCCCAGAAACAGCCCAGCGCGAAGTCCGCCACCTCCAGGCCCTCCGGATACGGGCCCACCAGGGGGTTGCCGAGGACCGTGTGGCGGGAGGGGACGGTGAATTCGGGGACGGGGCGGCCGCGCAGGGCCTGCTCCGGGGTGGGGAGCTCGGGGGTGCGGTGGTTCAGGAACATGCGGGGGCTCCTCCGGGGGTCGGTGTTCGGTACGTACAACAAGGGAGCGGCCGCCGGGATTCCGGGCCCCGGCGCTCATCCTGTGGCCCCGGCGACGTCCGCCAGGGCCCGTGCGAAGCCCCGCGTCCGGGCCGTCTCGTGGTTCCGGTGCCACACCAGCGCCAGCGAGGACTCCGGCAGGCCGGTCACCGGGACGAACACCACCGCGTGGCTGCCGTAGTAGTCGGCCGTCGGGTCGCACAGCAGCATCGCGCCCCGGTCCGCCCGCACCAGGGCGAGGCCCTCCTGGAGGCTGCTCACCGCGGGCCCGGCCGGGATCGTACGGCCGCCGGGGGTGACGGCCGGGGCCTGGGCCAGCCGCCAGTAGTCCGGGGCCGCCCCGTGGACGCCGATGAGCGCGCAGCCCGCCAGGTCCTCGGCGTCGATGCCGGGGCGGCGCGCGTACGGGTGCCGGTCGGAGACGGCGAGGGTCAGCGGCCGGGCGGAGAAGACCGGGCCGAGCACCAACTCCTCGTCCCGCACCGGCATCAGCACCACCGCCGCGTCCACCTCCCCGCGGTGCACCGCGCCGAACGGGTCGGCGAGCGGGATCTCCACGATCTCGGCGGCGCAGTCGGGATGTCCGTCCCGGAAGGCCACGACCGCCCGCATGAACGGGTCGTTCGCCGTCCCCTGGAAGCCGACGCGGAACAGCCCGCCGACGCCGCGTGCCACGTCCCGGACCTCGTCGATCGTCGCGATGATCGCATCGAAGGCGGGCCGCAGCCCGGCCTGGAGCTGTTCGCCGAGCGGGGTGAGCCGGACCCGGCGGCTCGTGCGGTCGACCAGCCGCCCGCCGATCCTGCTCTCCAGCGCCCGCAGCAGCTGGCTGATCCGGCTCTGCGAGAGGTAGAGGCGCTCCCCGGCCCGGCCGAAGTGGAGCTCCTGGGCCAGCGCGAGGAAGGCCTCCAGTTCCCGGATCTCCGGATTGCTCACCCGTCTCCTCCCCCTCCTCCGCGTCACCGGCCGGATCCATTGGTCCAGCTCATAGAAGGATGAGAGTTCGGCCGTTGTTCCCGGCCACCGGCCTCGCTTGGCTGGGGGCATGACGCAGGTTCAGGAATCCTCAGGCGCCCGGGCCGCCCGCCCGGCGCCCTCGCGCAACGGCTGGTGGGGCGTGGCCGCCCTCGCGCTCGGCACATTCACCGTGGTCACCTCCGAGATGCTGCCCGTCGGGCTGCTCACCCCGATGGGCCGCTCGCTCGGCGTCCCGGAGGGCGTGGCCGGTCTGACGCTGACCATCACCGGCCTCGTCGCCGCGCTCTCGGCCCCGGCCCTCGTCCCGCTGCTGGGCCGTGCCGACCGGCGTACGGCCCTGTGCGCGCTGGTCGCCGTGCTGGTCGTCGGCAATCTCGGGGCGGCCTGGGCGCCCGGCTTCGGGACCATGGTCGCCGCCCGCGTCCTGGTCGGCATCGGCATGGGCGGCGTCTGGGCCGTCGCGGCCGGGCTCGCGGTGCGCCTGGTCCCGGCGAAGTCCGCCGGCGCCGCCACCTCCCTGGTCTTCAGCGGCATCGCCGTGGCGTCCGTCCTGGGCGTCCCCGCCGGTACGTACCTGGGCGCTCTCGCGGGCTGGCGCGCCGCGTTCCTCGCGGCCGCCGGGCTCGGAGCCGTGGTGCTGGTCGCGGTGGCGCTCCTGCTGCCCCGGCTGCCCGCGGAGCGCACGGTTCCGCTCGGCGGTGTGCTGCGGCTGACCCGGGACCCCCGGCTGCGTACGGGGCTCCTCGTCGTCGGCTTCCTCGTCACCGGGCACTTCGCCGCGTACACGTACATCCGGCCGGTCCTGGAGGACGTCTCCGGCGTCGGCGCGGGCACGATCGGCGTCCTGCTCCTGGTGTACGGGATCGCCGGCGTGGCCGGGAACTTCCTCGCCGGGGCCGGAGCGGCCCGCTCGCCGCGCAGGACGCTGCTGGTGATCGGCGCGGTCCTGGCGGCCACCGTGGCCGCTCTGCCGTGGCTGGGCGGTTCCCCCGCCCTCGCGGCCGTACTGATGGCCGTCTGGGGCCTCGGCTACGGCGGTGTCTCGGTGTCCACACAGACCTGGGTGCTGCTCGCCGCCCCCGACGCCCGCGAGGCCGCCTCCTCGCTGTTCGTCGGGGTGTTCAACGGGGCCATCGCGCTCGGGGCGCTGGCCGGCGGTCTGGTGGCGGACGGCATCGGGATCACGGCCGTCACGGTCACCGGCGCGGCCCTCGTGACGGGCGCGCTGGTGACCGTCGCGGTGGGCCGGGCCCCCGCCCCCGCCCGCGCCAAGTCGTGAAGCCGTGAAGTCGTGAAGCCGTGAAGCCGTGAAGTCGTGAAGCCGTGAAGCCGTGAAGCCGTACGGAGATCAGTGCGGCAGCGTCGCCGGGTTGCCGCCGTTCGCCTCGTACCCCGCGACCGCCAGCGCCCGGTAGACCGTGTACTGCGCCGCCGGGTCCGGGCCCGCCGTCCACGGCAGCGCGCCCACGTGACCGTCGATCCGGACCAGCTGGTGCATCGCCTCCGACCAGCGCTCCATGTGGACCAGGAACAGCACCAGGAGGTGGCGTACGTGGGCCAGCATCGGGTCGTCCGGACGCGCCGCGTGCACCGCGAACATCGCGCCCTCGACCGCCTTGGTCACCACCTGGCCGCGGTAGAAGCCCTGGACGAGGTTGACCTCGGGCAGGTGCTCGTACACCGCGAACAGCGGCAGCGCCGCGAGCAGCGAACCCTGCGGGGCGCGGGCGGCGGCGGCCGTGGCGAACGCGTCGGCGTCCTTGCGCGAGCCGTGCCACTTCTCGCAGTGGAAGTGCAGCGCCGCGATGTGCGCGCCGAAGTGCGCCGGGGCCCGGTCGATGATCTTCACCCAGAGCTGGTCGAACTGCTCGGGCGTGTAGTTCAGGCCCCGGGCCACCGCCAGCTCCACGATGTACGGGACGGGGTCGCCCGGCGCGAGCAGGGCCGCCTCGCCGCAGACCGTACGGGCCTCCTCCAGGATGATCCGGAAGTCGTCGCTGCCCGCGGCCGAGGACCGCCACGCCTGCTGGACCAGGAACTCCGCGTGCACCGCCGCGCCGCCCGCGTCCTTCGGGGACTCCGCGCGCCAGGTCCGCAGCCACGCGCCGCCCACCCCGGGCCGCTGCGCCAGCTCCAGCGAGGCCGCGCCCGCGAAGGCCTGGATCCGCTGCCAGCGCACCTCGCCCTCCTTGGGCGTCCCGGCCAGCAGCTGGGCGGCCGCCCGCCAGTCCTGGGTGGCCTGGACGACGTCGAGCACGTCCAGGAGGTCCTGGTCGGGGCCCGGCATCCGGACGTCCAGCTCCTCCTGGCGGGCGAAACCGTAGGTGTCCGGGTCGGCGGCGTCCGGCGAACCGGGGGCGACCTGGCGGATACCGCCCCGGCGGCGCATGACCCAGGGGCCGACGATCGCCGCGAGCATGCACATCGCGAGCAGGAACAACAGAATCTCCATGGCTCCATTGTCCCCGGAGCGGCGAGTGGCCGGTAAGGGCCCTCTTCACGAACTACGCTCGGCCTCATGAGCGACCAGCACAGCTTCGAAACCCTCGCCATCCACGCGGGGAACACCGCCGACCCCCTCACCGGCGCGGTGGTTCCGCCGATCTACCAGGTGTCCACGTACAAGCAGGACGGCGTGGGCGGACTGCGCGGCGGCTACGAGTACAGCCGCAGCGCCAACCCGACCCGCACCGCGCTGGAGGAGAACCTCGCGGCGCTCGAAGGCGGCCGCCGCGGTCTCGCCTTCGCCTCCGGCCTCGCCGCCGAGGACTGCCTCCTGCGTACGCTGCTGACCCCCGGCGACCACGTGGTCATCCCGAACGACGCCTACGGCGGCACGTTCCGGCTGTTCGCGAAGGTGGCCGCGCGGTGGGGCGTGGAGTTCTCCGTGGCCGACACCTCGGACGTGGCGTCCGTACGGGCCGCGATCACCCCGCGCACCAAGGCGGTCTGGGTGGAGACCCCGTCCAACCCGCTGCTCGGCATCACCGACATCGCCGCCGTGGCCCAGGTCGCCCGGCAGGCCGGGGCCCGCCTCGTCGTCGACAACACCTTCGCCTCGCCCTACCTCCAGCAGCCCCTCGCGCTCGGCGCGGACGTCGTCGTGCACTCCACCACCAAGTACATGGGCGGCCACTCCGACGTCGTCGGCGGCGCGCTCGTCGTCAGCGACCCGGAGCTCGCCGAGGAACTGGCGTTCCACCAGAACGCCATGGGCGCGGTCGCCGGACCCTTCGACGCCTGGCTCGTGCTGCGCGGCATCAAGACGCTGGCCGTCCGCATGGACCGGCACACCGAGAACGCCACCAAGGTCGCCGACCTGCTGACCCGGCACCCCAAGGTCTCCCAGGTCCTCTACCCGGGCCTGCCCGAGCACCCGGGCCACGAGGTCGCCGCCAAGCAGATGAAGGCCTTCGGCGGCATGGTGTCCTTCCGCGTCGCGGCCGGCGAGGAGGCGGCGGTCGAGGTCTGCAACCGGGCGAAGCTCTTCACGCTCGGCGAGTCCCTCGGCGGCGTGGAGTCGCTGATCGAGCACCCGGGGCGGATGACGCACGCCTCCGTCGCGGGCTCCCTGCTGGAGGTCCCGGCCGACCTGGTCCGGATCTCCGTCGGCATCGAGAACGGCGACGACCTGCTCGCCGACCTCACCCAGGCGCTGGGCTGATCCCAGGGGCCGGGGCCGCTCCTGGGCGGCCCCGGCTCACCAGCCCTCCAGCGGCGGAGTGACCTGGGCGGGCTCGGTCGCCCACGGTTGCTCGACGCCGACCCAGACGAGGAACACGGCGAGCGCCACGCCCAGCAGCCAGGCCGCCGTCCGGCCCGCCGCCCGTCGCAGCCGCATACGCCGTCCGCCGTGCCGGACCGCCCGCGCGACCAGATCCGGCGGCAGGACCGGGTGCGGGCCGTCCAGCATCCGGCGGACCTGCTCCTCACGCGGATCCCGGCGGTGGTCGGCACTCACGGCGTCACCCCTGCTGCCCCGCGCCGGGGCCTGCCCGCCCGCAGCGTCGCCACCGCGCGGGCGCACACCGCGCGGATCCGGTCGGCCGGCAGCCCGAGCAGCGCCGCCGTCTGCTCCTCGCCGACCTCCTCGTACATCCGCAGGACGAGAACGAGCCGCTCGATGGGCGTCAGCCGGTCCAGCAGACCGCCGCGCGGCCGCTGATGGCGCCGGGCCTCCCGGGCGAACCGGAGGGCCAGCTCCCGCCGGGCCCGGTCGTAGGGGTCGCCGCCGTGCAGCCGGTCCCAGTCGGCGTACGTACGGGAGAGCGCCGCGTGCAGCAGCCGCTCGGCCCGCCCGTACGCGCCCGGCGGCTGCGACGGTTCGCCGGTGAGCAGCGTCGCCGTGTGCAGCAGGCGGCCGCCCGCGCCCGCCACGAAGTCCTCGAACTCCAGGGCGCGGAGCCGGTCCCGTCGGGTCGCCCGCTCAGCCATGGACCACATACGAGCCCCGGCGCACCGCCCCGGTCAAGAGCCCGGACGCGCCCGGTAGGGGGAGGAGCCGCGGTCAGTCGGACTGCGGCGGCTGGTACGCGGCCTGGCGGGCGGCCAGCGATCCGTTGAAACGGGTGAGCAGGGTGCAGAAGACGTCCCGCTCCTCCTCCGACCAGCCGTCCGTCACCTGGGACATCAGCTCGCGCCGCGAGGCGCGGACCTCGTCGAGGCGGGCCTGGCCGCGCGGCGAGAGCTGGAGCACCACGGCCCGGCCGTCCTCCGGATGCGAGGTGCGCTTGACCAGACCGGTGTCGACGAGCGGCGCGACCTGCCGGGTCACCGTCGAGGAGTCGATACCCATCCCGGCCGCCAGCGCCTTGACGCCCATCGGACCTTCCCGGTCCAGCCTGTTCAGCAGCAGATAGGCCGCCCGGTCCATCGAGTTGCGGACCTGGCCGACACCGCCGAGGCGGGTCTGCTCGGCACGGCGGGCGAAGACCGCCACCTGGTGCTGGAGCGAGTCCAGCAGGCGGTCGGGGCCCGGGTGTTCGGGGGCGGCGCCCCCGGAAGGAGACGCAGCAGTCGTCATGTCCTGAGGGGGCATGGCCGGGGGCTCTCTTCAGTGCGGTGTCGGATGGGTGGGGGACAGAGTACGCGGCCCCGGGGCAACGCGTACCAGTGCCGCACAAACCTGCGGACATCACCGCAGGCCGCCATGAGACAAGTCTGCCGCGTGCTCTTCGAGCTGCAAGACTTGCGGACATGAGCTTCCGCGCGACCGCCCCCCACCCGGCCCTGATCCTCGACGACGTCCGGGGCGCGCAGAAAATGCTGTCCGGGGTGGCGCGGGTGACCGCACTGGAGGGCAGCCGCCATCTGACCGAACTGGTCGGCGCCCCGGTCCACCTCAAGTGCGAGAACCTCCAGCGCACCGGCTCCTTCAAACTGCGCGGCGCCTACGTCCGGATCTCCGGCCTCACCCCGGTGGAGCGGGCGGCCGGGGTCGTCGCCGCCAGCGCCGGGAACCACGCCCAGGGCGTCGCGCTCGCCTCCTCGCTCCTCGGCGTACGCTCCACGGTCTTCATGCCCGTCGGGGCGCCGCTGCCCAAGGTCGCCGCGACCCGGGAGTACGGGGCGGAGGTGCGGCTGCACGGCCAGGTCGTCGACGAGACCCTCGCCGCCGCGCAGGAGTACGCGGAGGAGACCGGCGCGGTCTTCATCCACCCCTTCGACCACCCCGACATCATCGCGGGCCAGGGCACCGTCGGGCTGGAGATCCTGGAGCAGTGCCCGGAGGTCCGCACGATCGTCCTCGGCATCGGCGGCGGCGGTTTCGCGGCGGGCGTCGCCGTCGCGGTGAAGGCCCTGCGCCCCGACGTCCGGATCGTCGGCGTCCAGGCCGAGGGCGCCGCCTGCTACCCGCCCTCCCTGGCCGCCGGGCATCCGGTCTCGCTCGACTCCCCGGTCACGATGGCCGACGGCATCAAGGTGGGCCGCCCCGGCGACGTACCGTTTGCGCTGGTGGAGGAGCTGGTCGACGAGGTCCGTACGGTCACCGAGGACGAGCTGTCCAGTGCGCTGCTGCTCTGCCTGGAGCGGGCCAAGCTGGTCGTCGAGCCGGCCGGGGCCAGCCCGGTGGCCGCGCTGCTCAGCGACCCGAAGGCGTTCCGGGGACCGGTGGTGGCCGTGCTGTCCGGCGGCAACGTCGACCCGCTGCTGATGCAGCGCATCCTGCGGCACGGGATGTCCGCGGCGGGCCGCTATCTGAGCCTGCGGCTGCGGCTCACCGACCGGCCGGGGGCGCTGGCCGCCCTGCTGGCCGCACTGACCGTGGCCGACGCCAACGTCCTCGACATCAGCCATGTGCGGACCGACCCGCGCCTGGGGCTGACGGAGGCGGAGGTCGACCTGCATCTGGAGACGAAGGGCCCGCAGCACTGCGCGGAGGTCGAGGCGGCGCTGCGCGCGGCGGGCTACCGGGTGATGGGCTGACCGCCCGCTTCGCGCCGATTGGCCGGATCTCGGTATTCGCCGCGCGGTGGAGCCCGGCGAATCCTAGGATCGCGAAGAGGCCACGTACGGGTGCGGTCAGCCGCGATGACGGGGGAGTTCCGCTATGCCAGGTGCGATCCACGCCGAGGGTCTGGTGAAGACCTTCGGCGACGTACGAGCCCTCGACGGCGTCGATCTCGACGTCCCCGAGGGCACCGTCCTCGGACTGCTCGGGCCCAACGGCGCGGGCAAGACCACCGCCGTACGGGTGCTGACCACGCTGCTGCGCCCGGACAGCGGAACGGCCTTCGTGGCCGGGATCGACGTACTGAAGAAGCCCAACGAGGTACGCCGCTCGATCGGGCTCTCCGGGCAGTTCGCCGCGGTCGACGAGTATCTGACCGGCCGCGAGAACCTCCAGATGGTCGGGCAGCTCTACCAGCTGAGCGCCCGGGACGCGAAGGCCCGCGCGGGCGTCCTGCTGGACCGGTTCAACCTCGGCGACGCCGCCGACCGCACCGCCAAGACGTACTCCGGCGGTATGCGCCGGCGCCTCGACCTCGCGGCGGCGCTCGTCGTCTCGCCGCCCGTGATGTTCATGGACGAGCCGACGACCGGTCTCGACCCGCGCAACCGGCAGCAGCTCTGGGACGTGATCGAGGACCTGGTGGCGGGCGGCACGACCCTGCTGCTGACCACGCAGTATCTGGAGGAGGCCGACCGTCTGGCCCATGACATCTGCGTCATCGACCACGGCAAGGTCATCGCCCGCGGCAGCTCCGACCAGCTCAAGGCCCGCACCGGCGGCGAGCGCGTCGAGGTCGTCGTGCACCGCCCCGACGAGATCGAGCGCGCCCGGTCCGTGCTGACCGCCCTCGGCAAGGGAGAGGTCGCCGTCGTCCAGCTCTCCCGCAAGCTGACCGTCCCGGTGAGCGGCGGGGCCAAGCTGCTGGCCGAGATCATCCGGGACCTGGACGCCCAGGGCGTGGAGATCGACGACATCGCCCTGCGCCGGCCCACCCTGGACGATGTCTTCCTCTCCCTCACCGGCCATGCGGCCGAAGCTTCCGAGCAGGGAGATCAGGGAGATCAGGGAGATCAGAGCGAGCAGGGCGACCGGAGCGAGCCGAGCAAGGAGGACGCCCAGTGAGCGCGATCGCCAAGGACAACGCCCCGGCGCTGGTTCCCCGTCCCTCCGGGGGCGTCACCCAGTCCGTGAAGGACTCCCTCGTCGTCGCCAAGCGGAATCTGATCCGGATGACCCGGATCCCCGAGATGGTGATCTTCGGACTGATCCAGCCGATCATGTTCGTGGTGCTGTTCACCTACGTCTTCGGCGGCTCGATCAGCATCGGCGGCTCCACCGATCCGCAGCTGTACAAGGAGTTCCTGATGGCGGGCATCTTCGCCCAGACCGTCACCTTCGCCACCGCGGGCGCCGGCGCGGGCATCGCCGATGACATGCACAAGGGGCTCATCGACCGCTTCCGGTCGCTGCCGATGGCCCGGGGCGCGGTCCTCACCGGACGGACCCTCGCCGACCTCGTACAGACCACGCTCACGCTCGTTGTCCTCGCGGGGGTCGCGCTGATCGTCGGCTGGCGCACCCACGAGAACATCGGCAAGGTGCTCTGCGGCTTCCTGCTGCTGCTCCTGCTCGGCTACGCGTTCTCCTGGATCGGGGCCCTGATCGGCCTGTCCGTGCGCACCCCGGAGGCGGCGACCTCCGGCGGGCTGATCTGGCTGTTCCCGCTGACGTTCATCTCGAACGCCTTCGTGCCGGTCACCGGCATGCCGACGTTCCTCCAGCACGTCGCCGAGTGGAACCCCTTCAGCGCCACGGTGGCGGGGGCCCGTGAGCTGTTCGGCAACACGATGCCGAACATGCCGAAGTCCGTCACCGGGGCCTGGCCGATGGAGCATCCGATCCTCGCCTCGGTCATCTGGTCGGTGCTGATCATCGTGGTCTTCCGGACCCTCGCGGTCCGCAAGTACCGCTCGGCCGCCGTCTGACAGCGGCGTCGGGCGGAGCGATGAGTTCCGGCGGCGGTGCGAGTCATTCCAGAGAGATGGGGGACGCAGCAGACACCACGGAGGACACCATGACCACCGCACCCGACGACCCGGCCCCCACCCCGCAGCCCGGCCTCCCGCCCGTCGTCGACCCGGCCACCTGGCAGGCCGCCCGGGACGAGCTCCTGGTCCGCGAGAAGGCCCACACCCGCCAGGGCGACGCGATCGCAGCGGCCCGCCGAAGGCTGCCGATGGTGGAGATCGACGGGACCGTCGAGGTCGTCGGGCCCGAGGGCCCGGTCCCGTTCCTGGACCTCTTCCAGGGTCGCGACGAGCTCGTCGTCTACCAGCACATGTGGTACGACGGCGCCCCGCACCAGGGCCAGTGCGAGGGCTGCACCGACGCGGTCTGGCACATGAAGGACGCCGTCTACCTCAACGCCCGGGGCGTCTCGTTCGCTGTCGTGACCACGGGGTCCTGGGAGGAGGTGGCCGCCTACACCGCGTTCATGGGCTACACCCAGCCCTGGTACTCGGTGCGCGGCCTGGACGCGCCGATCGGCGGGCGGATGGGGCACCTCCTCTGCTTCCTGCGCGAGGGCGGACGCGTGTTCCTCACCTACTCCACGACGGGCCGCGGAATCGAGGCGGCCAACGGCTCCTTCGGCCTGCTCGACATCACGCCCTACGGCCGCGGCGAGGCGTGGGAGGAGAACCCCGAGGGCCGGCGGGTGATCGGCCACGTCCGCGACGGGTATCCGGGCGATGGCGGCCAGGTCTGCTGGTACTGGCGCACCGACGCGGACGGGACCGCGAGCTGGGGCGAGACCAGCCGCCCCACCCCGCAGTGGACCCGCCCCGGCGCGACCCCGGAGAAGACCCTCGGCCGCACCGGCGACCCCTCCTGACCCCGCCCGCCGGGACGGCCCGGGGGCGGGCGACGACGCACAGGAGCCCCGGCCTCCCTGAGGCCGGGGCTCCCGCGTCGTTCCGTCGTCGTGGGCCGGGTCAGCCGGTGTAGGGCTTCGCCGCCAGGATCTTCACCGTGGCGGTCTTGCCGTTCGGCAGCTCGTAGTCCGCGTCCTCGCCCGTCCGCTTGCCGTTCACACCGATGCCGAGCGGGGACTGCGGGGAGTACGTCTCGATCTCCGTGCTGGCGTATTCGCGGGAGGCGAGCAGGAAGGTCATCGTGTCGCTCTCGTCGCCGTCGAAGGCGATGGTGACGACCATGCCGGGCTCGACCACGCCGTCGTCGGCCGGCGCCTCGCCGACCTTCGCGTGCTCCAGGAGCTGGGTCAGCTGGCGCACCCGCAGCTCCATCTTGCCCTGCTCCTCCTTGGCCGCGTGGTACCCGCCGTTCTCCCGGAGGTCACCCTCCTCACGGGCCGCCGCGATCTTGACGGCGATCTCCGTGCGCGCGGGACCAGACAGGTACTCCAGCTCGGCCTTCAGCTGGTTGTACGCCTCCTGCGTGAGCCAGGTGACGTTTTCGCTGGTCTGGGTCACAGGTGCTCCTCGTCGGTGCTGGGAATACAAAGCATCGCCCTACCCAGAAGCATGTGCTTCTCCGGGTGGGCGAAACCACGAGCCTAACAATTCCGTAGGAAAAGGGGGAGAAGGTAAACCGTCACACGCCCGAACCGGCTACCGCGACCCGTATCGTCGCAGGTCACATGGGGTGCGATCCGGATCAGCCGGTCGGACCGTCGTCGGCGGTGCAGCCCATCGGCTCAACCGCGGTCGCCCTGGACCGGGTGACCACCTTCACGACCTCGTCGATCCGGTCCTCGGCCCGGTCGAACCGGACCTCCTTGCGGCCCACCTCGGAGCCGTCCTCGCTGAGCGCGCGCACCACGCAGTAGCCGTGGCCCTCGCGGTCCTTGCGGACCTCCAGGTGGACGTCGGCCCGGGTGTCGGAGACGACCTTGAACTTGATCATCTCGGCGCTGATGCCCTGGCCGCCCACGTAGTCGAAACCGATCCAGCCGACCACGCCGAGCAGGGCGACGCCCAGGACCGATCCGACGATCTTCAGCTTGCGGTCCGCATGCTGATCCTCGGTCCGGCCGTACCGCCCGTCGGGCGCAGCTTCGCGAACCGCCGTCATGATCGTTCCCTCCGGACCGGGCATCGAGGAATTTTCCGGCCCCTCGGTCAGTCACTATAGAAGCCGCCCGCCCGTCACCCGACCGCGCCCCACACCGATGTCGCGCGGGCCGGCACCTCTCTTCGACGACCAGAGCGACCAATGACTGAGGATCGAGCTTTGACTGAGCAGCTGCGACTGATGGCCGTTCACGCCCACCCCGACGACGAGTCGAGCAAGGGCGCGGCCACCATGGCCAAGTACGTGTCCGAGGGGGTGGACGTGCTGGTCGTGACCTGCACGGGAGGCGAGCGCGGCTCCATCCTCAACCCGAAGCTCCAGGGCGACGCGTACATCGAGAAGAACATCCACGAGGTACGCAAGAAGGAGATGGACGAGGCCCGGGAGATCCTGGGCGTCCGGCAGGAGTGGCTCGGCTTCGTCGACTCGGGGCTGCCCGAGGGCGACCCGCTGCCGCCGCTGCCCGAGGGCTGCTTCGCCCTGGAGGACCCCGAGGTCGCCGCGGGGCGCCTGGTGGCGAAGATCCGCGCGTTCCGGCCGCAGGTCATCACCACGTACGACGAGAACGGCGGCTACCCGCACCCCGACCACATCATGACGCACACGATCTCGATGATCGCGTTCGACGGTGCGGCCGACGCGGAGCGCTTCCCCGAGGACGAGTTCGGCCCGGTCTGGACGCCCCGGAAGCTCTACTACAACCAGGGCTTCAACCGGCCGCGCACCGTGGCGCTGCACGAGGCGCTGCTCGCCCGGGGCCTGGAGTCCCCGTACGGCGAGTGGCTGGAGCGCTGGAAGGAGTTCGAGCGCGTGGAGCGCACGCTGACCACGCACGTTCCCTGCGACGAGTTCTACGAGATCCGCGACAAGGCGCTCATCGCGCACGCCACGCAGATCGACCCGGAGGGCGGCTGGTTCCGGGTTCCGATGGACATCCAGCGCGAGGTCTGGCCGACCGAGGAGTACGAGCTGGCGAAGTCTCTGGTCGATACCTCCCTCCCCGAGAGCGACCTCTTCGCGGGCATCCGCGACAATGCCTGATATGTACGCGACCCAGGCACTGACGCACCTCGTCCCGTTCGCCGCCGAAGAGCTCGACAAGAACAAGGTGACCCCCGGCGTCCTCGGCTTCCTCGTCTTCGCGGCGCTCGCCGTCGGCGTGTGGATGCTGATGAAGTCGATGAACCGCCACATGGGCAGGGTCAACTTCGAGGAGGCCCCCGACCCGGCGGCGGCCGCCGCCGAACCGGTCGGCGACGGGGCGGCCGCTCCCCGGAAGTAGCCGCGCGCCCTTCACGGCGTACGGGCACGGGCGCCGGGTCTCCGGCGCCCGTGACGGTCACGGCTGTGCCGTCACCGTCACCGTCACCGTCGTCACGGCCGGGCCGGCTCCGTCGGCACGCCCATGATCTGGCCGGCGGTACGGGTCGGGGTGAGCCCGAGCCGCCACGCCTGCCAGCCGTCCTCCAGGTCCACACCCCGCTCCAGGGCCACCGCGAACGCCGCGGCCGACTGCTCCAGCTTGCCGTCCCGCGCCGGGTGCCGGGCCTCGATCAGCTCGGCCAGCTCCTGCTGGGCGACCACCGTGCCGACCTCGCTGCCCCCGGGCGAGGCGTACGGCAGCAGCGTGCACCGCAGGAACCGGGCCCAGTCGCCGCCCCGCGCGTCCCCGTACGAGGCGAACAGCTCCGCCGCCTCACCGCACAGCTCCAGCGCCTGCGGGGCCCGCCCGTTGCCCGCGTCGATCAACGCCAGCTCCACGCACGCCCACGCCTCCCCGTACGGCACCTTGATCCGCCGGAAATCGGCCCGCGCGTCCATCAGCAACTGCCGGGCGAACCCCGAATTGCGCAGGTTGCCCGTCTGCGCGGCCCGCTGGTCCCGGGTCACCCGGCCCGAATGGTGCCGGGCGCACGCCAGCCCGTACACGTCCCGCATCCGGGAGAACATCGTGCGGGACCGCTCCAGCTCACGCACCGCCTGATCGGTGTCCCCGTCCTCCTCCAGCGCCTGACCCAGGTAGTACAGGGTCCACGCCTCACCGCGCGCGTCCTCGTTGTCCCGGTGCCGCTCCAGGGCCTCGCGCAACTGCTCCAGCGCGGCCGCCGGATCGCCGTCCAGCAGCCGGGCCCGGGCCAGCTGGGTGATCGCCCAGGCCTCGCCGCGCTCGTCGCGGGTGCGCCCGTACAGCTCCAGGGCCGTGCTCAGGGCCTCCTCGGCCGCCGCCACCTCGCCCGTCCGCAGCCGCACCTGACCCAGCTGGAACTGCGTCCACGCCTCGCCGTGCAGCGACTCGCCCTCCCGGTGCAGCCGCAGCGCGTCGTCCAGCAGCGCGAGCGCCCTGACCAGATCGCCCCGGTCGCGCTCCACGGCGGCCAGCGCGTGCAGGGTCCAGGCCCGGTCCTCGGCCTGCGACGCGGAGGACTGCAGGGCCAGCGCCTCACCGAGCCGGGCCGCCGCCTCGGTCAGATTGCCCTGGTGGTGCAGGGTGATGCCGAGCGAACACAGGGCCAGCGCCTCGCCCGCGTCGTTCTGCGCCTCGTGGTAGAGGCCGACGACGGAGGACAGCGTGGTGCGGGCCTTGTCCAGCTCGCCGAGCTGCCGGGCCGCGATGCCCGTACGCCACTGCACCGACCGCTCCAGCAGCCCCTGGTCCACGGCCTGCGTCAGCTCGCTGATCTCGCCCAGGCGGTACAGGTCGCCGCGCAGCAGGCAGTAGTCGCACAGCGCGCCCAGCAGATGCAGCAC
Source organism: Streptomyces sp. NPDC091289 (assembly GCF_044757365.1). NCBI lineage: Bacteria > Bacillati > Actinomycetota > Actinomycetes > Kitasatosporales > Streptomycetaceae > Streptomyces > Streptomyces sp. NPDC091289. Next base: position 156,252 of record NZ_JBIVUT010000017.1, read on the forward strand.
CGTGCCCTGGTCGACGCCCTCCGCGTGCCGCAGCGCCGCCGTGATGAAGCTCGACTCGTCGTCCAGCCAGCGCAGCGCCGAGTCCAGCGAACCGAAGCCGTGCGAACCGAACTGCCCGGCGCGGGTCGACATCTTCCCGTCGACCATCCGGATCACCGCGTCGGCCAGCTCCGCGTAGTTCGTCAGCAGCCGCTCCTGCGCCGCCGTCCGCTCGGCCGGCTCCTCCTCGTCCAGCAGCCGGGCCAGTGCGAAGGCCCGCACCAGATCGTGCAGCCGGTAGCGCGATCCCCGTACGCGGGTGAGCAGCCCGGCCCGGGCCAGCACGGTCAGCAGTCGCTCCGCCTCCTGCTCGTCCGCCGCGAGCAGCGAGGCCGCCGCTGCCGCCCCCAGGCTCGCCCGGCCCGCCAGCGCGAGCCGCCGCAGCAGCCGCCGGGCCTGATCGCCCTGGTCGGTGTAGCGCAGCCACAGGGCCCGCTCGACCGGGTCCACCGGACCGTACGCGCCCAGATCCTCCGCCAGCGTGTGCCGACTCCGCGCGCCCAGCGCGGAACCGGCCACCCGCAGCGCCAGCGGCAGCCCGCCGCACAGCTCCACGACGGCGTCCGTGGACGGGTAGTCGTAGGGCCCGGTCTCCTCCTCCTCGGCGACCTCGCGCAGCAGCTCCTCCGCGCCCGCCGCGTCCAGCGGCCCGACCGGCAGCTGGTGCACCCAGGCCGGCAGGTCGTCGGGCAGCTCCAGCGGCTCCCGGGCGGTGACGATCACCAGACTGTCCGAGCGCTCCGGCACCAGGGTGCGGACCTGCCCGGCGTCCGTCGCGTCGTCGAGCACGATGGTGACCGGCGTCCCCGTGAGGTGCTGGTGGTACAGCTCGGAGAGCCGCCGCACCTGCTGCTCCGCCGAAGCGCCCTCCCGGAACAGCAACTGCTCGCGCGGCGCGCCCAGCCGGTTCAGCAGGTGCAGCAGCGCGTCCCGGGTCCGCAACGGGCTCTCCCCCGCCACCTGACCGCGCAGATCGACCACGCACGCGCCCCGGAACTGGTCCTTGAGCGCATGGGCGGCCCGCACCGCGAGCGCCGTGCGCCCCGACCCCGGCGCGCCGTGCAGAACGACGACGGTGGGCCGGGTCTGCGTGGAGGCGCGGGCCGCGTGCACCCACTGGGCGATCTGCGCCAGCTCGGCCCGCCGCCCGCTGAACGGGCCCTCGGCCTTGGGGAGATGGCCGAACGACTGCTCCAGCACCACCCGGGTGCGGGCCGCCGCGCTGCGGTCGCCGCCGCGCAACTGCCGCCCCGCCGGGGTGGCCTGCTTCTTCGGGGCGCGGGCGGCGGGCGTCAGCATGCGCTGCTGGTCCAGATACGGGCGGATGCCCCGTACCTCCAGGGCGGTCAGCCACTGGAGCCTCAACTGCTCCGCCCCGCCCGGCTGTCCGGCGGCTCCGGCGCGGCGGTGGGCGGCGGGCCAGTGCGAGGCGGTCGCCTTCGCCACGGTCGTCGCCGCGCCGGCCACCGCGACGACCGCGCCCGCGCCGAACGCCAGCCCGGTGTTCGTCCCGAGCGCCAGGTCGGCGCCGAACGCGGCAGCCGCGGCAACTCCCGTCACCAGCAGGGGCGTTCCGAGAGTCGCTCTGCTGAAGCGCTCCGCGAGCGGGCGGTCTCCCGCCGCCGCCGAGTCCAGTGCCTGCGTGTACGCGGCGTACTCCTCGCCCGCGCCGGCGGCCATGGTGTCGAGCGCCGCCCGCGCCCGCGACATCAGCGCACCGGCATCGGTCCGCCCGCCGGTGCGCCGCGCCTCCTCCTCCACGGCGCGCACCAACAGCCTCTCGGCTTCCGCCCGATGGCTGTCCCGCATATGTGTCCCCCTCCGAGAGCCGCGCTCCGGACCTCGGGTTCCGGAGCGTCAGATACCAAGCGTCGGATATCAAGCGTCGGGGTCAAGTGTCCTGCGTGGCGCGCTCCGGCGCGAGGGGCACCGGGCAAGGGGAAGGTCAAGGTCACGCGGCCTCGTCCGGGACCTCCTCACGGGGGTGGTCCCGGTTGTCGTCGTCGCAGAGGAACACGGTGCCCAGACGGCCACCCCTCCCGGAGCTGATCACCCCGCTGTCGAGATCGGCGGTGCCGCGCAGATACGCCCCGCCGTAGCCCCGGCCCGCCAGGAAGACGCCCCAGGTGAGCACCACGGGCTCGGTGGCGCCCCCGCCCGGCACGGGGAACTCCTCCGCCACGGGCCGGACCCGGCGCTGGAGGACGGACGGGCCGTCCACCGCCGCGCGGACGGCGGCGTCCCAGGCGTCGGCCGATGTCTCCCACCCCGCCAGCACGTCCAGACCGCTGTGCGAGCTGCTCGCCTTCAGCACCAGATCGTGCCGGTGTGCCGATGCGTAGGGGAGGAGGTCCACCCGCTCCCCGGCGACCTCTGTCTTCCCGTCCTGGACCAGCCTGGTCCAGGGGAGCAGACCGTCGATCACCTCCCGCTCGGCCCGGTCGAACAGACACCGGTTGCGCTCGTCGCTGAGCAGGGCCAGCGCGGCCTTGCTGCCGTACACCTCGTTCTCCAGCGGTGTGAACAGGTGGACCAGGCCGCGGTCCGCGGCGCGGGAGAGGGGCGCGAGCAGGGCGACGTCCCCGGCGGTGACGACGTCGTTGATGACGAACCAGCGATGTACGAGATCGACCGGCCGCCCGGACACATGGACTCCGTCGGTGCGGTACTCCACCTGACCGAGGTGGCAGGGCACGGCATCGACGCCGTGTGCGGCGAGCAGCCCGGCCATCCGGCGGAGGTGCGGCTCCATCACGGCGTAGCTGTCCGGCCACTCGACGAGCGCGACGACCGGGTTCGCGGGGAGGCCGGGGAAGGACTGCCGCCACAGGTCCAGCAGAACCTCGGTCCCGTCGGTGAACCCCAGGCCGTGCTCCTGCGCGAAGGAGGCGATGTAGGGCTCCTGGAGCAGCGTTCGGTTGAGCACCGCGATGTCCCAGCCGCCCAGGGGGCTGCCGCCGTTGAGCTCGAGGAGGCGGAAGCCCTCCTCGTCGCGGTAGAGATCGACGCGGGCGCTGCGGGGCAGTTCGCGCGGCCTGCCGTCGGCCCGCAGCGTGGCGTCGAGCTGCTCCGGTGACCAGCCGAGGGCGGCGGTGAACGCGCGCAGATCACCGCCGTGCAGCCGATGGGGCAAGGCCAGGAGCAGGTCGTACAGCCGGCTGACCCGCTCTCCCAGCTCGCGGCTCTCGCCGCGGCCGAGGAAGACCGGCCGGGTCAGGAAGGCGTCCCCGTAGATGTCTCCGGCCAGGGGGGAGTCCGCACAGGAGCGTTCCGGCGCGCATCCGGCCGGCAGTCCCCGCAGATACTCCCGCGTCATCCGGGCGGCGGTGCGCATCAGGCGACTTCGACCGTGACGTCCGCGAGCACCTCTGCCGCGGCCGCGTTCACCTCGGCGGCGGTGTCGGCGTGCAGGATCACGTAACCGACCCGCGCGTCGTTGTCCCCCGGTGCGCGCACCGAGCCGCCCGGCTGAACGGTGAGCCTGCTCAGGGCCACCGCGCCCGCGTTGCCGATCCCGCTGACCGAGCGCAGGACCCCGCCGCGCGACGGGGTCAGGAAGCGGATCCCCGCCGCTGTGTTCGCGGTGGCGGTGAGGGAGGGCTCCAGGCCGAGCGCGACCTGGACGTAGATCCTCGCCTCATCGATGCCCCGCGCCTGCCGCATCAGCGCGACGATGTGGTCACCGGGCAGCCGGGCGCCGAGCTCGATGACCCGGGTGGTGCCGTCCGCGAGCAGTTTGAGTTCTATGTGGGCGATGCCGTCGGTGACGCCGAGGGCCTGCGCGGCCGACACCGCGGCCCGCTGCAGGGTGTCGACCGACGCGTCGTCCAGCTCCGCGGGGACGGTGTGTCCGAACTCGGCCCGCCTGGCGCCCCCGGTGGTGAACTTGTCGTACGGGAACAGCGGGGTCACCACGCCGCGCACCGCCACCGTCTCGATGCTGAACTCGGTACCGCCGATGTACTCCTGGACGATCACATGAGGGTCCAGCGGGATGCCGTGCGGCATCTGGAACAGGTGGGACTGGGCCGCCGCGAAGGCCGTCGCCAGCTCTTCGTCACTGTGGACGACCGATACGCCCCAGGAGCCGGACTGCTCGGCGGGCTTCACGACGACGGGGTAGGACAGGCCCGCCGCCTCCACCAAGTCGTACGCCTCTTCGAGAGTCCGCGGGGTGACGGTCGTGGGGGCCGGGACGCCGTGCTCGGCGAAGGCGCGCGCCATGATGCGCTTGTTACGGCAACTGATCGCCCGCGACGGGTCGTTGCCGGGCAGCCCGAGGTCGGCGGTGAGCCGGGCGACCAGCGGAGTGAGGAACTCCCAGCAGGCGACCACGCCGCCGACGTCCTCGGCCCGGGCCAGTTCCGTGAGCTGCCGCAGGGCGCCTTCGCTGTCGGAGAAGTCGGTGAAGACGAGCTTCCCGTTCTCCTCGATCTTGCGTTTGACCGCCGGGGAGTACCAGTCCTCGTGGACGTCCTCGTGAGTGACGACGATGACCTCGACCTTCAGGTCCCGGGCGGCGTCGAGGACGTATTCCGCGGTGTTCCCCATGGCTTCGAGCAGGAGCAGTTTGGGCATGGTGTGGCGACCGTTCTGTGAAGGCGGAGGGCGATGAGGAAGGGAGAGGAGGACGGAGGGAATCACAGGGCGAACAGGGGCGCCGCGTACTGGTGCGGACGGTGACGTATGAGGCGGGTGCGCAGGGACCGGGCCGCGGCGCCGGTGAGGCCGAGCCCCTCGGCCACGCAGCGGAAGGTGGCGTACCGGGTCCCGGGGTGGGCGGCCCGCAACTGCTCCAGCCACGGGTCGAGGGCGCCCAGGGCCTCGGTCACCGAACCTTCGGGGGAAGCCTCATCGCGGAGCCGGAGCGACCGGTCGCGCTCGCGTTGCAGTTCGGAGAAGCCGCAGACGTCCCGACCGGTCTGTTCGGCGTCGTCGAGGGTGTCGGCCCCACGGGTGTGCAGCGCGTGGGCCAGCCGGTTGCGGGCCAGTACCCGGTCGAGGGCGATCCGGTGGACCCGGGCACTGGCGTCACTCAGGACCACCGGCCTGCCGGTGTCCCGTACGAGGCAGCCGCCGCGTCGCCCACGGGCAGCGGCGACCAGCAGGGCGCTGGCCTCCGAGGGGTGCCAGTCGAAGAGGTGCTCCACCCGGCGGGTGTCGGGCTCGGTGAGGGTGAAGAAGTCGGTGCCCAGGGCAGGCAGCAGGTCGTGCTCGGGGATCTCGCAGTCGAGACCCGGGCCTGCGAGGAAGAGGTGAGCCGGCACACCCGCGGTGGCGCAGGCGGCGATCACCAGGGCGTCCGGCAGGGGGCTGAGCAGGGTCGGCTCGTCACCGCGGGCGAAGACGTCCCCACCGACGTCGACCACGTGGACTTCGTCGACGGCGTACTTCTCGGCTACTTCGGCGATCTGCCGGGCCAGGTGCGGGACGCCCCCGTAGGGATTCAACAGGCCCAGAGTGATCGGGAGTTCGGCGGCCAGACGCGGAAGCGTGGAGCCGGCGGGCGCGATGGCGGACGAGGTCCCGGTGATCTGGAACACTTGCGGGGTGAGCGGCCGCAGCCCCGTGAAGTCCCGCTCGGAACGCGGACCGGGGATCGGGTCGACGGTCAGCCGCTCCCACGAGTAGCTGAGCACCACCGCCGGCTCGTCGCCGTGGAGTGCGTGGTGCACCAGAGTCGTGCCGATCACATCGCCGCCGCCGCCCGCGGCGACAAGAAGCTGAGTCATGGAGCTCTCTATTCCGGGTTCACGAGCGTGGCTTGTTCAAGAGCGCGGCCGGTTCACGGATGCGGCCGATTCACGGACGCGGCCGGTTCACGGGTGCGGCCGGGCGCCCGGGGCGGCCGCCGAAACCCTTTCGACGGCCGCACCGGGGAATTCCGTGCCGGTGAAAGCCGTCAGGCCCGGGCGGTCTTCAGGCCCGAAATGCTGAGGGGCTCGCTGCCCATGTGCTTCTGAGCGCGCTTATTGCTCTTGTGCAGGCCCGCGTAGTACTCGCGGTCCAGGTCGATGACGTTCTTGGAGAAGAGCATCCACGACAGGGTGTCGCGGTGCTTGAAGCCGGACGGCGTGAGCTGAATACGGTTCGTGGGAAGCCGGCGAAGGAGGCCGACGTCCTCGGCCGCCTGGAGCACCGGCTCGAAGAGATGCGCCATCTCCTGGTACCCGAAGCGGTTGAGTTCATTGAGGTCCAGGTCGAAGGAGTCGAGGACCAGCCGCTTCCGGATGATCTCTTCGTCGTTGAGGACGAACCCCGTGAGAGGGGTCAGCTCGTGGTTGCGGGCCTTGGTGATGTAGTCCGCCACCTCGGTGAGGCTCGGCTTCACGCTCCCGACCATGTAGTCGACCGAACTGGTGTAGCTGCGGGCGCCGGCCCCCAGTCCCAGCAGCGGAACGCCGTGGAAGGTCAGGACCTTCTGCTGATAGCCGCCGCGTCCGAGTTTCTTGTAGCGGACGTTCGACTCCTGCACATAACCGGCCGCACGGAACGTGGCGTTCGCGTAGTCGTACCGCTCGTACAGGTCGGGGCTCATCATGTACTGGTACGCGCCGGTCTTGGAGAACCACGCGTCCGGCCTGACGGTCAGGAAATAGGTGCTGATCGTCTCAGGGGAGAGAGCCGCCAGTTCGTCGACCGAGTGCCGCCAGCTCTCCGCGGTCTGACCGGCGAAGCCCATGATCAGGTCGGTGCTGAGGTTGGGCAGTTGTTTCTCGCGGGTGATCTCGATGGCCCGGCGGATGACGCTCTCGCCCGCCTGACCGCGGCCGGCCTCCCGGATCTCCGACGGCACCAGTGACTGGATGCCGATATTGGCCCGGGTGAGGCCCATCGCGATGAGGCCTTCCAGCGTGCCGGGCTCCTTGACGATGGAGTCCGGAGTGGCCTCGATGGCCACCTCCTCCACCGTGCTCCGCCAGTTGGGGTACACCTCGTCGAGGGTGGCGAAGAGCTGCTCGAAGTGGCGCAGGTTCAGCAGGCTCGGCGTTCCGCCACCGATGTAGATGGTGCGCAGGCGGCGGCTCTGGATGATCTCCGTGTGGTCGCGAATCTGGGTACACAGGGCGTCCATGTACGCGTCGTAGACGTCCATGTCCTCGGAGATGACGGTGTACAGATTGCAGAACCCGCACTTGTACCTGCAGAACGGCACATGCAGATACAGGTTGAGCTCAGGAACGGGGTGTCGCCGCAGATCCTCGGCCCAGATGTCCTGGATGTTCCGGGTTCCGTTCAGGGGGCGGTAGGCGGAGCGGGAAGGGTACGCGTAGTTGAAGGGCGGAATCACGCCCTGCTCGATGTGCCGGGCGAGGTCGTCGCGAATAGCGCTCAACGTTCCTGTTCCTTACCTGTGGAGGTTCAACTTCGAACTGCCTGCCAACGGGGAGCGGTGCCGCAGATCCGTGCGGCACAGAAAGAGACATGGAGTGAAGAGGCGTGGTCCAAGGACACGCCTGGAGATGGGCGGGGCGGTTCCGCTTCCCCGCAAGCCTCCCCCCGGAGGCCGTACTCCCTGCCAACTACCGTGCATGAAAGGCCTGTTGACCTATACGTATGCCGGTTGGCGGAGGTGGTGCCAGTAGACAGGCGGCCGCGAGGTGCGCGACAGGAACAGAACCTACGACGATCGCCGGGCGGGATTCGTCAGCTCCTCCCAAATGTGTCCGCACTGTGAGATCGCGAATATCGGAGGGGTCGTGAGGGGCCCGGCATGGTTACGGTCGCCGGGCCGAATTGACCTGCAGCACATCTGAGTTGATCCGCGAGGTGCTGAAGATTGCTGCAGAAGAAGGCGAGTTGAGTGCTGAAAAGCCTGACAGCGCTGAACAGCAGCACAGTTGACGGAGAGGTGGCCCGAACACGACCGTCACCTGCGGAACCCTGAGCCGAGGGCCATTCCTTCGCCGCCGCCAGGAATCGCCCGATCGAACTGGAGTAACCCCTTGACCGCGTCGGACATCAAGCGCATCGCCTACATCCGATCGATCCCGATCTCGCGGGCCGGCCCCTACATTCCGGAGCTGGCCCGGACCGTGACCGGCACCGGTCGCGAAGCCCGCATCTTCTACACCGACGGTGACTGCGGTGCCGAGGACTTCCCCGGCGGAACAGGGGAGAAGCTGCCGGAGGATGCCACCCCCGACCAGATCGTCGAGCGTGTCCGCGCCTGGGGAGCCGACGGCGTCGTCTCGCTGTCCTTCCCCGACGAGGCCGGTCTGCGGGACGCCGTGGTGAAGGAGAAGCTGGCCCGGCACGGCATACCGATGGTCTCCAACGGGCTGGATCCCTCCCGGCTCCTCGCCGACAAGTGGGAGACCAAGAAGATCCTGGCCGACCACGGCCTGGACACCCCGCACGGCATGCTCATCGACGGCACGCTGCTGAAGAACGGCGCGGCCGAGGTGCCGGTCTACGCGGACATCATCCGCCTCAAGGCGGAGGAGATCGGTTACCCGCTGCTGACCAAGGCCGTGTGGGGCAGCTCGGGCAACGGCATCCGCTTCATCCGCGACAGGGCGGACCTGGAGCAGTATCTGGCCACCCCCGACGAGGGGAACTTCGTCCTGGAGCGGTGCATCACCGGCGAGCTGTGCACGGTCGAACTCGTCGGCGCCGAAGGCGAGTACGCCGTTCAGCCGCTCTGCTTCACCGGCCCGACCGGCGGCGAGCCGACCTTCGCCTTCTGGGAGCTGCGGTCGTCCGCCCCCAGGGCCGCGGACGACGCCGCCTTCGCACCGGTGGCGGAGAAGCTGAAGAAGCTGTGCACCACCCTGGGCATCACCGGTGTGATCAACCTGGACATCATCTACAGCCGTGGCACCTACTACGTCCTGGAGATCAACCCCCGCGTCTCCGGCGCCACCGCCCTCGGTGTGGCCGCCTCGGGCCTCAACAGCTACCTGATCATGACCGAGATCCTTCTCGGCCGGTGGAAGGCCCCGGCCGAACCGGTGCTGCCCCGGCGCCGCTGGTCCCTGGAATTCCCCGTCAACAACGTGACCGACGCCTTCGTCAAGGAGGCCGAGCAGGCCCTGGACGTCGTCCAGATCACCCCGAAGCTCGTGGTCGACGGGCGCGAGTACGGCGGCCTGATGATCGCCACCTGCGAGTACGGCGCCGAGGCCGGCTTCCTCCAGGTGATCACGGCCCTGGACGCCGACCATGACGTTCTCTCGCCGGACATGCTCGCGCAGCTCGAGAAGCTGCTCACCAGCCCTGCCGCGCAGGCCGTCCGCTGACAGGCGGAACCAGCACCTCCCGCACCGCCCCGCACGAAAGGCCCCTTCGCCATGCCCGAGCCGTACGTCCACGTGCCCGCCGCCGAGATCCGCGAAGCCCTCGCCGAACACGACGAGATCGCTGTCAAGCACCTGCGCGAGTCCTGGGACGGCCTGCAGGCCGATCGCTACCTGAAGGACGGCGCGGGCTATCGCCGACGCCGCTACAGCGAGTTCCATGTGACGCGCACCGGCCTGGAGCGCGTCCCGCACGGAGCTTTCCGGCAGGCGGCGGAGATCAACCCCCTGCACGGCGGAGCGGCCCGGGAATTCGCCCCCATCGAGCAGGGGGTGGCCGACTCGCCGGTCCTCGACGCACTCGTCCGGACGCTCCTCGAACGCCTCCCCGGCAGCTTCGACGTCTCCACCGGCGCCATCGGGGTCCACCAGATACGCGTCATCGCCTCCCGCGGCGCGGAGGGCCTGCCGGCCCCGGAAGGCATCCACGAGGACGGCCACCACTTCGTGGCCCAGGTGCTGATGCGCCGCGAGAACGTCGAGGGCGGGGTCTCCCAGCTGTACGACCGGGAGATGACCCCGTTGTTCCGCACCCTGCTCACCGAGCCGTTCGAGACGGTCGTCATCGACGACCGGCGGGTGTTCCACGGTGTGTCGGCCGTGGAGGTCGCCGACGGCATGCCCGTGGGGGTCCGGGACATGATGCTGGTCGACTTCTTCCCCCGCGATGCCGGGGCGGGGTCCCACCGCTGTCCCGATCCGCGATGACAGGGCGCGATCTCCTGGACAAGTGGGGGCTGCCCGACCTGACGGGGAACGGCCGCTTCGTCTCCGCGAACGTCATGGACAGCCTCGGCAACGGACTGGTCCTGGCCTTCACCGTCCTCTACTTCACCACCACGACCTCGCTGTCCCTCGGCTCCATCGGTGCCGCACTCTCGCTCGGACAGCTCCTCGCCCTGCCCACTCCCGTCGTGGCCGGCCTGCTGATCGACCGGTTCGGCTCCCGCACGGTGGTCATCGCCGCCAATGTCCTGTCGGCCATCGGCTTCTGTGCCTTCCTGGCCGCGGACAGCGTGTGGAAGATCGTGGTGGTCCAGTTCGTCGTCCAGGCCGGGGCGAGCATCTACTGGACCTCCAGCCGCAGCCTCGTCCTCCTCGCGGCCCGCCGCCGGGACCACGCCCGCTGGTTCGGCTTCGTCAGTGCCTTGCGCAACATCGGCGGGGGCTTCGGAGCCGCGGTCGCCTCCCTCGCGATCGCCTGGGGAAGCGACTGGGTACGGGCGCTGATTCTGGCCAATGCGCTGAGCTTCGTGATCGCGGCCTGTCTGCTCGCCGGCTGGCGCCCCGCAGCCGAGGAGGACGCGCCCCGACCCGTCCGCACGGCTGAGAGCGGGGGCTACGGCGCGGTGCTGCGCGATATGCGCTACCTGCGGCTGGTCCTGGCGAACCTGGCCTTCGTGCTGGCCGCGAGCATGCTGCCGGTCCTTCTCGCCCTCTACATCACCAAGGTCCTGCACGCCGCCACCTGGCTGGTGGGCGCGTGCATGGTCGGCAACATGGTCCTCGTCGCCCTGGTCCAGACGCTGGTCTCCCGCCTGATCGAACGCCGCCGCCCGGCCCGCGTCCTGGCCTTGGCGGGCGTGGTCAACGCGGTCGCCTTCGCCGTCTTCGGCCTGCTGCTCGCGGTCCCCGGCTGGCTGGTGGCCGGCGGCCTGCTGCTGGCGATGGCGGTCTTCACGGTGGCCGAAATGCTCAGCATGCCGTCGAGCAGCGAACTCAGCGCCTCCCTGGCGCCGGATCACATCCGGGGCCGCTATCTCGGCGTCTTCCAGCTCTCCTGGAGTCTCGGGAACGCCGTTGCCCCCGCCGTGCTCACCATGCTCCTGGGACACGGGCCTGCCTGGCCCTGGGTGGCCCTGGGCGCGGTGAACCTGCTCGCGGTGCCGCTGGTGCTGAGCCTGGGCGACTCCGCACTGGGCGACTCCGCACCCGGAAACGACGTCCGGAAGCAGCAGGACCAGCCCCTGACCGATGCGATGGACCACCACTGAGCGGCGCATGTCGCACGATGACAGGAAACGATCAGGTGTCAGCGTTCGCAAGCCTCACGACAGTTACGCGGATAGCGGGTCCCGCACTGCCCGCGATCTCGTTCGCGGCACGCCTGCCCGCCGCGATATGCCCCATCGCCACCCTCCTGATGCTGACGGAACTCAACAGCATCGGCACAGCGGGCATCGCCGCCGGGATGCTGTGGACGGGGCAGGCCGTGGGCGGACCGTTCCTCGGTCGTTACGCCGACCGCCGCGGCCACCGGCCGGTCATCCTGGCCGCCTCCCTCGCCAATGCCACGGCCATCGCCCTCTTCATCGCGTCGGCCCTGACCGGGATGCCGATCGTCGTACAGGCGGCGCTCGCAGCGGTCGTCGGCCTCACGGTGCCGCAGATCGGGCCGCTCTCCCGCACCCGATGGGTCGTCCTGACCGAACCCGCGGCCGGGCAGGACCCCGCGACCTCACGGGAGCTGACCCGGCGCGCGCTCTCCTTCGACACGACCGTCGACGAACTGAGCTTCATGGCCGGACCGGCACTCGCCGGGGTGACGGTCGTCCTGATCCACCCGGCGGCCGGACTCGTCCTCGCCGGGCTGGTCATGGCGGTGTCCGGCACGCTCTTCGCCCTCCATCCCACCGCCCCGCCGGGGACGCCCGCCCGGACCTCCTCCCCGGTGCGGCTGCTGCACCCCGCGCTGATCGCCCTCTTCGCCATGGCGCTCCTCCAGGGCATGATCTGGGGAAGCGCCAACGCGGGCACCAGCGCCCTGTCCGCCCACCTCGGCGACACCGGAATGGCCGGCCTGGTCTGGGGCGCCATGGCGGTGACCAGCGCACTGACCGGCCTGGCCATCACGGTGCGGCCCATCGCCCTGGAGCTGACGCTCCAGCTCCGCCTCGCCATCGCCGCGCAGGCGGTTCTGCTGCTGCCCCTCCTCGCCGTCGACAGCTTCATCGGCGCGACCGCCGCCATCGCCGGCATCGGGTTCGCCGTGGCACCGCACCTCATCGCGGTGTTCAACCTCGCGGAACACGTAGCCCCGCTGGAGCGGATGGGCGAGGCGATGACCCTTCTCGGCAGCGGTCTCATCGTCGGCCAGGGCGTGGCCGCGCTGGCGGCGGGACAACTGGCCCAGCACTCCGGACACCACAGCGCCTTCCTGCTGACCTGCGCCTCCGGAGCCGTAGCGGTCCTGGTCGCCCTTGCCCTCGTACGGCCGGGGAACATCGACCCGTACCGCGCCGCACACGTACCGAAGGCCGAACCGCCCAAGGTCGCCGCCGACTGACCGGCGCACCGCCGCCCCCACCCAGACCGGACGGACCCTCGTCGTGATCCTCACCCTCGTACCCGACATCACGGACGTTCCCGCCGCCTCGTGGGACGTCCTGGCCACGCGGGCGGGTCTCTACCTCTCCCATCAGTGGCTCGCCGCCCAGCAGCGCGACCCCACCGCCCGGGTCCGCTACGCACTGGTCCACGACGACGGTCACCTGATCGCCGCCGTACCGCTGTACGTGGGCGACACCGAACCCAACGACCTCTACCGCGTCCACGAACTCCTCCCCGACCGGGCGCCGGCCCGGACCCTGCTCGCGGGAGCCCGCCGCGGCTATCTCAACGCCCCTCTCCTCCACCCGCGTCTCACCCCTGGCCGTCGGCGCGAGGCACTCGGCCACCTCGTGGCCGCCACCGGAACCCTCGCCGCCGCCGAGAACGCCGTGCCGTGGTGGCTGTACGTCACCGACGAGGCGGCCGCCGAACTCGCCGACGCCTGCGGTACCAAGCCCGTCCAGCTCAACCAGGACGCCCGCATCCCGCTGCCCGGCAGTACCTTCGAGGACTATCTGGAGGGCCTGACATCGAAGCGGCGCGTCGCGATCCGCCGCGAACGCCGGGCCTTCGCCGAAGCCGGATACGAGCTGCGCACCCTACGGCTCTCCGAGTGCGCCGCTGCCGCCGGGGCCCTGGCCGCCCAGCTCCAGGAACGCCACGGTCACCCGGCAGACCCCGCCGCCATGGCCGGACTGCTGCGCGACCAGGCCGAGGGCATGGCCGACAGCGGCCGCGTCCACGCCGCGTTCGCCGGCCGCCACATGGTCGCCTTCAGCCTCTCCTACCACCACGCGGACACCGTCTGGCTCCGCTCCACCGGATACGACTACGCCCGGCTGCGCGGCGCGCACGAGTACTTCAACCTCGTCTACTACCTCCCCATCGAGGACGCCTACGCGCACGGCGCCACCTCCCTCCACCTCGGCATGGAGTCCCTCCGCGCCAAGACGCTCCGGGGAGCGGTCGCCTCGCCGCTGTGGGCGATAGAAGGCCGGTCGGTGGGAACGCGCCCGGAGCGGAGCGTCGGTTGAGGCCATGGGCGCCACGATCCCGGCGGTCATGGTGTGCCTCCGCGGGTGTCGCGGGGGACGGTGCGCGAGGATTGGCCCCATGGCCAACCGACTTGCGCAGACCACCTCCCCGTACCTCCTCCAGCACGCCGACAATCCCGTCGACTGGTGGCCCTGGTCGCCCGAGGCGTTCGAGGAGGCCAGGAAGCGGGATGTGCCCGTGCTGCTCAGCGTCGGGTACGCCAGCTGTCACTGGTGCCACGTCATGGCGCACGAATCGTTCGAGGACGAGACCGTCGCCGCCTACCTCAACGCGCACTTCGTGCCGGTGAAGGTCGACCGGGAGGAGCGGCCCGACGTCGACGCCGTCTACATGGAGGCCGTCCAGGCGGCCACCGGGCACGGTGGCTGGCCGATGACCGTCTTTCTCACCCCGGACGCCGAACCCTTCTACTTCGGGACCTACTTCCCGCCCGAGGCCCGGCACGGCTCGCCCTCCTTCCAGCAGGTGCTGGAGGGTGTGGTGGCCGCCTGGACCGACCGGCGGGACGAGGTCGCCGAGGTCGCGGGGCGCATCGTCGCCGATCTGGCGGGGCGGTCGCTGGTTCATGGCGGCGACGGGGTGCCGGGGGAGCAGGAGACCGCTCAGGCGTTGCTCGGGCTGACCCGGGAGTACGACGAGCAGCACGGCGGGTTCGGGGGTGCGCCCAAGTTCCCGCCGGCCATGGCGGTGGAGTTCCTGTTGCGGCATTACGCCCGTACAGGGTCCGAGGGGGCGCTCCAGATGGCCTCCGACACCTGCTCGGCGATGGCCCGGGGCGGGATCTACGACCAGCTCGGCGGGGGCTTCGCGCGCTACTCCGTGGACCGGGAGTGGCTCGTGCCGCACTTCGAGAAGATGCTCTACGACAATGCGCTGCTCTGCCGCGTGTACGCCCATCTGTGGCGCACCACCGGGTCGGACGAGGCCCGGCGGATCGCCCTGGAGACCGCCGACTTCATGGTGCGGGAGCTGCGGACCGCCGAGGGCGGGTTCGCCTCGGCGCTCGATGCCGACAGCGAGGACGCGGAGGGCAAGCATGTCGAGGGGGCGTTCTACGTGTGGACGCCTGCGCAGTTGCGGGAGGTGCTGGGGGAGGATGACGCCGCCTTCGCCGCCGCCTTCTTCGGGGTGACCGAGGACGGGACCTTCGAGGAGGGGGCCTCCGTGCTCCGGCTGCCGGGGGACACCGGGCCCGTGGACGCCGCGCGGGTCGCCGACGTACGGGCCCGGCTGCTGGCCGCCCGTGAGGAGCGGCCGCGCCCGGGGCGGGACGACAAAGTTGTTGCCGCCTGGAACGGGCTTGCTATTGCCGCCCTTGCCGAGACCGGGGCCTACTTCGACCGGCCCGATCTTGTGGAGCGGGCCACCGAGGCCGCCGACCTGCTCGTGCGGGTGCACCTGGGCGAGGTCGCCCGGCTGACCCGCACCTCCAAGGACGGGCGGGCCGGGGACAACGCCGGGGTGCTGGAGGACTACGGCGATGTGGCCGAGGGGTTCCTCGCGCTGGCCGCCGTGACGGGGGAGGGGGCCTGGCTGGAGTTCGCCGGGTTCCTGCTGGACATCGTGCTGGAGCAGTTCACCGGCGAGGGCGGGCAGCTGTACGACACCGCCCACGACGCCGAGCAGCTCATCCGGCGGCCTCAGGATCCCACCGACAGCGCCACCCCGTCCGGGTGGACCGCGGCCGCCGGTGCGCTGCTCTCGTACGCCGCGTACACCGGGTCCGAGGCCCATCGCACCGCCGCCGAGGGCGCGCTCGGTGTGGTGAAGGCCCTGGGCCCGCGCGTCCCCCGGTTCGTCGGCTGGGGCCTCGCCGTGGCCGAAGCGCTGCTGGACGGGCCCCGCGAGGTGGCCGTGGCCGGGCCGGTCGGCGGCGAGCTGCACCGTACGGCGCTGCTGGGCCGGGCCCCCGGCGCGGTCGTCGCGGCGGGGGAGGGGCCGGGAGCGGGGGCCGAGTTCCCGCTGCTGGTCGACCGGCCGCTGGTGGGCGGGGAGCCGACCGCGTACGTCTGCCGGCACTTCGTGTGCGACGCGCCGACGACGGATGCGGGGGAGTTGGCGGCCAAGCTGGGCGGGTGAGGCCCGCATCTGAGTGAGGGGCCGGTCGCCTCGTGCGGCCGGCCCCTCACCCCTGACCCCTCAGTGCTTAACCGTGCTGGTACGCGACCAGCGAGATGCCCACGTAGTGCGCGATGAACGCCGCCAGCGTCAGCGAGTGGAAGACCTCGTGGAAGCCGAACCAGCGCGGTGACGGGTTCGGCTTCTTGATCCCGTAGATCACCCCGCCCGCGCTGTACAGCAGCCCGCCGACGATGACGAGGACCAGGACCGCGATACCGCCGGTCCGCATGAAGTCCGGCAGGAAGAACACCGCCGCCCAGCCCATCGCGATGTAGCACGGGGTGTAGAGCCAGCGCGGCGCGCCGACCCAGAAGACGCGGAACGCGATGCCCGCCGCGGCGGCCGCCCAGACCGCCCACAGCAGGGGCCGGGCCGTCGACTCGGGGAGCAGGAGCAGCGTCAGCGGTGTGTAGGTGCCCGCGATGATCAGGAAGATGTTCGCGTGGTCCAGCCGACGGAGCACCGCCTCGCCACGCGGACCCCAGGTGCCGCGGTGGTAGACCGCGCTGACACCGAACAGCAGACAGGCGCTGAGGATGTAGACGCCACAGGCGATCCGGCCCATCGTGCTGTCGGTCAGGGCGATGAGCGTGATCCCGGCGATCACCACCGCTGGGAACATTCCGGCGTGCAGCCAGCCGCGCATCCGCGGTTTGACGGGGACGGGGTCGAGTACGACGGGGCCCGGGGTCGCGGCGCTAGCGGCGGCGTCAGTCATATCCGCATGCTACCTACGCCACCGTAGGTAGTGGATATGGGGCGCAAATGAGTGGCGATGCTCACGTGTGAGGCCCCCTGGACATATGGGCGGATCGGTCGGATGATCAAATGAGTGCAGTCGGCACCGGATGAGCGCCAGGGGAATTCGAAGGGTACGAAGCATCCGGGTCGCAGCCCCCACGGGGCCTTCAGACAACTGACACCCTCAACTAGGAGCGATCGTGGCGCGCGACATCGCGGCTCCCCTCACTGTCCCCACCCACCACCAGGAGCTGGTCTCCTGGGTCGACGAGATCGCAGCCATCACCCAGCCGGACCGGGTGGTCTGGTGCGACGGCTCCGAGGCCGAGTACGAGCGCCTGTGCGGGGAGCTCGTCGCCAAGGGCACGTTCACCAAGCTGGACGAGATCAAGCGGCCGAACTCGTACTACGCCGCGTCCGACCCGAGCGACGTCGCCCGCGTCGAGGACCGTACGTTCATCTGCTCGAAGGAGGAGAAGGACGCGGGTCCGACCAATCACTGGAAGGACCCCGCCGAGATGCGGGAGATCTTCACGGGTGAGCAGGGTGTGTTCCGGGGGTCCATGCGTGGGCGCACCATGTACGTCGTGCCCTTCTGCATGGGCCCCGTCGGCTCGCCGCTCTCCGCGATCGGCGTCGAGATCACCGACTCCGCGTACGTCGCCGTCTCCATGCGCACCATGACCCGCATGGGCCAGGCCGTCCTGGACGAGCTGGGCACCGACGGCTTCTTCGTGAAGGCCGTCCACACGCTGGGAGCGCCGCTGGCCGAGGGCCAGGAGGACGTTCCGTGGCCCTGCAACACCACCAAGTACATCTCGCACTTCCCCGAGGACCGCGAGATCTGGTCGTACGGCTCCGGCTACGGCGGCAACGCCCTGCTCGGCAAGAAGTGTTACGCGCTCCGCATCGCCTCCGTCATGGCCCGCGACGAGGGCTGGCTCGCCGAGCACATGCTCATCCTCAAGCTCACGCCGCCGCGCGGTGAGTCCAAGTACGTCGCGGCCGCGTTCCCCTCCGCCTGTGGCAAGACCAACCTCGCCATGCTGGAGCCGACCATCCCCGGCTGGACCGTGGAGACCATCGGCGACGACATCGCCTGGATGCGGTTCGCCGAGGACGGCCGCCTCTACGCGATCAACCCCGAGGCCGGCTTCTTCGGCGTCGCGCCCGGCACCGGCGAGCACACCAACGCCAACGCCATGAAGACCATGTGGGGCAACTCCGTCTTCACCAACGTCGCGCTCACCGACGACGGCGACGTGTGGTGGGAGGGCATGACCGAGGAGGCGCCCGCGCACCTCACCGACTGGAAGGGCAACGATTGGACCCCCGAGTCCGGCACGCCCGCCGCCCACCCCAACGCCCGCTTCACCGTCCCCGCCGGACAGTGCCCGATCATCGCGCCCGAGTGGGAGGACCCCAAGGGCGTGCCGATCTCGGCGATCCTCTTCGGCGGCCGCCGCGCCTCCGCCGTCCCGCTGGTCACCGAGTCCTTCGACTGGCAGCACGGCGTCTTCCTCGGAGCCAACGTCGCCTCCGAGAAGACCGCCGCCGCCGAGGGCAAGGTCGGCGAGCTGCGCCGCGACCCGTTCGCCATGCTGCCGTTCTGCGGCTACAACATGGGCGACTACATGAACCACTGGGTGAAGGTCGGCGCCGACAAGGCCGACCAGTCGAAGCTCCCGAAGATCTACTACGTGAACTGGTTCCGCAAGAACGACGCGGGCAAGTTCGTGTGGCCCGGCTTCGGCGAGAACAGCCGCGTCCTGAAGTGGATCGTGGAGCGCCTGGAGGGCAAGGCCGAGGGCGTCGAGTCCCCGATCGGCATCCTGCCGGCCAAGGGCGCGCTCGACACCGAGGGCCTGGACCTCTCCGAGGCCGACCTCGACTTCCTCCTCACGGTCGACAAGAAGGTCTGGCGCGAGGAGGCCGCCCTGGTCCCCGAGCACCTCAACACCTTCGGCGACCACACGCCCAAGGAGCTGTGGGACGAGTACCACGCGCTCGTCGAGCGCCTGGGCTGAGCCCGGCACTCCCGCTGAACCCCGCGGCCGGGTCCCCTCGGAGATCCGCCCTGACCTGTGGGTACGACGACGACCCGCCGCGGTACGGGGCCTGTTACGGCCAATAGCTCATAGCTGGTAGCTGTTAGCTAGTGGCCGACGGCCCCGGAGGGCCGTTCCCGACCAAGGACACCCTCCCGGCCCCCGGAACCCCCTCACGGTTCCGGGGGCCGCTCCTTTTCCGCCCACGGGGAGCCGCCCCGGTCCTCCAGGTACTTCGTGTGCGACCGCTGGCGCAGCTCCTCTGCCTCGCGCAGCGCGTCCACCAGCTGCTGCGTCTCCCCGTGCAGCAGCACCACCTGCCGCTCCAGCTCCTCCTCCGGAGCCCGCCCGCCCGGCGCGAGCCGCGTCCACCACCGGGTCCGCAGATACGTGTCGACGGACTCCGGAACGTCCCGGCGCACCGCCCGCGCCACCACGTGCACGCCCTCCGGGTCGTCCGCCAGCGCCTCGGAGACCCAGCCGGGGGCCAGCAGCCCCTCCAGCAGACCGGTCAGCGCGGCGAGCCGCTCCGTCGCGCCGGGCGGCAGGTCCACCCGGTCCAGGTACGCCCGCAGGGTCACGAGGTCGGCCCGCACCTCGTCCAGCCGGGACGACGGCTCCTCGAACGCCGGGGCGGGCGGCCGGCGCGGCGGGGCGAGCAGCGCGCCCGCCCCGTACAGCCCGCCGACGACCACCGGCCAGTACGCGCCCGCGAACCCGGCGAAGGTGAGGGCGAGGCCGCCGAGGGCCGCGGCGCTGCCGGTCAGATTCCGGGCCGACTCCAGATAGCCGATCACCCGGGCCGCGGCGGCGGAACTGCCTCCCGTCGGGTCCCTGCGGGCAGCCGGGGACCTGTTCCCCGCCGGATCCCTACTGGTAGCCACGGATCTCCTCACTGGTAGCCACGGATCTCCTCGAACGCCCCGTCCAGCGAGCCCGGGCCCTCCTCCTTCGTCCCGTCGAAGAGCCGGCCGCCGGTCAGCGCGGCGATCGCGTCCAGCTCCGAGCGGTCGGAGTCGCCGAACATGATCGGGAACACCGGGGTGACCTGCCGGGCGGCGGGCAGCTCCCGGTAGAACGCCGTGAACTCCGCCGCCGACCGCCCCGCCGTGTTCTCGCCGTCCGTCATCAGCACGATGGAGGTGAACGCGGACTCGGTGTCCGGGCCGAGGTGGTCGTAGGCCGCGGCCAGCGACGAGTAGATCGCCGTGTCGCCCTCGGCCGTCAGCGCGGCCGTGTCCGCCCGGATCGCCGCCGGGCCCGCCTTCGGGTCCGCCGGGTCGACGGTATGCGTGCGGACCTGTTTGACGGTGGACCCGAACGGCAGCAGCGTGACCTGTTCGCGCTCGCGGAAGTCGCCGGTCAGCCCGTTCAGCGCGGACTTCAGCTGCGCCAGCCGCCGGCCCGCCATCGACCCGGAGGTGTCCAGCACGTACACGGTCCGCGACGGACGCCGCAGCCGGTGCTCGTACGAGGACAGCAGCCCGTCCGCGACCGACCGCGTACCGGGGAACGGCAGTTCGCGGCGCTGCTCGGGCGAGAGCGGGTCGGCGGGGCGCGCGGCGGCGACCACCGGGCGGCGCAGCGTCAGCGCGGTGATCTCCCGCTGCACCTCGGTGGACCGGAAGTGCTCGGCCAGGGTCTGCACGGCGTCCCGGGCCTCCGGGGTGGCCCCGGTGAGCGCGCTCAGCGGGTAGTCGGCGGTCACCACCCCGTCGCGGGGGCGGATCACGGTCAGCCCGGCGTCGCTGTCCCGGTTCAGCGACAGCAGCACCGACTCGTAGTTGATCAGCGCGTCCACGGTGGAGCGCCGGGCGTACGCGGAGGCCAGCCAGCCCGAGGAGCCGGAGGTCAGCCGCTGCCCCGCGAAGAACTCCTTCAGCTTCGGCCCGGCCTTGCGGACATCGGTGTCGGTCAGCGCCGCCTGGGCGCCGGAGAGCCCGGAGGCGATCGAAATCAGGGCGGAGAAGCCGGAGTTGGAGCGGTTCGGGTCGGTCATCCCGTATGTCAGGTCCCCGGCCGCGACTGCCCGGTGGACCTGCGCCCAGCTGACCGACTCCGCATCCCAGCCGAGCCGCTTCACCGCCGCGGGCCGTACGCCGAGGGCGACCGGGGAGGCCATCAGCGGGGTCTCGGAGGCGATCCTGCGGGCGGCCTCCGGGTCGAGGCGCAGATAGTCGTTGGACGACAGCCACACCGCGTCGAACGCCCCGTCCGCCTTCCCCGAAGCCAGCCGCTCCACGGCGTCCAGCGTGCCCGCCCAGGTGGGCCGCACGGTGATCCCGGTCGCCTCCCGGGCCTTCTCCAACAGGGGCTTCATGTCGCTGAGTTCACTGGAGGCCAGCACTCGGATGGTTCCCGTGCGTGCCCGCCCGTCGTCGCCGTCGCCCCGGCCGGTGTCCCGCCCGGTGTCCTTGTCCGTCGTGCAGGCGGCGAGCGGGACGAGCAGGGCCGCGGCCAGCAGCGGGACCAGGGCGCGCCGGGCGAGAAGGGCCCTTCCCGGGCGTCGGCCTCTCATGAGCGGCCTCCGTCCAGGGACGCGTCCGCCGTGCGGCTGCGGTCCAACCGGGCTCCGGCTTCCTGGAGTTCGGCGGTCAGCGATGCGACCGTGGCCGCCATGGTCTCGGTCGCCCGCGCCTTGTACGTGTCGATGGCGTCGAGCGTCGTGTAGATCTGCCCGAACGCGGTGCGCAGGGTCTCGACGCCGACCGCCGGATCGGCCGCGATGCGCTGGATCTCCCCGCTCTGGGTGGCCAGCATCTCCGCGTTGCCCCGGATCAGGTCCTCGGTGGTCGAGCGCAGCTCCCGCACCTGCTCGGTCACCCGGCGCTGGTTCTCCAGCGCCGAGGACAGCATCACCGCGATGCGCAGCGCGGACACGGTGGTGGTGGCCGCCCGGTCGATGCCCTTGATCAGCTCGTCGTTGTTGCGCCGTACGACGTCCATCGCCAGGTATCCCTGGGCGCAGACGGCGATCTGGGTCAGCAGATCCTGGTGCTTCTGCCGTACGGGGAAGAGGACGTCGGCCCGCAGCGCGTCCGCCCGCCCCGGATCGCCCGCCGCCTCGGCCTCCGCGACGCGCCGCTCCACGACGCCGTCGAGGGCCTCGGTGAGGACCGCGTACTCCTGCAACTTCCCCATGGATTCCCAGAGACGGGTCCGCTCGGTGTGCAACACGGCGTTGTCGCGCCGTAGTTCGTCCTGGCCGCCGCGGAGCGAGCCGACGATCCGGTCGAGGGTGCCCTTGGCGGAGGCGTACTTCGCGATGTGGTCGCGCAGCCGCCGCCCGCCCGGCAGCCGGGACAGCAGCCGGCGGGCCCCGCGCCCGGGGGCGTCGCGCGGATCGAGGTCCTCCACCGTGCGGCGCAGCTCGACCAGCGAGGACCCCACGCGGGCCGGGGCGTCGCCCTCGCCGGAGGCGAGCGAGCGGACGGTGCGGTCCAGCATCCGGTTGGACTGCTGGGCGGCGCTGCGGATGTCGCTCTGCCCGAGCGCGGCGATCTCGCCGACCTTGGCGCCGAACTCGGGCGAGCGGGCGTCGAGCCCGGCGAGGCCCTCGACGTACTCCTCGGCGCGCCGGACCATGTCGGCCCGCACGGCGTCCTCGACCGGGACGAGCCCGGCGGCCTGCTCGGTGCGGATGGGGGCGACGGGCGCGGGCGGGGTGAGCACGAGCGGGGTGGTCGGCGGGTCGAACGGCCGTCGAGGGTCCTGAGGCCCGGCGTCCTGAGGCTCGGCGTTCCGGTGCCGGGCGTTCCGAGGCCCGGCGTTCGGGTGTCCGGCGTTCTGTGGTCCGGCGTCCTGGGGCATGGTGGCGGTCTCCTGTGCTGCGAGTACGAGTGCGGGTCCGTGTCCGTGTCCGTGTCCGGGAACAGGGCTGGCCGCGAGCCGGGGCGTCGTCAGCCGCGGGCCCGCCGCGCCATCGAGCGCAGCACCTCCGCGGTGGGCACGGGCGCCTGGCGTACGCCGGTCAGCCGCTGGTCGATGTAGGCGGTGTGCTCCGCGGTCGCGGCGCTGAACTCGGCCGCCGCGCCCTGGGGCCGGAACCCGTGCCGCACCGCCAGCTTCCGCAGCCCGGGGTCGGTGGACAGCAGCTCGCCGAGCTCGCGCCCGTGGTCGGTCAGCGGTACGAGGGTGTGGTCGCTGGAGACCGTGGTGTCCGGGTAGAGGACGACGAGGTCGCCGACCTCCTGACGCTGACTGCTCATCAGGAGGGAGGCCACCTGCGACTCGTAGACCAGCACGAGGGGGTTGCCGACCCCGCTGATGAAGTCGCGGAACGGCGCGTCGCTGCTGGTCTGCTGGGCGCCCTGCACCTGGACGAGCTTGCGCAGCAGGGGCGCGGTGCGCGCCACGGCCTTCTCGTCCGTGGCCACCCGCCCGCCGTCGGCGACGTACGAGGCGGCGGCGAGGTAGAGGGCGCCGGAGTTGGAGGTGACGGGATCGGTGCTCGTGATGAACACCGTGCCGCTCAACTCGGCATGCCCGGAAGCCCCTTTGAGCTGCTGCCAGGTCCGGTCGTCCTCCGCCGCCGTCAGGTAGGGCTCCATGAGCAGCGTCCCCTGCGTGGTGAACTTCGATCCGCCGTCGGCCCGCAGCCGGGCCAGACCGTTGTCCGCGAGGACCTCGGCCGCGTTGCGGTGGGCCACCACGACGAGCGGTGAGTAGAACGGCCGCAGCGGGCCGCCCTGGGACTCGGCTCCCCGGCGCAGCTCATCGGCCGGGGCCTTGGAGCCGGGGAAGGCGAAGTCGTAGCCCTTCAGGGGTAGTCGGTCCATCGCCCAGGACCCGGAGGTCTCGGTCCGGACGGTGAACCCCTTGGCCGCGAGGGCCTTCACGGTGTCGGGGTCGGCGAAGAACTCGGCCTTCTCCGACCCGATCACCCCGCGCACGGTCTTCGCGGCCGTGCCGCTGTCTCCGCTGCCCCCGTTGTCGCGGCCCAGGGCGACGGCCCCTGCCACTCCGGCGATCAGCAGGACCGCCAGGACGATTCCCACGATGCGTCTCACCTGCGCAGCGTGCTCGCGGAAACCCACATTCCGGGCCGAGTTGGGTGGACGGCAGATGAAGGGGCCATCCCAGAACGCAACGGACCTGCCCGGCGAAGGTCCATGGCACCCGGTCCGCACGCCTGCGCGGCACGCGGACCGGGGCCGTCAGTGGGCGCCGACCAGGTGCCCGGAGGGGGCGGGGCCGGCGAGGGCGGCGAGGGCCGCGGTGTGGGCGTCCATCCGCTCGGCGGAGAGGATGGCGGCGGTGGTGTCGGCGCGGGACGCGGCCACCAGCAGGGCGCGGCCCGCCAGTGCGTGTGCACGGCGGTGGAGGTCCGCGGGGGCGGCGTCGGTCAGGCCGGCGTGCCGGGCGGGCGGCGCGCCGCGCAGCCGGGCGACCTGCTCGGCGATGCGGTCGCCCGCCGTGCCGAGGCCCAGTTCGTCGGTGACCGCGAGGAGGGCGGCCAGGTGCCCGGCGAGCTGGATGTCCAGCTCCTCCTCACGGCTGCGGTGCGGAAAGTCCGCGGGGCCGGCCGGGGTGTGGACCGACGGGCTGCGGATCGGCTCGTACATGGATGGCCTCCCGATGATGCGTGGAACCATCCTACATTGGAACAAGTCTAAAGTTGTGCTCGATCCGGACTGTGGTCGCGCTACGGCTGTCCGTAACCGTCCAGGAAGGTGCCGATCCGGGTCACCGCGTCGGTCAGGTCCTCCACCGTCGGCAGCGTGACGATCCGGAAGTGATCGGGTTCGGGCCAGTTGAAGCCGGTGCCCTGCACGACCATGATCTTCTCGGCCCGCAGCAGGTCCAGCACCATCTGCCGGTCGTCCTTGATCTTGTAGACCTCGGGGTCGAGCCGGGGGAAGAGATACAGCGCCCCCTTCGGCTTCACGCAGGTCACCCCGGGGATCGAGGTCAGCAGGTCGTACGCCACGTCCCGCTGCTCCAGGATCCGGCCGCCCGGCAGCACCAGGTCCTCGATCGACTGCCGCCCGCCGAGCGCGGTGGCCACCGCGTGCTGCGAGGGCATGTTGGCGCAGAGCCGCATGTTGGCGAGGATCGTCAGCCCCTCGATGTACGAGGTGGCGTGCGCCTTCGGGCCGCAGACGGCCATCCAGCCGGAGCGGTAGCCGGCCACCCGGTAGTTCTTGGAGAGCCCGTTGAACGTCAGCACCATCAGGTCCGGGGCCAGCGAGGCCGTCGGGGTGTGGGTCGCGCCGTCGTAGAGGATCCGGTCGTAGATCTCGTCGGAGCAGACGATCAGGTTGTGCCGCCGGGCGATCTCGGTGAGACCGCGCAGCATCTCGTCGTCGTACACCGCACCGGTCGGGTTGTTCGGGTTGATGATCACCAGGGCCTTGGTGCGGTCGGTGATCTTCCGCTCGATGTCCGCGAGGTCCGGCATCCAGTCGGCCTGCTCGTCGCACCGGTAGTGCACGGCCGTCCCGCCCGCCAGCGAGACCGATGCGGTCCACAGCGGATAGTCGGGAGCCGGTACGAGCACCTCGTCGCCGTCGTCCAGCAGCGCCTGCATCGACATCTGGATCAGCTCGGAGACGCCGTTGCCGAGGTAGATGTCCTCGACGTCGAGCTCGATGCCCTTGGTCTGGTAGTGCTGCACCACCGCACGGCGCGCGGACAGCAGGCCCTTCGCGTCGCCGTAACCGTGCGCGCCCGCGAGGTTGCGCAGGATGTCCTCGAGGATCTCCGGCGGGCACTCGAACCCGAACGCGGCGGGGTTGCCCGTGTTCAGCTTGAGGATGCGCTGACCGGCCGCTTCCAGCCGCATCGCCTCCTCCAGCACGGGACCCCGGATCTCGTAACAGACGTTGGAGAGCTTCGTGGACTGGATGACCTGCATGTCCGCGAGCTTACGGCCGCGTTTCGCGCGGTGCGCGGGGATTGCTCCCCGTGTACGCCCTCCGGGGCGTCTCCCCGCCCCGCCCCGGCTTCCATCGCCATGCCCGTCGCCGCCCCGGACCGTGGGATCGCCCGGTCGGGGCGGTGCCGCGGCTTGGAATGGGGGTGTGAGCGGCCGGAACGGGTGAGATGCGCCACGCGGGGCCGTACGCGGGGGCCGCATGCGGGGGCCCCGCGTACGGGGACCGTCCGGCCGACGGCACGGGGCTCACTCCGCCGGTGCGGGGCTCACTCCGGCGCTGCGGGGCTCACTCCGGCAGCCGGGTGCCCTCCGGGAGCCGGATGCCGAAGTCGTCCGCCAGGACCCGCAGCGCCTCGTCGCCGTCCTTCAGCCGCCGCTCCTCGACCGTGCCGTCGTCGGCCGTCTCCACCAGGTCCAGCCCGGCCAGCAGCAGGTGGGAGCCGATCCGGGTGCGCTGCGCGTACACCGCCTGCCGGAACGGCGAACGCGGGTGCGTCGCGATGTGCCAGTTGATCACCTCGTAGTCCGGCGCCTCGAACGGCTCCAGGGTGAACGCGTATTGCGGCTCCCACGAGCCGCCCTTCTCCGCCTGGAGCTCCCACATCGGCAGCGGGCCGTCGTGCGCGACGTGGACGAGCCGGTGGTGGCGCGGGGCGTCGAACAGTTCGGCGCCCTCCACCAGCTCGATCGGCTCCAGCAGGGCGCCGGTCGCACCGAAGCCGACATCCACCAGATACGGGTGCGGCTCACCCGCCACGTCCACCCGCATCAGCATGTGCGTACGCGGCCGGATGTCGCCCGGCGCCGCACCCAGCACCACGCGGGCCACCAGCAGCGTCACGGAGAAGCCGAGCTGCCTCAGGACGGCGGAGAAGAGCGTGTTGTGCTCGTAGCAGTACCCGCCGCGCTCGCCGCGCACGAGTTTCGCCTCCAGGTCGTCGAGCGCCAGCGACGGGGCCGAGCCGAGGACGGCGTCCAGGTTCTCGAACGGGATGCCGGGCATGTGGGCGCGCTGCAGGGACCGCAGCACCTCCAGGGTGGGGCGGGGCTCCCCGGTCCAGCCGATGCGGGCGAAGTACGCGTCGAGGTCGAGTGTCATACGCCGACCGTACGCAGCCGGGGCACGGGCGCGCCTCCGGCCGTGGACCGACATGTGCGGCCGGTGGGCCTCGGTCCGAGGACCGAGGCCCACCGGCCCGGGTGAGGCCCACCGGCCCGGGTGAGGCCCACCGGCCCGGGTGAGGCCCACCGGCCCGGGTGAGGCCCACCGGCCCGGGTGAGGCCCACCGGCCCGGGTGA
>NZ_JBIVUT010000017.1:183158-217709 GCF_044757365.1 Streptomyces sp. NPDC091289
GGGGGATGGGCGCACCGGGCGGGGGCGGGCGGCGCGGCTCAGATCTTGCTCAACTTCGGTGAGAGCCGGGCCGGCCGGGGAAGGGTGGCCCCATGAGCCTGTTCCGGAAGCCCCAGCCCCTCGCCGTACTCGTCCTCCGCGACGCACCCGATGTCGTCGCCGGGATCCGGAGTGCGCTGGCGACCGCCACGGACGCCGAGCGCCCCGGCCTGGAGCGCGCCCTTGCCCTGGCCGAGGAATCCGCCGTGTCCTCGGACGCGGAGCTGCGCGGCCGGTGGGTACGGCACCACCTCGCCGCCGCCGGGCACGAGGGCCCGGCGGACTCCGTGCCGGCCATCAAGATCCTGCGAGAGGCCGAACCCGGTCTGTCGCTGCGCCAGGCGATGACGTACGCGAAGGAGGCCGCGGCGGCGGAAGCCTGACGCGGCAGGTCCCGTCGTACGGTTGGGGCCCCGCCGCACGTACGGCCGGGGCCCGTCACATCCCGTTCATCGAGCCCGTCGACGCGATCAGCAGGGCCGTGTCGACGCCCTGTTCCTGAGCCGTACGGAGCAGCGTCGCGTCCCCCGCCTCCGCCACGGCCGCGCTGGTCGGGTCGTCGGGCATCGGGCCGCCCGCGTACGCCGCTGTCGCCGGGGCCATCGCCGTGAGCCAGCCGGCCACCAGCGCGCCGAACTCCTTCTCGTCGACCCCCGAGTTCGCGACCAGCGCGGCCGCGTGCCGGGCCCCGGCGAACATGGCGTTCATCGCGCTGAGCAGCGCCACGTCGTGGAGTGCGGCGAACCCCGGGTCGGCGCCGACGTACCGGGTGCCGACGGGAACGGACAGCACCTCCTGGTGGGCGTCGAAGACCTCGCGGGTACCGCTGTAGAAGACATAGCCGCCGGCCTCCGGCACACCGACCATCGGCGGAATGGCCATGATCCCGCCGTCCAGGAAGCGGGCGCCGCGTTCGTTCGCCCAGACCGCGCGGGTGCGCGACTCGGCGGGGGTGGAGGTGGTGAGGTCGACCAGGTCCTTGCCGGTGAGGTCGGCATCGGCCAGCGCCTCGCGGACCGAGGCGTCGTCCAGGAGGCAGGTGACGACGAGCGGGCTCGCGGCCACCGCCTCGGCCGCCGTGGCGGCCACCCGCGCACCGGCGGCGGCGAGTTCGGCGCTCCGGCCGGGGCTGCGGTTCCAGACGGTCAGGGGGTGCCCGGCGGCGAGCCAGGTGCGGGCGAGCGCGGCGCCCATCGCGCCGAGGCCGAGCAGGGTGAGAGGGGTCGGAGGGGCGGGCCGGGCGGAAGCAAAGGTGTTGTCGGACATGCCGATTAGGCTGGTCGACGGCGCCGGAGGCAACAAGTACGCACTATGGAGTGGGTGGTTACCTCGTGGTTAGCGACCAGGTGGGGGAGGGACGGACGATGACACGGATCGTACGGAGGCCGGGGGCTTTCGTCTGCGGGATCGACGCGGCGATGGACGTGGTCGGCGGCAAGTGGAAGGTGCTCATCCTGTGGGCGCTCAACGAGCGGACCTGCCGGTTCGGTGAGCTGCGCCGTGCCGTGACCGGGGTGACCGAAAAGGTCCTCAGCTCCCATCTCAAGGAGCTGGAGGACGACGGCATCGTGCACCGCGAGGTGTATGCCGAAGTGCCGCCGCGCGTGGAGTATTCGCTCACCCCGCTGGGCCTCTCGCTGAACGCCGCGCTGGAACCGCTGGGGCAGTGGGGGCGCGACCACGTCTGTCGCGGCGGGGCCTGCTCCTGTCCGGAGGACGCCCACGGACCCGGGCCGGAGTACGGGCCGGAGTACGGGTCGGAGTCCCGTACAAGGGCCGCTTCCGGGGCTGCTTCCGGGTCCGCGTCCGGGTCCGCTTCCGAGGTGGTGGTGGGGCTGGGGCACGGGCAGTCCCGGAGCCTGTCGTAGCCGCGTCCGGAATTGACCCCTTGTGATGGCCAGACATCTGCGCCAACATGCGCATGTCAATAGCCGGAAGATCTCCGGCCCTTGGCATCACTGGAGGGGACCCCCCACATGAACAAGCCTCTCGTCGGTGCGTTTCTCGCTGCCCTGCTCCTGGGAGCGGGTGCCGCGCCCGTCGCCGCAGCCGAGCCCGCACCGCAGATACAGGAAGCCGCGCCCAAGGCCGACCCCGCCGCGAAGGCCGTGACCTTCGCCGGAACCGTCGCGCTCAGCAACTGTTCGGGCTCCGTCGTCCGTTCGCCCGACTCCGAGCCCACCGACCCCGCCCTCGTGCTCTCCAACGGGCACTGCATGGAGTCCGGCTTCCCGGGCCCCGGCGAGGTCGTCATCGATCAGCCGTCCTCCCGGACGTTCACCCTGCTCGACGCCTCGGGCGGCGATCTCGGCACCCTGAAGGCGAGCAAGATCGCGTACGGCACCATGACCGACACCGATCTCTCGCTCTACGAACTCACCAGCACCTACGAGCAGATCGAGGACAGCTACGGGATCCAGGCGCTGGAGCTGGAGACCGCCCACCCGGTGGCGGGCACCGCCATCACGGTCGCCTCCGGCTACTGGAAGCGCACCTACAGCTGCGACATCGACGGCTTCGTCCACCAGCTCAAGGAAGGCCGGTGGACCTGGAAGGACTCGGTCCGCTACACCCCGGAGTGCCAGACCATCGGCGGTACGTCCGGCTCGCCGGTGATCGACGACGCCACCGGCAAGGTGGTCGCCGTCAACAACACCGGGAACGAGAACGGCCAGGAGTGCACGGACAACAACCCGTGCGAGGTCGACGAGAACGGCGAGGTGACCGTCCGTGAGGGCATCAACTACGCCCAGCAGACGTACAACATGGTCCCGTGCATCGGGACCGGCAACAAGATCGACCTGGACCGTGAGGGCTGCGCGCTGCCCAAGCCGTAGCGGTCAGTCGTAGGTGATCCCGGGCGCGCGCCGGGCGGTCCTGAGCAACCTCGGGCCCGCCGGGCGCGCGCTCACTTTGCCTCCCGCGTTCCTTCCCGCACCGTCACCGCCGCCCCGATCCCGTCCAGCAGCACCCCGAGCCCCACCCGGAACGTCTCGCGCGCCTCCCGCTCCGGATACGGCATCGGATCGCCGTTGTCCTCCGGTCCGGGATCGTGCTCCGGCCCCGGCCCCGGCCCCGGCCCCGGCCCCGGCCCCGGCCCCGGCTCCGGGTAGGGGTCCACCGGCCCGTCCGCCTCCAGCCGGCTCACGGCGGGAAAGCGCTCCGCGAAGTCGGGGACCAGCTCCAGCAGGGCCGCCGAGCGCGCCGCCCACCACTCCTCGTCGGAACTCCCGGTCGCCGCCGCGGCCAGCCGCGCGTCCGCGACCGCCTGCGCCGAGCCCCGTACGAACGGGAACAGGGTCCCCACCAGTCGCCGCAGCACCTTCGCGTCGAGGCCGGTCGCCCGCAGCAGGACGACCAGCGTGTCCAGGCCCGCGTACTCGTGCGGCCCCAGCACCGGCCGCACCTGCGAGACCTGGAGCACCCAGGGGTGCCGGACGTAGAACTCCAGGACCTCCCCGGCCCAGGCGGTGAGCGCCGCCCGCCAGTCGTCCGAGTCCGACTCCGGGTAGCCGGAGGGGAGTTCGGCGTGGACCGCGTCGTACATCAGGTCCAGCAGCTCGCTCTTGCCCGGGACGTGGGTGTACAGCGCCATCGCGGTCCGGCCCAGCCGGTCGCCGACCGCCCGCATCGACAGGGCCGCCATGCCCTCCTCGTCCGCGACCGCGACGGCCGCTGCCACGATGGCGTCCACGCTCAGCCGGGGCTTGGGCCCGGGGCCGCCGCGCGTCGGGGCGGCGACCTCCGCGCGCCAGAGCAGGGAGAGGGAGCGGCGGGCGTCGCCCTGCCCGGCAAAGACCACCACTTGCGACTCCTTACGGCGTAAAGTAACGTCCGGCGGGTAATTCATTACGCCGTAAGCTATCAGTGGTCATCGGCGGTCATCAGCGGTCATGTGGGAGAGAGGTCGGACGCGATGGGTCAGGCACTGCCGGTCACCTATGTGCGGGTCACGGACGTCGAGCGGATCACCCCCGGGACGGCCAGGATCGGCTTCACCGCCGATGAACTGCCCGGCCTCCTGGAGGACCGCCCCGACCAGCAGATGAAGCTCTGTCTGCCGCGCCCCGGGCAGACCGTGCCCCGGCTGCCGGAGCGGGACGCGGACGACCCGTACGGCATGCGCTGGTACGAGGCCTACCTGGCGATCCCGGAGGCGGAACGGCCCTGGATGCGCGGCTTCACGGTCCGCTCCTACGATCGCGCGCGCAATGTGATGGCCGTCGACTTCGTGCTGCACGGAGGCACGGGAGGGGGCGGCGGCCCCGCGTCCCGCTGGGGCGCGGTGGCCCGGGTCGGTGACGTCCTCGGCATGGTCGGCCCGTCCTCCCTCTACGCCCGTCCGCTGCCCGCCGCCCGGCGGATGCTGCTCGCCGGGGACGAGACGGCGCTCCCGGCCATCGCCACGCTCCTGGAGGCGCTGCCCGCCGGGACCGGGGCCGTGGTGTACGCCGAGATCGCGGACGCGGCGGAGGAGCGGGAGCTGCCGTCCGCCGCCGGAGGGGCCGAGGTCCACTGGGTGCACCGGGACCGGGGCGGCTCGCTGGTGGCGGCGGTGCGGGAGGCCGGGCCGGACCTCGACGGGGTGGCCGCGGCCTGGGTGGCGGGCGAGGCCTCCGCCGTCCGGGCGCTCCGCCGCCATCTGGTCGAGGACCGGAAACTGCCCAGGGCGGCCGTCGAGTTCAGCGGCTACTGGCGACGCGCGCTCACCCAGGACGACGCCCCCACGGAGGAGGACCTCGCCTGGGCGGCGGAACGCGCGGCGGACGCTTCGTAAGGAGCCTCAGGCGGCTCCGGACCCCCGGACCGCCCGGCCCGCCAGCACCGAGGTCCGCCTGCCGTCCTCGATGACGAACCGGCCG
Organism: Streptomyces sp. NPDC091289; assembly: GCF_044757365.1. Classification (NCBI taxonomy): domain Bacteria; kingdom Bacillati; phylum Actinomycetota; class Actinomycetes; order Kitasatosporales; family Streptomycetaceae; genus Streptomyces; species Streptomyces sp. NPDC091289. The sequence continues at coordinate 188,060 of NZ_JBIVUT010000017.1, forward strand.
TCGATCAGCACATGCGGGATGCCGACCGGGAGCGCGCGCGGCTCCTCGAACGTGGAGCCCGCCGCCACCGTCTCCGGGTCGAACAGCACCAGGTCCGCGCGGTAGCCCTCGCGCACCAGCCCCCGGTCCGCCAGTCGTAGCCGGGTGGCCGGGCGCGAGGTCAGATGGGCGACGCACTCCTCCAGCGAGAGGATGTCCAACTCCCGTGCGTACCGCCCCAGATACTGCGGGAACGTGCCGTACGCCCTCGGGTGCGGCTTGTCGCCCTGGAGGATGCCGTCGCTGCCGCCGGTGTGCACCGGGTGGCGCATGATCTGCTGGACGTTCTCCTCGTGGCCCACGTGCTGGAGGATCGTCGTCCCGAGCCGGTCCTCCGTGAGCAGCCGGCGCGCGGTCACCCAGGGCTCCTCGCCCCGCGCCGCCGCCGAATCCGCCACCGTACGGCCCACGTACTCCGCCAGATGGGGCGTGCTCACACCGCTGATCTCGATGGTGTCCCACTCGATCGGCACCCCGTGGCAGCCGTCCGAGCCCAGCACCTCCAGGTGGTGCCGGATCTTCTCCGTGCTCTCCGCGTCCGCGAGCCGGGTGAGGATCGACTCCGGTCCGCCCTCGCTCGCCCAGCTCGGCAGCATGGCCACCAGCGTGGTGCAGCCGGGGGTGTACGGGTAGGTGTCGAGCGAGATGTCGGCCCCGGCGGCGAGCGCGCCGTCGAGCAGGGCGAGAAGATCCGGCGCTCTGCCCTTGTTCACGCCGAAGTTCATGGTGGCGTGGGCGAGATGCAGGGCGCAGCCGGCGTTCCGGGTGAGCTGCACCATCTCCTCGTAGGCTTCGAGCGCTCCGGCCCCGTAACTGCGGTGGTGCGGGCAGTAGTAGCCGCCGTGGGAGGCCACCACCCGGCACAGCTCGGTGAGTTCGGCGTCGTCCGCGTACATGCCGGGGGTGTAGGTGAGGCCCGACGACATCCCGACCGCGCCCTCGCGCATGCCCTGGTCCACCAGCTCCTTCATCCGGGCCAGTTCGGCGGCGGTGGCGGGCCGGTCGTCCCAGCCCACCGCGTACATCCGGACCGTGCCCTGCGGGATGAGGTAGGCGGCGTTGACGGCGATGCCCTGGCCGCCGAAGTTCCGGTCGAGGCGGTCCAGATAGCCGCCGACGGTGCGCCAGTCGAAGTCGATGTCGCTCCCGTCGCCGTTCCAGCCGGTGATGGAACGGCGGACCTCGGCCAGGGTGCGGTCGTCGGCCGGGGCGTACGACAGCCCGTCCTGGCCCAGCACTTCGAGGGTGACGCCCTGCGCCGCCTTCGCGCTGTGGTCCGGGTCGCGCAGCAGCGCCAGGTCGCTGTGGGCGTGCATGTCGATGAAACCGGGGGCGAGCGCGAGACCGTCCGCGTCCACGGTGCGGGTGGCGGTGGGGCGGGGGCCGGGGGAGCCCTCGGGGTGGATCTCGGCTATGCGGCCGCCGTCGAGGGCCACATCGGCGCGGTAGGCGGGTGCGCCGGTGCCGTCGACGACCAGCGCGTCACGCAGGACCAGGTCCATGGGTCACCTTTCGGAGGGTGAAAGCCGTACGGCTCGGCGGCTCTAGAAGAACGTGCGGATGTAGTCGGTGACCGTGCCGTCCGCCGTGACCAGCGGGATCAGCTGCCACTTGTCGAAGCTGGTGCACGGGTGCGAGAGGCCCATGCCGACCCAGTCGCCCACCTCCAGCTCCGCGCCCGCCTCCGTGCGCACCCAGGTGTGCTGGTCGGAGAGGCCGGTGACCGTGACCCCGGCGGCGGGCCGGACCGAGCCGTCCCGGCCGGAGCGGATCACCTGCGCCTCGGGCAGATCGAGGTCGTACGCCGCGTCCCGCTTCCCCGCGTTCAGGAACGCCTGCTCACCGGAGGGGCGGGAGACGACCTGCGCCCAGAGCCGGAAGGCGGGCTCAAGGGCGCCTTCCTCGGGGACGCGGTTGAACGGGGTGAGGTGCTTGTAGTGCCCGTCGTCGTGCGAGACGTACGCGCCGGAACGCAGCAACTTCAGCACGGGCAGGCTCAGTTCGGGGATCTCGGCGAAGACGTCCGCGACCGCGTCGAACCAGGCGCTGCCGCCCGCGCTGATGACGATCTCGTCGGCTGCGGCGAACCTCTTCTCGCCGTCGAAGGAGGCCGCGAGCCCGACGAGCCGCCGCAGCCACGCCCGTACGCGCTCCGGGTCGGCGTCCGGCACCTCGCCCTCGTACCCGGCGACACCCACCAGCCGCAGCGACCCGGCCGCCGCCACCGCGTCGGCCACCGCCGCGCAGTCGGCCTCCGTACGGGCCCCGGTGCGCGCGCCCTCGCCCGCGCCCAGCTCCACGACCACGTCGACCGGACGGGTGGCGCCCGCCGCGCTCAGGGCCTCCTCCATCAGCTCGACACCGCGCACGGAGTCGACGTAACAGACGAAGCGGAACGCCGGGTCGGCCGTCATCTCGCCGGCCAGCCAGCGCAGGGCGACCGCGTCGACCAGCTCGTTGGCGAGGAAGATGTGCCCGATCCCGTACGCCCGGTAGACCCGCGCCTGGTGCGGCACGGCGGCGGTGATGCCCCACGCGCCGCGCTTGAGCTGGTCGACGAAGAGCTGCGGCGCCATGGACGTCTTGCCGTGCGGGGCGAACGCGAGGCCGTGGCGCTCGGCGTACGTCTCCAGGAGGTCGAGGTTGTGCGCGACCGACTCGGCGGAGAGGGCGAGGACGGGGGTGGTGAACCCGCCGGTGAAGAGGTTGCGCCGCTCGGCGGCCAGGGCCCCGACGGTCAGGCCCGCCGCGTCCGGCGGCAGGGCCTTGAAGCGGTGGTCGACGCGTTCGTCGGCGAGGCCGGACGCCAGGGACGCGGGGGAGACGCCGGGGGCGGAAGGCGCGGGGGCGGGCGTGTGGCCGGTGGGGCGTTCGGCTGCCAAGGGGAGCTCCTCGAGGTTCGTTGCAACATATGCAACACCCATTGCGTATATCGCTCAACGCTGTCTAACATCCGAGCCGATGCCCGGTCAATGGTGACCACCGGCCCGCACGCCGATCAGCGAGGAGCCCTCAGTGTCCGGACCCGCAGCAGGGACGGCCGCCGCCGCCACGGCCACCGATGCCGTCTGTCTCGGTGAGTCCATGGTGACGTTCCTGCCCTCGCAGCCCGGCCGCCTCGCCGACGTGCCCTCCTTCGGGCGCGGGATCGGCGGAGCCGAGTCCAACGTGGCCTGCGCGCTCGCCGCCGCCGGTCACCGGGCGGCCTGGGTCGGCCGGGTCGGCGCGGACGGCTTCGGCGACCACCTCGTCGAGACGATCGCGGGATACGGGGTCGACACGTCGGCGGTCCGCCGGGATCCGGTCCGGCCCACCGGCATCTACTTCCGTACGGCCACGGACCGCGGGACCGACACGCACGAGGTCGCGTACTACCGGGCCGGGTCGGCGGCGTCCGCGATGTCCCCGTCGAACGTGCCGTACGAGGACCTGCTCGCGGGCCGGATCCTGCATCTGTCCGGGATCACGGCGGCGCTGTCGGCCGACTGCCTGGCGCTGCTGCGGGAGCTGACGGCTCCGCGTCCCGGGCGGCCGCTGGTGTCCTTCGACGTGAACCACCGGCCGCATCTGTGGCGGGGCGGCGACGCGGACGCGTCGGTGCTGCTGGAGCTGGCGCGCCGGTCCGACCTGGTGTTCGTGGGGGAGGACGAGGCGGAGGAGGCGTGGGGGATCGTGGGCGCGGAGGCGATCCGGGCGGCGGTTCCGGAGCCTTCCGTGCTGGTCGTGAAGCGGGGGAGCGCGGGCGCGACGGTGTTCGCCTCGGGGCTCCGCCCCGGACCCCGCTCCTCAAACGCCGGAGGGGCTGATTCTGCCGATACCGTCACCGTCGTCCCCGCCCTCCGGGTCGACGTCGTCGCCGCAGTCGGGGCGGGCGACGCCTTCGCCGCCGGGTTCCTCTCCGCCACCCTGCGCGGCCTGCCCGTGCGCGACCGGGTCCGGCACGGGCATCTCATGGCCGCCGCCGTCCTCACCGTCCCCGGCGACCTCACCGACCCGCCCGCCCGCGACCACGCCGACCGGCTCGCCGCCCTCGACGACGACGCCTGGGGGAGACTTCGTCTCGGCCCCGGCTGGACCGCAGCCGACCGGGCCCCCGAGGAGGTACGTACGCCATGAGTCAGACCGTCGACCGGGCACTGAGCATCCTGCCGCTGCTCGCCCAGGGACCCGCCGACCTCGGCCAGGTCGCCGAGCGGCTCGGCGTCCACAAGTCCACGGCGCTGCGCCTGCTGCGTACGCTCCACGAGCACGGCCTCGTCTACCGCCAGGAGGACCAGCGCTACCGCCTCGGCGCCCGGCTCTTCGCGCTCGCGCAGGAGGCCGTCGAGAACCTCGACGTACGCGAGATCGCCCACTCCCACCTGGTCGCGCTCAACGACCGGTGCGGGCACACCGTGCACCTCGCCGTGTACGAGGAGCAGGAAGTCCTCTACATCGACAAGGTCGAGAGCCGCTACCCGGTCCGGATGTACTCCCGGATCGGCAAGCCCGTCGCGATCACCGTCGCGGCCGTGGCCAAGCTGCTGCTGGCCGACCTCACCGAGCCCGAGCGGCGCGTCATCGCCGAGAAGCTCGACTACCCCATGTACACGTCCCGTTCGACGCCCAACGCCGCCGCCTTCCTCAAGGAGCTCGGCGTCGTGCGCGAACAGGGCTGGGCCACCGACCTCGGTGGCCACGAGGAGTCCATCAACTGCATCGGCGCCCCCATCCGCGGCGCGGACGGGCGGGTCGTCGCGGCCATGTCGGTGTCCGCACCCAATGTGGTCGTCACGGCCGAGGAACTCCTCACCCTGCTCCCGCTGGTCCGGCGCACCGCCGAGACCATCAGCCGGGAGTACTCCGGCACCACCCAACCCAAGAAAGCCTGATCAGCCATGACCGAGAAGACCGCCCTCACCCCCTCCACCCACACCACGCCGCCCGCGAAGTTCTCGCACGGCGTGAAGAAGGGGAACATCCTCCAGGTCGCCGGCCAGGTCGGCTTCCTCCCCGCCGTGGAGGGCCAGGCCCCGACCCCGGCCGGCCCCACCCTGCGCGAGCAGACCCTCCAGACCTTCGCCAACGTCAAGGCGATCCTGGAGGAGGGCGGCGCGAGCTGGGACGACGTGATGATGATGCGCGTCTACCTCACGGACGTGGACCACTTCGCGGAGATGAACGAGATCTACAACACCTACTTCGCCGAGCAGAACCTCAAGGAAGCCCCCTCGGCCCGCACGACCGTCTACGTCGGCCTGCCCAAGGGCCTGCTCATCGAGATCGACGCCCTCGCGGTGCTGAGCTGACGGTCCCTGTCCCCCCGACCGTCGGGCCCTCTCCCCTCTGATCCTTTGCTCCACACGCAGAACCACTCCCGCAGTACGCCGTACGGCACGGCGCCCCACCCCCCGGGGGCGCCGTGCCGCGCTCCCCCCTGCCCTCCAGCACCACCGGAGTCCCCATGCTGCTCGCCGCCACCCCGCCGCCGGTCGAGACACCACCGCACACAGGTGGTCTGCTCCTCCTGATCGACGGCACCGCCGGTCTGCTGACCGTCGCCGTCCTCGGCATCGCGCTCCTGCTCTTCCTGATCATCAAGGTCAGGCTCCAGCCGTTCGTCGCCCTGCTCGCGGTCTCCATAGCCGTCGGCCTCGGCGCCGGGCTCTCGGTCACCGAACTCTTCGGCACCGTGCAGAAATCCGCCGCAGTCTCGGTCATCGAATCCGGCATGGGCGGCATCCTCGGCCATGTCGCGATCATCATCGGGCTCGGCACGATGCTCGGCGCGATCCTCGAAGTGTCCGGCGGCGCCGAGGTGTTGAGCGCCCGGCTGCTGAACGCCTTCGGTGAGAAGCGCGCCCCGCTCGCGATGGGGATGACGGGCCTCGTCTTCGGTATCCCGGTCTTCTTCGACGTCGGCATCTTCGTTCTCGCGCCGATCGTGTACGCCGCGGCCAAGCGCTCCGGCAAATCGATCCTGCTCTATGCGATGCCGCTGCTGGCGGGCCTGTCGATGACCCACGCGTTCCTGCCGCCGCACCCGGGCCCGGTGGCCGCCGCCGGACTCTTCAACGTGTCGCTCGGCTGGGTCATCCTGATGGGCGTCGTCGTCGGCATCCCGTCCGTCATCGCCGCCTGGGTGTACGCCGCCTGGATCGGCAAGCGGATCTTCGTCGACGTACCGCAGGACATGGTGGAGGCAGCCGAGGAGGCCAAGGCCGCCGTCGCCGCCGAACAGCGCGCCGCCGGGGTCACCCCGCACGAGAGGCCGGTCCCGCTCGTCACCGTCCTCTCGATCATCGGCACCCCGCTGATCCTGATCCTCGCCGCGACGTTCTCCTCCATCGCCCTGGATCCCTCCACGCTCCGCTCGGTCATCGAGTTCTTCGGCAACCCGTTCGTCGCCCTGACGATCGCCCTGTTCCTCGCGTACTACCTGCTGGGCATCCGCCGCGGCTGGTCCCGCAAGTCCCTGGAAACGGTCTCCACGTCCTCGCTCAAGCCCGTCGGCAACATCCTGCTGGTGGTCGGCGCGGGCGGCATCTTCGGCGCGGTCCTCAAGGGCAGCGGCATCGCGGACGCGCTGGCCGACACCTTCAACGACGTCGGCCTGCCGGTCATCCTGCTCGCCTGGCTGATCTCGGTCGTCCTGCGCGTGGCCCAGGGCTCGGCCACCGTCGCGATCGTCACGACGGCCGGGATCGTGGTCCCGCTGGTCGAGGGCCAGGACCTGTCCCAGGCCCACCTCGCACTGATCATCATGGCGATCTCGGCGGGCTCGATCTTCGCCTCGCACGTGAATGACGGCGGCTTCTGGATGGTGTCGAAGTACTTCGGTATCAGCGAGCGCGACACCCTGAAGTCCTGGACGGTCCTGGAGACGGTCCTGTCGGTCGCGGGCTTCGTCGTCGCGGCGCTGCTCAGCCTGGTGATCTAGCGAACCGGCACACACCGGGACGTCCCACTCCGGCGGGCCACCGATTCCCCGCACACCCCCTTGTGCCGCCAGGCCGATTGCGCTTCCTTGATCGGCATGGCGGAGACAAGCGCAACCACAGGGACAGGGGAGCCGGCCTCCCGACCACGTAAGTCCAGCTGGAAGTACATCGGCCCCGGCATCGTCGTCGCGGCGACCGGGGTCGGGGCCGGCGACCTGGTCGCGACGCTGATCGCGGGCAGCAAGTTCGGATACACCCTGATGTGGGCGGCGGTGATCGGCTGCGTCGTCAAGATCTCGCTCGCCGAGGCGGCCGGCCGCTGGCACCTGGCGACCGGCCGCACACTCTTCGACGGCTGGCGCAGCCTGGGCCCGTGGACCACGGTCTACTTCGCGATCTACGTCGTGATCTGGGGCTTCATCTACGGCGCGACGGCCATGTCCTCCAGCGCCCTGCCCATCGTGGCGCTGTTCCCGGACGGTCCCGGGCTGAAGTTCTGGGCGATCGTGACCGGGCTGATCGGGCTGGCCTTCGTCTGGTTCAACCGGTACGCCGTCTTCGAGAAGGTCATGACGGTCCTGATCGGCATCATGTTCGTGGTGGTCGTGTACGTGGCCGCCCGTGTCGTGCCGGACGTCGGGGCCTCCTTCGCCGGGCTGGTGCCCGTGCTCCCGGACGGCTCGCTCCTCTACACCCTCGGGCTGATCGGCGGCGTCGGCGGCACGATCACCATGGCCGCGTACGGGTACTGGGTCAACGCCAAGGGCTGGAGCAACTCCTCCTGGATGAAGGTGATGCGGCTCGACAACCGGGTCGCCTACATCACCACCGGGATCTTCGTCGTGGCGATGCTCATCGTCGGCGCCGAGCTGCTGCACGCCTCGCAGGTCGCCCTCACCTCCGGCGACCGCGGGCTGATCGACCTGGGCAAGGTGCTGGAGGACCGCTTCGGCGCGGGCACCGCCAAGCTCTTCCTGGTGGGCTTCTTCGTCACGTCGTTCTCGTCGCTGATCGGCGTCTGGCACGGGGTCAGCCTGATGTTCGCCGACTTCGTGGAGCGGTTCCGGCCCCCGGCGGCGGGTGCGGCAGAGGCCGAGGAACATGCGGGGCCGGCCGTCGCCGACCGCCAGCAGCGGTCGCTGCCGTTCCGCGCGTACCTCCTGTGGCTGACCTTCCCGCCGATGACCCTGCTCTGGCTGGACGAGCCCTTCGGCCTGGTCATCGCGTACGGGGTGCTCGGCGCGTTCTTCATGCCGTTCCTGGCCGTGACCCTGATCTGGCTGCTCAACTCCTCCCGTACGCCGGGGGAATGGCGCAACGGGTGGCTCAGCAACGGGATGCTCGCCCTGTCCGGGCTGCTGTTCGTGGTGCTGTGCGTCCAGCAGGTGCGCGAACTGCCCTGGTAGCTGGCAGCTGGTAGCTGGTGGCCGGAACACCGCAGCGCCGCCGGGGGAGCGGCGGCGCTGCAGGTTCGGAGCATCGTGGGCCGATGCGGGTTACGGAGCTACGGAGCCACGGAGTCAGCGAGTTACGGCAGGCTGCGGACGTGCGGGCCGACCGCCTTCGACCAGGCGAACCCGGCCGTCGCGTCCCAGTTCGTCGACCAGGTCATCGCGCCGCGCAGCGACGGGTAGGTCTTCGACGGCTTGAACGAACCGCAGTTGGTGCCCTTGGTCAGGCAGTCCAGCGCCGCGTTCACGATCGACGGGGCGACATAGCCGCTGCCCGCGCCGCGGGTGGAGGCGGGGACGCCGATGCCGACCTGGGACGGGTCGAGGCCGCCCTCCAGCTGGATGCAGGCGAGTGCGGTGAGGAAGTCCACCGAGCCCTGCGAGTAGACCTTGCCGTCGCAGCCGAGCATCGAACCGCTGTTGTAGTACTGCATGTTGACGACGGTCAGGATGTCCTTGACGTTGAGCGCCGTCTTGAAGTACTCGCCCGACGTCGACTGCATGTCGATGGTCTGCGGGGCCATCGTGATCACCAGGTCGCTGCCCGCCTTTGCCGACAGCTGGCGCAGCGCCTTCGTCATGTAGGTGGCGTTGAGGCCGTTCTCCAGGTCGATGTCGACCCCGTTGAAGCCGTAGTCCTGCATCAGCGCGTACACCGAGTCGGCGAACGCGGTGGCGGAGGCGTCGTTGTCGACCCGGACCGTGCCCAGTTCGCCGCCGATCGAGATGATGACGTTCTTGCCGGCCGCCTGCTTGGCCGTGATGTCCGAGCGGAACTGGGCGTCGGTGTAGCCGTTCAGCCCGGCGGTGTCCAGGTTGAAGGTCACCGCGCCCTGCGTCGGCGTGGCGTCCGCGAAGGAGACCGCGATGATGTCGTAGTCGGCCGGGACGTCACTGAGCTTCTGGACGGCCGCACCGTTGTTGAAGTTCTGCCAGTAGCCGGTCACCGCGTGCTTCGGCACGGTGGTCCCGGGGCCGGGGCCCGTACCCTGCTTGGCCGTACGGGCGCTGACGGCGGCCGACTTGACCGACTCGCCGGCCGCGTTGGTGGCGCTCACCGAGAACGCGTAGGCGGTGTCCGCGGACAGGCCCGTGACGGTCGCCGAGGTTCCGGTGGAGGTGGTGGCCTTCGTGCCGTCCCGGTACACCGTGTACCCGGTTGCGCCGGAGACCGCGTTCCAGGACAGGGCGACGGAGGACGTGGTCGTGGTGCCCGCCGCGAGGCCGCCGGGGGCCGCCGGAATGACCGGGCCCGGCTCCTCGCCGCCGCCCCCGCCGTCGGGGCCCGTCACCTCGAAGTCGTCGGCGAAGTAGGCGTCCTGCCCGTACCAGCCGTGGGTGTAGACGGTCACCGAGGTGGTGTCCGCGCCGGTCTTGAAGCTGGTGGACAGCTTGGCCCAGGTGGTGGAGCCCGGGGTCCAGGTGGAGACGTCGGTCGTTCCGGTGCCGCTCACGCCGAGGTAGGCGTAGCCGCCCTGCACCCAGGAACTGAGCGCGTACGTCGAGTTGGGCTTCACCTTGACCGACTGCGAACACCTGGCGTTGTCCTGGCCGGCCGGGGTGGCCTTCAGCGCGGACGTACCGCCGTGCACGGGGCTGGAGACGACGGCGCCGCTGTTCCCGTCGCAGGTCCAGTTGGCGAGCCCCGACTCGAAGCCCGCGTTCTTGGCGTTGTTGACGTCGGCGGCCTGGGCGGTGCTGACGAGTCCGGTGACGGTCAGGGCGGCGGCCGCGATGACGGCCATGGTGCCGCCGAGCACGGGCCGGGAACGACGACGCCTTCTGCGACTGCTGCCTGCGGAGCGTTCCACTGGTTCCTCCGGGGGGAGTTGGTGGGGCTGGCGGGGAAGGGCGGTGCGCATAAACTGGTCCAGACCAATCAAGTTGTCAAGACCTCTGGTAGTGAAAGATGGTCCGCGGGGCGGGCGCGAGGGGGCGCGGTCACCCCCGTACGGGGGTGCCGGAGCGGGGATTTCCCGCCCCGGAACGACCTCGCGGCCGCACGCCGCCCCCCGCACGAGTGATCTTGTGGGAGATCTTCGGCCGGTCACGGAAACGCCCTTACGAAAAGGGGGCCGGACGCCTCGGAATCCGGGCTGACGTGCGCGAATGGATACGTGATCGAAAACCGGACGCGGGCTTCGGTAACGCTCCGCAGTGAAAGCCGAGTTGGGCGGAATCGATTTCATCCCGTTTAGCACCCGGGGCCCGTAGGAACGGTGTTCGCATGGTGGCGTACTGGTCTCCGATAACTGTTCTCTGCCTGGTGAGACGTGGCTAAAGTGCTGGGGCAGGAGCACGGAGCAGGTAGCGATTGCGGTCGGCGTCCCCACGTCGACCGGAGCCGAAACGGGGAGAGCGTGCCGACCGCAATAGCAGTGACGAGCGCAGACCTGGTGCTGCCGCCGACCGATCAGCAGACGCCGACCGCCGCGCTGCTCCAGGCCCCCGAGGCCCAGGTGCTGGAGCTGGCCATCGGCGACATGCACCTGCTGCTCGAACAGCACGGGTATGTGATCGCCCTCTATCCCTCGGGCATCCGGCCCGAGCACGAGCGCCGCCTCCACTCCATCCGCTCGGTGCTGGAGAGCGACCGGATCGCCCTGGTCAAGGTGGATCTCCCGCCCCTCGGCGTCGCCGTACTGGTGCGCCAGCTACGGCAGTTGTCCATCTGCGACTTCAGCCCCGGGGTGGTCGCCTCCGCCGCCCGGCTGCTCTCGCACTACATCTACGCGGGCGCCCTCCTCAACTCCGTGGCCCGGCTCGACCGGGTCCCGGTCAGCCTCAAGAGCCACGCCAAGTCCTGGGTCCCCGGGTCGCAGTTCGCCGTGCTCGCCGGACCCGAGGCGCAGCTGGTGAAAGTGGGCCCGACCGCCGAACCGCTGGCGGGGCCGGATTTTGGTACGCATCTTCTGGTGGCCAAAGGGAATCTGCAGTCGGACTGGGTACAGGAGACCCTCGCGCCCGCCTGGAAGGTCCAGGCCATTCACGACACCGCTGTCCCGGCCGACTCACCGCGTTGGTGGGGGACGGGAAAGCTGGTGGAGTTCGCCGCCCATCTCCCGGACCTCTCCGTGCTCTACCAGCTGGTCTCCTCCGTACGCCGGGAAAAGTGCCACTGGTGCGCCATGGAACTCATCGGCGACCGCTGCGCATTCTGTTCCGCACCACTCGCGTCCCCGGAGAACCGGATGCTCCCCGCCGGTGTCCTCCACCACGGGGCCGACGAATCGCCGGGCCCCTAGCGCGACCGCTTCTCCCCGTACGATCCGCTCCTCCCCGCACCTCTCCGCTCCTCCCCGCTCCTCTCCGCACGAGGCGTCCCCACCCCGTGAACCGCCGGCCCCGCAGCGGCGCGACACCGCAGATGTAAGCGCGTAACCGAACCGCACCCGGCACCACCCGCACGGCACGGCTCCACCGCATCGCATCGCACGGCTCCACCGCACCGTTCCGCACTGCACGGCTCCACCGCACCGCTCCACCGCTCCACCGCTTCACCGCACCGCTCCCTCTGTCCGCTGTCCGTCCCACGCATCCGATTCGAACGAGGTTGTCCGGACCATGAACTCCCGCCAGCGCCGCGGCGTGATACTCCTGCTCCTGTCGGTCCTGTGTGCCTTCGCGGCCTTCGCCGGCGTGCTCTCGGTGATCAGCGACGTCAACTCGAAGGTCGGACCCGAGGTGACGGCGTACCAGCTGAAATCCAACGTGGCCCCGTACACCGCCCTGAACAGCGGCCAGTTCGAGAAGATCAAGATGCCCAAACGCTGGCTCTCGGAGAACGCCGTGACCGACCTGCGGGAGGTCGAGTCGAAGATCGCGGTCACCGAGCTCCGCCGAGGCTCCCTGCTCCAGTCGGACATGATGGTCCGCAAGCCCGAACTCCGGGCCGGTGAGCAGGAGATCGCCATCATGATCGACGCCTCCACCGGCGTCGCGGGCAAGATCACACCGGGCGCGACGGTCAACATCTACGCCACGTTCGCCGGCGAGCAGCAGGGCGACGCGGCCCAGTCCAAGGTCATCGTCGCCAACGCCAAGGTGCTGGACGTCGGCGAACTCACCGCCCTGGACCCGAGCGCGGACGACCGGGGCAGCCGGGCGACCGAGGCCGTGCCGATCACCTTCGCCCTGAACACGCTGGACACCCAGCGCGTCGCCTACGCCGAGTCCTTCGCGGAGCACGTGCGCCTCGCGCTCGTCGCCCCGGGCAGCGACGGCACCATCCGTCCGGGGGACCGCACCTACACGCTCGACAAGGACAAGTGAGGATGGGATGACGACCAGAATCCTCCCCGCCGTCGGTGACCTCGACGCGGCCCGCTCCGTCACCACTCTGCTGAGCCAGCTGCCCGACGCCGAACCGGCCACCCCCGTCGGCGACTCCACCCAGCTCATCGACACGCTGGCCCGGCTCGCGGGCGAAGCGCTCGACGAGCTGCCCGAGGTGGTGCTGGTCCACGAGCGGATCGGCCCGGTGCCCGCCCTGGAGCTGATCCGGGAGGTGTCGCTGAGGTTCCCCTCGGTCGGCGTCGTCATGATCACCGCGGACGCCAGCCCGAGCCTCTTCGCCGACGCGATGGACTCCGGCGCCCGCGGTCTGGTCACCCTGCCGCTGAGCTACGAGGAACTGGCCAACCGCGTCCAGGCGGCCGCCCAGTGGTCCGCCGGAGTACGCCGGCACCTCATCTCCGGGAACGACGTCTTCACCGGCCCCGGCGGCACGGTGGTCACGGTCACCGGCGCCAAGGGCGGCGTCGGTGCGACCGTCACCGCCATCCAACTCGCCCTGGCCGCCCAGGCGTCCGGCAACACGGTGGCGCTGGTGGACATGGACCTCCAGACCGGGGACATCGCCTCGTTCCTCGACGTCCAGTTCCGGCGCTCCCTCGTCGACCTGGCCCTGATCACCGACATCTCGCCCCGGGTGCTGTCCGACGCGGTGTTCTCCCACTCCACCGGCCTCGCTCTGCTGCTCGCCCCCGGCGAGGGCGAACGCGGCGAGGAGGTCAGCGACCGCTCGGCCCGCCAGATCGTCAGCGCGCTCCGCACCCGCTACGAGATCGTCGTCATCGACTGCGGCGGCCAGATGAACGGCGCCAACGCGGCGGCCATCGAGATGGCGGATGTGGCCCTGCTGGTCACGACCCCCGACGTGGTCGCGGTGCGCGGCGCGAAACGCATCGTACGGATGTGGGAACGGCTCCAGATCCGCAAGGCGGAGGAGACCGTCACCCTCGTCAACCGCTTCACCCGCAACACCGAGATCCAGCCGCCGCTGATCCAGAAGATCACCGGCACCCGGGTCGCCTCGGCGGCGGTCCCCGCGAACTTCAAGGAGCTCCAGGCGTCCATCGACTCCGGACGCCTGCACGAACTGGACGCCAAGAGCACGGTCAAGCAGGCGCTCTGGGGCCTGGCCGGAGAGCTGGGCATCGTCAAGGAGAGCACGACGGCGAAGAAGAGCGGCAGCGCCCTGGTCAAGCGGAACAGCGGCGCTCTGAAGAACGACCGGGGCTCGATCGGACGCCCGCGCCGCCGGCGCGACGGCTCCGGACGCGGGCCCGGAGACTCCGAGGGGACACGTTGAGCGATGACCACTACAAGGACGGCACGAAGCGGCATACGGGGGCGGATCACCGCCCTGCGTGAGCGCGGGCACCTGGGCCGGGACCGGGACCGCGGGCAGACCGCGGTCGAGTTCCTGGGCATGACCCCCTTCATCATCCTGATCATGCTCGTGCTCTGGGAGTGCGCGCTGATCGGCTACACCTTCAGCCTCGCGGGCAACGCGGCGGACGTGGGCGCGCGCAAGGGCAGCGGCGCGGAGTACGGGGCGGGGGCGGCCTGCCGGGCCGGGGCGATGAAGGACCTCCCGGACGCCTGGGCGGACAAGGCGTCGGTGCGGTGCGGCGGCGGCAGCGGCCTGTACGAGGCGACGGTGAAGCTGAAGGTACCGGTGCTGGTGCCCGGCCTGTTCGACCTCGACACCGAGATCATCGGCAAGGCCGGATCGCCGAGGGAGGACCAGCGATGACGACGCACCCGTACCGGAACGGAGACCCGGCCAGGAACAGGAAGAGGAACAGGAACAAGGACCGGGGCCGGGACCGGGACCGGGACTGCGACCGGGGCCAGGTCGCCATGGAGTATCTGGGCTTCCTCCCTCTCCTGCTCCTCGTCGCGATGGCGGCCATCCAGCTGGGCCTGGCCGCGTACGCCGCCAACCAGGCGGGCACGGCGGCCCGCGCCGGAGCCCGTACGGCAGCCAGCGTGGACGCCCGGGGCAGCGGTCAGGGCAACGCCCGCGACGCCGTGAGCGACTGGGTGGAGGACGGCGGATTCAGCTACCGCCAGCGCGGCGGACAGGACATCACGGTCACGGTCCGGGTCAAGGTGCCCTCCGTGGTGCCGGGATTGAACGGCTGGTGGGCCGAGCGCAGCACGACCATGCCCAACGAGAACTCCCGCTTCGGCTTCTGACCCCTGCCCCCTGCCCCCTGACCCCTGCCCCCTGACCCCTGACCCCTGACCCCTGACCCCTGACCCCTGACCCCTGACCCCTGACCCTTGCGCCTCACCCGCCCGAGATTCCGACCCCCACCCCACGAGGAGAGTTACGCCGATGAGCCTGCGGGCACGCATGACCGCTCCGGAGGAACAGGGCGGGGCACGGGAGGACGGCCACATGGTGGCCACCTACCGGGCCAAGCTGCTGGAGGAGATCGACCTCGCGGAGATGTCCTCACTGGCCGCCGCCGACCGGCGGGCCCGGCTGGAACGCGTCCTCGGCCACATCATCAGCCGCGAGGGCCCGGTCCTCTCCACGGTGGAGCGCTCGCAGCTGATCCGCCGCGTCGTCGACGAGGCGCTCGGCCTCGGCATCCTGGAACCGCTCCTGGAGGACGCGTCCATCACCGAGATCATGGTCAACGGCCCCGACCAGATCTTCGTCGAGCGCAACGGCAAGGTCGAACAGCTCCCGATGCGCTTCGGCTCCCACGAGCAGCTGATGCAGACCATCGAGCGGATCGTGTCGACGGTCAACCGCCGCGTCGACGAGTCCAACCCGATGGTCGACGCACGCCTGCCCAGCGGCGAACGTGTCAACGTGATCATCCCGCCGCTGTCGCTGACCGGCGCGACGCTCACCATCCGCCGCTTCCCGCGCTCCTTCACGCTCCAGGAGATGATCGGCTTCGGCTCGCTGGACGAACAGATGCTGGTGCTGCTCGCCGGCCTCGTCCAGGCCAAGCTCAACATCATCGTCTCGGGCGCCACCGGCACCGGCAAGACGACCCTCCTCAACGCGCTCTCCGGACTGATCCCGAACGCCGAGCGCATCGTCACCATCGAGGACTCCGCCGAACTCCAGCTCCAGCAGAGCCATGTGATCCGGCTGGAGTCCCGCCCGGCGAACGTCGAGGGCAAGGGCGAGATCACCATCCGCGACCTCGTCCGCAACTCGCTGCGTATGCGCCCGGACCGCATCGTCGTCGGTGAGGTCCGAGGCGGCGAATCCCTCGACATGCTCCAGGCGATGTCCACCGGTCACGACGGCTCGCTGGCCACCGTCCACGCCAACAGCGCCGAGGACGCGCTGATGCGTCTGCAGACCCTCGCCTCCATGTCGGAGGTCGAGATCCCCTTCGAGGCGCTGCACGACCAGATCAACAGCGCGGTCGACGTGATCGTCCAGCTCACGCGGCATGCCGACGGCGCCAGGAAGATCACCGAGATCGCGGTCCTGGACTCGCACGGCCGCGACCCGTACCGCATCGTGACCGTGGCGCGGTTCGACGCGCGGCCGATGTCGGCGGACGGCCGGATCCACGGCGACTTCCAGTACCTCCCGCTGCCCCGGAGGCTCGCCGAGCGCCTCTACCTGGCCAGTCAGCCCATCCCGCAGGCGTTCGGCGTCGCCCAGTCCGCCGAACAGCTCGCCACCCGAGAGGCCAACTAGGTACCGAGCCATGGACAACGTCAACCTCCCCCTGGTCACCGTCGGCGTCACGCTGCTGTGCTGCGTGCTCGGCGTGATGGGCCTGTACGCCTACTCCGGCGGCAAGGCCGACCGCGACGCCCTCGTCGAGCGGCTCTCGCACGTCGGGCAGATCCCGGAGACGGGCCGCGTCCGCCGCTTCAAGGGCCTGGACCGCCGGCTGCGCGCCACCGCGCTCGGCCGGAAACTGGAGCTGAAGCTCGCCGCGACCGGCATGGACATCACGCCCGGCGAGTTCTTCGTCTACGCGCTCGTCGCGATGGCGGGGCTCTGGATGATCGCCTCCTCCATGCTCGCCGCGTTCTTCGGCCCGGTCGCCGCCCTGATCGGCCTCTGGGGCACCAACGCGTTCCTCAACTGGCAGCGGGTCAAGCGCACCGAGCGCTTCATCAACCAGCTCCCCGAACTCTCCCGCATCCTCGCCAACGCCACCCAGGCCGGCCTGGCCCTGCGCACCTCGCTGTCGATGGCGGCGGAGGAGCTGGAGGACCCGGCGGGGGAGGAACTGGCCCGGGTGGCACGGCGGCTGGCCGTGGGAGAGCCGTTGGAGGACGCCCTGAGCGAGCTCACGGACCGGCTCCCGTCCCGCGAACTGGTCGTCCTGGTGACGACGCTGGTCCTCTCCAACCGGGCCGGCGGTACGGTCGTCAGCTCGCTGCGCAACCTCACCGAGACCCTGGAGGAGCGCAAGGAGACCCGCCGCGAGGTCAAGACGCAGCTCTCGCAGGTCACGGTCACCGCCTATGCCGTACCGGCCTTCGGCGTCGGCGCGATGCTCCTGATGAACGCGGTCATGCCCGGCGCACTGGACCGGATGACCGGTGCGTTCATCGGCCAGGCGGCGGTGGTCGTGGCCATCGCCCTGTACGCCATCGGCTTCGTGGTCATCCGCCGCCTGTCCCGTATCGACGTCTGACGAGCTGGGAGAAGAACCGCCATGGACCTGCTGCTAGCCCTGGTCGTCGGCCTCGCCGTCTACGGGGCCATCCACGGCATACGGATGTACCGGGCCGACGCCAAACTCCCCGGCGACCTCGCCGTGGCCCTGGAATCCGGCTCCTCCCGCACCAGCGCGGTCGGCTCCGGCATCGACCGCCTCGGCATCCGCTGGGCCCCCATGGTGCTGCGGATGATGGGCCCCAAGGCCGTCAACAAGAAGCGCCGCCAGATCGACCTGGCGGGCAACCCCGGCGGCCTCACCATCGACCGTTACGCGGCCCGCCGCGCGGTCTACGGCGCGCTGGGCCTGCTGGGCGCGTTCTCCATGCTCCTGCGCGGTCAGCTGTTCCTGGCCCTCCTGATGATCGCGTTCGGCCTGTTCTGGGTGGAGGCGGGCATCTGGTCGGCCATCCGCGTCCGCCGCGAGCACATCGAACGCACGCTCCCGGACTTCCTCGACGTCCTGGCGGTCGTCGTCTCCGCCGGGCTGGGCTTCCGGCAGGCGCTGGACCGGGTCGCGGAGAAGTACGAGGGCCCGTGGTCCGACGAACTGCGCATCACGCTCCGGCAGATGGACATGGGGGTCAGCCGCCGCCAGGCCTTCGAGGAACTACGCAGGCGCAACGACTCCGAACAGGTCGCCATGTTCGTCACCACCCTCCAGCAGGGCGAGGAGCTCGGCGCGCCGATCGTCGAGACGCTGATCCAGATCGCCAACGACATGCGCCGCACGGACGCCCAGAACGCTCGCCGCAAGGCGGCCAAGGCGGTCCCGAAGGCGACGTTCGCGGTGACCTCGTTCCTCCTGCCGGGCACGCTCGTTCTCCTCACCGTCGGCTTCGTGTACGGAGCCGACGTCGACTTCGCGTTCCTCACCGGCGGGTGACATGAACGACGGGCGGGATGGGGACGAGGGGAACCAAGGAGGACGAGGGGACGTACGGGGGCTCACGGGACACGGGACGGAGGTGACAGGCACATGGCATACCAGCTCAGCGGCATACAGCCGGGCCTGACCGCGGACCTGACCCGCGCGCACACCGGCACCCCGGCCCGCCCGGCCTTCGCCATCCAGGTCAACGCGCTCCAGGCGATGTGCCGCCAGGTCTTCGGCTTCCGCCTGGCGATGATCGCGATAGCGACCCCGTACGCCATCAGCCACACGGCCCCCGGCCTGCCCACGTGGTTCATCGGCTCGGCGATCCTGGTCACCTTCATGGGCTCGTACGTCCTGTTCCGGGACTGGGAGCGCTTCGGCCCGGTGCTCGTGCGCCACCCCTGGCTCCTGGCCGTCGACGTGTTCTTCGGCTCGCTGCTGCTGATCACCGCCACGCCCGAGTCGACCCTGGCGTACGTCACCGTCTGCACCCCGCTGCTGGCGGGCCTGGTCCACGGCTGGCGCGGCGCGGCGGTCTTCGCGGCGCTCCAGGTGGTCATCGTCTTCGGCGTGTACGCGAGCGTCCCGAAGCTGGAGGCGGGCGGAGCGACGGCCCTCCTGCTCCCCGGCTTCTGCGTGATCGCCGGGGCGGTCGGGGTCACCCTGCGCAACCTGCTCCTGCGCTTCGGGACGGCGACCCAGGCGCTCACCGAGACCCGGGCGCGGCTGGCGGTGAACGAGGCGGTGGAGGGTGAACGCACCCGCCTGGCACGGGAGATGCACGACTCGGTCGCCAAGACCCTGCACGGCCTGGCGCTGGCCGCCGACGGTCTGGCGTGCTCGGCGGACCGGATGGACCCGCCCACGGTGAAGCTCCAGGCGGAACTGGTCGCCCGCGCCGCCCGCCGGGCCGCAGCCGAGTCCCGGGAACTGCTCACCGACCTGCGCCGGGAACAAGGCCTGGAAGGCGGAGTCGACCTGCTAGCGGAACTGTCGGCGCAGACACAGGACTTCACCGCCCGCCACCCGATCACGGCCACGTTCCGCCGTCTCGCCGAGGAGACCCCGGTCCCACCGGTCCCGCAGGCGGTGGCCCGCCAGCTCCTGACGGTCGCCTCGGAGGCGATGGAGAACGCGAACCGCCACGCGGGCCCGACGTACCTGATCGTCCTCGCGGGCGTGAAGGGTGACGTGCTCCGCCTCAGTGTGTACGACGACGGGCGCGGCCTGCCCCCGGGAACGACGCTCGACACCCTCCGGAGGGCCGGCCACTTCGGCCTGGTCGGCATGGTGGAGCGGGCCGCGTCCATCGGGGCCCGGATCCGGATCGGGCGGGGGAAGGCGGAGAAGGGTACGGAGGTGCGGGTGGAACTGCCACTGGCGGCGCTGACGGTCCCGTCCGCCGAGGAGAACGCCCCGCCGACGCCCCTGCCCCTGCCCCTGCCCGCGCCCGCGCCGCAGCCTGTGCCCGCGCCCGTAACGACCCCCCACCCGTAACCCCGACCCAGAGAGGAGGTCGCAGCATGCCGGACGATGTCTCCCCTGCGCCGAGCCGCCACGGGGCGGCGGCACACCACCCCGCCCCCCAGCACCCGTCGCCGCACATCCCGCTCACCCCGGCCCCCGGCCCCGCCGGACCCCAGCACACTGCGATCCAGCCCGCACCCACACCGACGCCGTACCCGCCGTTCGGGGGGCCCACCGCGTCCCCCTTCCCACCCGCGCCCGCGGCCCCCGCACCGGCCCGGCTCCGGGTGGTGGTCGCGGACGACAACCCGGTGGTCCGGGCGGGCCTGGGCGTTCTGCTCTCGGGCCGGGCCGACATCGAGGTCGTGGCAGAGGCGGCGGACGGCCGCGAGGCCTACGAGAAGACGCACCAGTACCGCCCCGACGTGGTCCTCCTCGACGTCCGGATGCCCGGCGTGGACGGCCTCTCGGCGCTGCCGCACCTGGTGGGCATCGCGCCCGTGCTGATGCTGACGTACAGCCGAGAGAGCGAGATCGTCCACGAGGCGCTGCGCCTGGGCGCGGGCGGCTATCTGGTGCACGGCGAGTTCACGGCGGACCAACTGGTCCAGGCGGTACGCGACACGAAGGACGGCCGCGCCCACTTCACCGCCACGGCGGCCGACGCCCTGCTGGCCCACATGCGCCAGGGGACGCCCCCGCAACGGGTCCCCCTGCCCGAGGGCCTGGGATCGGCACTGACGACGCCGCCCGCACCCATGCAGGCACCACCACACCCCCTCGAAAATTCGGAAAGCCTTTCGCAACTGCAACCTCCTGTGGGACAGTCTTCTGTGTCCGGGGGGTCGGCACCCACCCCCAACAGGCAGCAGTACAGGCTGAGTTCGAGGGAGGTGGAGGTCATGGACCTGATTGCGTCCGGAATGAGTAATCAGCAGATCGCCGCCACCTGCTTCATCAGTGAGAAGACGGTCAAGAACCACATCAACCGCATCTTCACGAAGCTCCACAGCGCCTCTCGCAGCGAGGCCATCGCCCACTGGCTCGGCACCGCGCCCCGGAACACCGGGCGGCAGTCATGACGGAGCGATCTCACAACGAGAGGGCCCAGAAGGCCCTTTGGGCCCGGGAATGGGCCCACGGGCCCTCTGGGCGAGCGATGATTCCCCCCTATGTTTCTCACGTCGCCAACGGCACCGGCCGGGAGGAAGCCGGTACCGAGGGCGACACCGCAGGAACGTGCGAGTCGGCCGGCAACCGGTCGGCCGAACCAGGAGGGGAACACCATGTCGAACATCACCCTGAAGGCCGCCGTCCGCGTCAACGGCTGGGCCAACACCGCCGTCAGCAGCATGCAGAAGCGCTACGCGGCGAAGGACCGGGGTCAGACGGCGTTCGAGTACCTGGGCATCATTCTGGTGGTCGTGGCGATCATCGGGGCGATCGTGGCGACGGGCATCGGCGGTGCGATCTCGGAGCGCATCAGTGGACTGGTCGATCAGATCACCGCCGGCTAGTGACGGTCCGGTCCCGTCGCGACCGAGGGCAGGCCTTCCCCATCTATGTTGTGATGGTGGCGGGCCTGCTCTTTCTCGCGTTTGCGTTCTTCGCTGTCGGCAAGGCGTCTGCTCTGCGCAACGGTTCCCAGGGTGCGGCTGACGCAGCCGCTCTGGCCGCCGCCCAGCAGGCGCGCGACGACTTCGGGACGGGCTTTTACGCCTCGCTCCCCACCAACATGTTGGATCTGTTCCTCAACGCACCTTTCGCTGCGCCCTGTTACGAGGCGGATCGTCTGGCGGCGGCCAACGATGCCAGAAAGACCTCGTGCTATCCGACTCCTGGATATCTGCGTGACCGGATCACGGTCGAGGTCGAGGGCCTGAAGGCGGTCGACTCTTCGGTACTGCCCGGCTCGGAGAACAAGAAGGCCAAGGCCAAGGCCACCGCTCTCATCGAGTTCCGCTGCCCAAGCCCGAAAGCCGTGGACTTCAATAGCGACGGAGTCCAGGACCTCTTCATCTTCACGTGCCGGAACGGCAAGGTTCTCGAGATTGCACCGGGCAGCCCTCCACCGTGGGAGACGGTGAGCCGGACTCTCTTCGATGTGCGGTTGGTCGACCAGTGACAGCGAACGACAAGTAAAGGATTCGGATCCCATGACCATGCGGAGCAGCACGAGGAATCGAAGGGCGTTGGCCGTCGCTTCGGCATCCGCTGCATTCATCCTGGCTCTTACCAGCTGTGGCAGTGACAGCGACGGCAAAGGCAAAGAGGGGGGCGCGGAACAGCCTTCTACTTCGGCAACCCCGTCCGAGAGTTCGGGCAGCGACACCGTGAAGCAGCAGGACACGGCTGCCGGGGAGAACGTCGACCCCAATGTCAAGCTCGCTGAGCTCCGTGGGCAGAACGATGTCGTGATGGTCATCAACCAAGTGTTGCGGGATTCAGGTGGGTTCGTCACCGTTCAGGCGGAGATCAAGAATGGTGGCGACAAGCCTGTCAACCCGGCTCAGTGGGCGGGCAGCGAGAGCGTGATCGTACGCCAGAACCTCTCGTCCGTCGGCGGTGCCACATTGGTGGACAAGCTCGGCAAGAAGCGTTACTACGTGCTCCGCGACACCGACGGCCGTTGCCTGTGCACCACGAAAATCGCGCCGCTCCAGCCGGGTGACTCGACGGCCGTGTTCATGCAGTTCCCGGCACCGCCGAGCACTACGACAGAGGTCGATTTCTCTCTTCCGACCTTTGCCACCGCAGCGCTCAAGATTTCCGGGTGATGAACGACATGACGCCCGTGCGTACCGTAGGACTCCCCATCGCGACTGCCGTGCTCGTTGCGGCCACCGCCCTGTTCGGTGCATCACCTTCATGGGCCGATGACGGGCCCAGCGTGCCCCCTGGCACAGAAGCGACATCCGAGCCGCCGGTCCGGATCGACGCCAACGACCCCGACCTCAAAATGCCGGAGGGCGGCACCCTCGCCCCCGGCCGGGTCCTCGACATCGTCCAGGTGGTCGAAGACCTCGGAGGCGAGGAACGCCGCGAGGACAGCAACGCCGACATCAAGTTCGCGCTCCAGGCCGAAGTCCTCTTCGGCAAGGACAGCGCGAAGCTCAGCTCGGCGGCCAACGCTCGTATCGCCGCCATCGCCGAGGAGATCAAGAAGCAGAACGCGACCAAGGTCCGCGTCTTCGGCTTCACCGACAACCTCGGTTCCTCGGCCCATGGAGACGTCCTGTCCAAGCAGCGGGCCGACGCCGTGCACGGGGTTCTGTCGAAGGAACTCGGCCCCACGATCACGTACGAGATCAGGGGCTACGGCGAGCAGTACCCGATCGCCAGCAACAGCAATGAAGAGGGCCGGAAGAAGAACCGCCGCGTGGAGGTCTCCTTCCCGCGCGGAGAGGGGTCCTGACCTCTTCCTCTCCAGGCCCAGTTGCAAGGTCTCGATTCTCGCTGCATGTCCTCAGCGAAAATTGCACGGCGGCGGCATCTATGTCGCCGCCGTGAGGCCCGCGGGTCGGGGCGTCATCTATTCGGGTGGCGAGAACGTTGATCCATCCTGCTCGCGTTCGCTGCGCCGGCACCTTGGCTGGCTGCCCAGGAAGCTGAATGTGCGGCTGGGAGTGAGGTGTCCGTCGAGCTCTCGGCGTCGGCGGTGCCATGGCGGACGGCCTGTGTCCCTACGCTGGTCTGGTCCAGCGGCTGCTGAGATACGGGCATCCGGAAACGGGCTGGGCCACCTCAGAAACCCGCTGGCCAGAGCCGTGCTCGATGATGCGAGCGCGTGACCTTGCCCCGATGCCGGGGTCTCACTACTCGCTGGATGCCGCGCGGGTTCACTCGAAGGCGTGAGCTGCCCTGATCCCGCTCTGCGAAGTTAACGCTTGCGTTAACTTCGCAGTCGTCGCTCAATGGGAAGTGATTCTGGTGGCCGAGGTCGCCACGTGGTACGACGCGCTGGCCGACGAGGACTGGGACAGTGCGGAACAGGTGGAAGATGCGATCGACATGCTGGCTGCGACCGGGCCGACACTCGGGCGGCCGCTGGTCGATCGGATCAAGGGTACTGAACAGCACCATATGAAGGAGCTGCGGCCCGGGTCGTCCGGAAGCCGGGAGATCCGCATCCTCTTTGCCTTCGACCCCATTCGTCGCGCCGTGCTTCTCGTGGCTGGTGACAAGGCAGGCGACTGGCGGGGCTGGTACGACGCCAACATCCCGCTGGCCGAGAAGCGCTACCAAAGCCATCTCGCCGAACTCGACTCCAGGGAGTACGAATGAGCAGCGTCAGCTGGGAGGAGACCAAGCGCAAGGCGCGGGAGCGTCGCATCGCGGCGGGCCTGCCCGTGCGTAAGGCCGAGGAGAAGCAGACAGCCATGGACCGGTTTGCTGCAGAGGTACGGGCGTACCAGCTGGCCGAGGTGCGGCGGGACCAGGCGCTCACGCAGCGTGATGTTGCCGTGGTGATGGGGGTTTCGGCGCCTCGAGTTTCCGCGATCGAGCACGGCGAGGTCGACCGTACGGAGGTTGCGACCCTCCGGTCCTATGTGGAAGCGCTTGGTGGCAGGCTCCGGGTCGTCGCCGACTTCGGCGACACCGAATACACGGTGGCGTGAGCGAAAAGGCTCTTGGCCGCCTTCATACGTGGCCGCCTGGCCGGCCATCCAGTTTCCATCTCAGTGGTCGCAAGGCCTGACTGTCGAACCACGGTCAGCCCACGGGTGCTCTGCCAGCTCTTTGAGGCTGATCTTGAAGATTCGGCCGTGAGACGGAGAACATCGGCCAAGGTCGCGAATTGCGGCTATGTCGTGGATCGCGAAGTCCTCCACAGGTGACGCGCCCACGGGGCTCACCGGTCAGCGCACCCGCACTCGCACCCGCCGTCGTCTTCTCAGTGATGGTGGGTGCGGGCGCGTGT
The DNA here is from genome assembly GCF_044757365.1 of Streptomyces sp. NPDC091289. NCBI lineage: Bacteria > Bacillati > Actinomycetota > Actinomycetes > Kitasatosporales > Streptomycetaceae > Streptomyces > Streptomyces sp. NPDC091289. The sequence goes on from NZ_JBIVUT010000017.1 coordinate 212,679, forward strand.
GCGCCAGGCCAGCCGCAGTTCGTGGTGGAGGCGGGCGAGCTCGCGGGGGGCGTGGGCGGGGGCCCGGTGGAAGACCTGGCCATAGCGTGTGCGGTCTCCGGGCGGCGGAAATTCCTCGCTGCCCCGGTGCATGGAGCCGTGGAGGAAGGACGGTATCCAGCGGGCTGTGCCGTCGTGGAGGCGGAGGGCTATGCGCCAGCGGCCGGAAACGGATCCGCCGGTGCGCAGGGCCAGTTCAACCTCGGCGATGTCCTGCCAGGGGACACGGCGGGTGCGGAAGAATCCGACGACAGCGACGCCTGCCGGGCGCAGGACGACGCCGCGCAGGGCGGCTCGTGCGCAGAGTGCGGCCATGACGACGATGAAGGCGTAGTTTTCGTACTCCTCGGGGCCAGGAGCCGGCGGATTGGGCCGGAAGCTGGTACCCATCACATCGTTCCGGGCCGTGATCCCCAGAATCAACAGGGCGCACCCGCAGGCCGCCCACCACACCGCGCTGCGCCACCGATGCCGCAGTGCCAACTTGCCTTTCATGCGCCCCCCCGGTTCCGGATCCATGCCCTCGGGCTTCCTGCTTCCTGCGCGCGTGAGAGCCGTTCTGCGCCAAGGGTCCCGTACCGCGAGGTGTACGCGGTACGGGACCCTCCCTCCATCACAGCAGGTGGTCCGCCTTTCCGGCCTTGATGTCGCGGATCAGCTGCTGGAGGGCCTCCCGGCTGTCCGTGAGATATGTCTGCTCCTCGCCCTGGCGGGCGATGTAGCTGTTGCCCTGTTCGTCCGTGCCTATCCGATAGCAGGAGTTGCCTTCGCCGCAGAACGCGTTTTCCCAATTGATCCCGCGCATGGTCGACCTCTCAGAGTTGGCGTGCGATGTGGTGGATGAAGTCACGTGACTGGTCCGGCCCCAGGGCAATCTGCTCCATCCAGTCCAGGTGTGCCCGGTACTTCGACAGCTGGTCTTCCGAGTGGAGGAAGTCAGGCCCGTGCGAGTTGTCGATCTGCACGGTGTCGAGCTGCGGGACGGGGCCCTCCGCATAGAAGACTGTCTGCCCGGCACCAGGAAACGCACCGGCCGTGAACGGGATCACGAGCAGGCGCACGTTCGGCTGCTCCGCCTTCTCCGCCAGGTGGTGCAACTGTCCGCGTGCGACGGTTGCACCACCGAACTGCATCCGTAGTGCGGCCTCGTGCACGATGCAGACGTACGGGGTGGGGTTCGGCTTCTCAAGAACGTGCTGCCGTTGGAGCCGGTGGGTCAGACGCATGGCGACCTCGTGCTCAGGGAGCGGAGGGACCACCGCCCGGAAGAGGGCCAGGGCATGGTCGGTGGTTTGCAGCAGGCCAGGAATATGGATGGCGTACGCGGCTCTCATGCGTACGGCGTGGGACTCCAGCTCCGCGACGTCACTCAGGCCGTGTGGCAGCGAGGTGCGGTACTGCTCCCACCAGCCACGCTGAGACGGGCGCGCCATGTCGGCCAACGCATCGACGAATCGCTCATCGGTGTACGAGCAGGCGCAGGCCAGCGTCCGGATCCGTTCGGGGCTGATGGGCCTTGCCCCGGACTCGATGTTCGAGATCTTGCCGCGATCGACGCCCAGAAGTGCCGCAGCGGACTCTGCCGTTACCCCCGCCGACATACGCATCTTCCGCACTTCGGCGCCGAGCCGCCGCTGGCGGTCGGTAGGAGATGTCCTCGCTGCCATGCCGGTCCTTTCCGCAGACGGTCAAGGAAAGTCTGCCGTCTGTACGTGCGACCAGACACGAAAGGGCTCAATTCTCTTTCTGTGAGGGCAATTTAACCCTCTCGGAGCTATGTTGAGTGCTGCACCGCTCACGCACCGATAGGTCGAAGTGCATCGCGCGGCTCTGCCTGCCTCCTCCTGCCCTGGGAGAGGCGGTGCCGCGTCAGGGAGACAGGCCACAACCCATCAGGTAGGACGCGAGCCTTCAGTGCGCTCCGACGCGGACAAGACCAGCACCACCCACCACACCAACACGCCACCACTCCAGGGGAGTCAGTCATGCCTCCGTCCTCACGCGCCGCACTCTGCCCCGCCACCGTCGAGGGGCCGGCCTCGTCGGCTCCGCACTCCCCACCGCTCACCTCCTCCGAGCGCGGCCTCGCGCTGAGCGTGACCCTGCTGGGCGACCCGCGCAGCGCGGCGGTCGGGCGAGCCCTGCTCACCGCAGCGCTGCGGACTCACGGGCTCACCCGGTACGCCTGGCCCGCCTGGCCCGCCGGGCCCGCCGGGCTCGCCATGGGTGAACTCCTCTCCGTGGCCGCGCGGATGGCACCCGACAAGGAGCTGTACGTCTTTGTGCGCGAGCGGGACGACGCCCTGCGGTTGGTGACCTGGGACCAGCACACGGGTCACGACGATCCCGGGGTGGCCGCCCTCTGCCGGAGCCGTCGCCGCCGGGCGTTGTGGCTGCTGGCAGCGGTGGTGGCCGACTGGGGCGGCGCGTGGGGCACCGACGGGGCGCTTCCGCCGCACCGTGGCACGAAGACCTGGGTCCTGCTGCCCCGCTGAGCGGCGTTCGTCGGCGGCCGGGAGGCCGCCGGGCGTGGCGGGGGCCGGGCCAGGTTCCCGCGGCCGCCGGTCGGTGAGTTGCTCTGGCGCGGTGCCGGAAGCGATGGTCACCCGTTCTCCTGCCTTCGGCACCCGGTAGCGCGTGGTGCCGTTCTTGCTCACTCGCCCGTGCCGGCGAGCTCGCGGAGCCCTGGAGGCGCAGCTCGTGCGGATGCACGCGCCGTTCTCCCTGGCGTCCGGCTTGAGCCGCCGCCCCTTCTCTTGGCGCCCAGCGCGCAGCCCTTTGCGCTTGGCGGCCTGGTCTTCGGCACCGGGCCCGACGCCCGGCATCGGTGATGCGGCTGCTGTAGGCACCGACCACACCGTTGATCGCCTTGGTCGCCGCCTCGTAGGCCAATGCGATTTCCGACGGCCGGGTACAGCGGTGAAGGATTCCGAGCGAGGCGGCCGGATTCCCTGGACCCCGGGCGTAACGGCCCCGCTGCTCCGCTGCTGATCAGGGTGCTTTGAGGAGGTCGCGGAGTTCGGCGACGTATGCACCGATGTCGGGAGCGTCACGGGTGTCGACAGCCTCCCCGGCGGAGCCGGAGGCATGCTCGGTGCGGCAGGGGCGGCAGAGACCGTCGGGAAGGGCTTCGGGGCGGCCGGGGGCACGGCAGTTGGTGCATTCCATCATCACGCGGTGGGTGGGTGCGTCGGGTGGGGGCGGGGTGGGCTCGGTCGGGAGTTGGGGCGGGATCTTGTCCGTGAGGCGGCGGCGGATGAGGCCGATGGGGGAGTCGACGGGGTGGGGGAGTCCGGCGGTGAGGGTGTGGACGAGGTAGTCGGTGGTGACACCTCGGTCGAGCCATGCGGCGGCCAGAGGTTCGAGCGTGGCGCAGTCGGTGGCGGAGAGGGCGACGCGGAGGTCTCTGCGGCCGAGTTCGGCGAGGGCGAGGAAGGCGGGGGAGGGGCGGTTGCCGGGGTCCGGGGGAGGGGCGTTCGGCGGCTGTACGGGGTCGGCAGGGGCGTTCGACGGAGTGGCGTCGGGCCGGGAAGCCAGGTCGTCGGGCTCGGGCGCCTTCCCGGGCGGCGGGGCCGGGGAGGACGCGGATGCCTCTCCGGGCAGGGGCGCAGGGGAGGACTCGGACGCCTCTCCAGGCGGGGGCGCAGGGGCGGACTCGGGTGGCGCCTCGCGCACCGGGGGCCGGGGGACGAGTTCTTCGGCGGGGACCCAGGGCGGGGGCGGGGCAATGGATCCGGTGCCCGGTTCCTGAGAGAGGGAGTCGGGGCTGTCGGCGCCGTTGAGACGCTGCTTCTCGGCGGCGAGGTAGGTGTTCCACCACTCGTTGTCGCGGGCAGTGCGCGACCAGAAGGTGCGGAAGGCCCAGCGGGTCGTCTCGCCCTGGCCGACGGCGCACCGGACACGGCGCAGGTGCCCTGCGACGGACAGGGCGGTGAGGGCGGTGCCGATGGCTTGCTGTCCGTAGAGCGGGAGTTGCTTGGCGAGGGTCTTGACGCTCATCGCCGCGCCGTCGGGGAGGTGGTCGACGAACCCGGCGACGTACCGCTCGCGGGCCGGCAGTAAGGCGAAGTCATCAACGCGCCGGGGCAGTTGTCCGGGCGCGGATCGTTTGCCGTAGCCGGGCGTTGCCCTCGGGTACGCGGGTGAGGATGCGGGGGCGTGCAGGGCAGGGCTAGTGTGCTGGGTAGCCAAGGGATCGGGCTTTCTGGGTAGCGATCTTGCGGTGAGACCCCGGCCTGGTGCTGTAACACCGTGTCGGGGTCGATTAGTTCTCGCACCGTAAGCAGTCGCGGCATCGGACCGCAAGCTGTCGCGATTAGTCATACTTGCTGGCCGTGACGGGGTTGGGAGGTAGGGCGGTTTCCCCAACCCCTGTCTTTTCCCCGCCGGTTGAAAGAAGGGTCTCGAATCTCGTGTCCCGTGCCCCGGCCCTCGTGTCTCGGGCCCCGAGCTTCGGGCCGGGGCCCGTTCGCGTACCCCCGCAAGAGTGAACGATCCACTCCGACGCTCGCGTCCTGGGCGCCGAGCTTCGAGCGTCGGGGGGAAGGCCACGGAACGGTTGGCTGATTGTCGATTGCAGTAGCAACCGTTGGGTTGATAGACATACCCGTACACGTACGTTCGTTCGATGTTTCGGTATATCGGTGTGGTGGGGGATGTTGTGAAGTTCGATATGGGGGCGTCGGTTCTGTCGAGGCTGTTGTCGGATTCGCAGGGTGCGAGTACGGATCTGGGGACGTTGATCCAGCAGTTGATCGCGGCGGCGGAGCCGTTGGAGGGGAAGTTCAACGGGGCGGGGAAGGTCGCGTTCGATGATTTCAAGTCGCGTTCGGATGAGATCACGAAGGCGTTGAACGCGTCGTTGTCGGGGATTCTGGGCGGGCAGTCGGGGATGGATGCGGCGTTCGGTTCGGGTGACCAGGAGCAGGACGAGAACGCGAAGTCGCAGATGGCGTCGGCGAATTTCGACGCGGCGCGTTTCGGTGGCCGCTG
>NZ_JBIVUT010000018.1:0-213395 GCF_044757365.1 Streptomyces sp. NPDC091289
GAGCCAGAACGACCTGCGCACCGTGCAACAGAGGCAGAAACAGCTCCAGACCCGCGATATCGAACCCGACCGTCGTCACCGCCACCAACCGGTCGCACTCATCCAACGCGAACCGGTCCTGCATCGCGACCAGGAAATTCACCAGAGCCCCGTGCGAAACACCGACACCCTTCGGACGCCCCGTCGAACCCGACGTATAGATCACATACGCCGTGCTCTCCCCCGAGACCCCGTGCACCACCGGATCCTGGTAGCCGTACGCCGACAGATCCACCTCCGCCAGCACATCCTCGGTCAGACACAGAACCGGCGCCGCATCCCGCAGGATGTGCGCAACACGCTCCTCCGGAAAGTCCGGATCCACCGGCACATAACCAGCACCCGACTTCAGAACAGCCAGCAACGCCACCACCAGATCCGGCGACCTGCGCAACGCCACAGCCACCAGACGCTCCGGCCCCGCACCCTGCCCGATCAACCAGTGCGCAAGCCGATTCGCCCGGGCATTCAACTCCCGGTAGGACAGGGCCAGATCACCGAAGACCAGAGCGCACGCCTCAGGCGACACCGCCACACGGTCCGCGAGAAGCCGCGTGAGGGTGACGTCCGGGACCTCGCGGCCGTTGTCGTTCCACTCACCGAGTACCCTCTCCCGTTCTCCAGGGGCCATCACGTCCACGGCCGCCACGGCGGTCTCCGGGCGTTCCACGACCGTGCGCAGGACACGGGTGAACCGTTCCACGAGGCGCTCCGCGGTGGACCGGTCGAACAGGTCCGTCGCGAACTCCAGATGGCCGTGCAGCCCGGCGGCGGCGCTGTCGTCGGCGCGAGCCTCCTTGAGGGCCAGTGTCAGGTCGTACTTGGCGACCCTGCTGCCCAGCGGCAGCGTCCCGGCGGTCAGGTCGTCCAGGCCGACGCCGGGACCGGCCGCGAGCCGGTCGTCGTTGTTGTTCCACATCAGCATGGTCTGGAACAGCGGGTGGCGGGCCATCGAGCGCGCCGGGTTGACCACCTCCACCAGCCGCTCGAACGGCACGTCCTGGTGGGCATAGGCGCCGAGCGAGGTCTCGCGCACCCGGTCCACGAGCTGCGTGAAGGTGGGGTTGCCGGACAGGTCGGCGCGTAGCACCAGGGTGTTCACGAAGAAGCCGACCAGGTCGTCCAGGGCCTCGTCGGTGCGGCCCGCGATCGGGGTGCCGACCGGGATGTCGTCGCCGGCGCCGAGCCGGGACAGCAGCGTCGCCCAGGCGGCCTGGACCACCATGAAGAGGCTGGCCCGGTGCTCGCCCGCGAGCCGTGCGAGGCCCGCGTGCAGATCGGCGGGCAGGTGGAAGGGCACGGCGTCGCCCCGGTGCGAGGCCACGGCGGGACGCGGCCGGTCGGCGGGCAGCGCCAGCTCCTCGGGCAGCTCGGCCAGCGTCCGCTTCCAGTAGCCGAGCTGGCGTGCGGCCACGCTGTCCGGATCGTCCTCGGAGCCGAGCACCTCGCGCTGCCACAGCGTGTAGTCGGCGTACTGGACGGGGAGTTCCGCCCAGCCGGGGCGCTCCCCGGCCCGGCGTGCGGCGTACGCCTCGATGAGGTCGCGGGCGAGGACCGGCGCCGACCAGCCGTCGGTGGCGATGTGGTGCAGGACGAGCAGCAGGACGTGTTCCTGAGGACCGGTGCGCAGCAGTACCGCCCGCAGCGGCGGCTCGGCAGCGAGATCGAAGGGGCGGGCGGCCTCCTCGGCCAGCCGGCCGGCGAGGGCTTCGGGGGCCACCTCGGTGGCGGCGAGAAGGCCGAGCGCGGTGAAGGCCTCCTCGGGCGTTCGGATCACCTGGTAGCCGCTGCCCCCCTCCTCGGCGAAGACCGTGCGCAGCGACTCGTGCCGGGTGACGACGTCCCCGAGGGCCGCGCCGAGGGCGTCCACGTCGAGGGTGCCGGACAGCTTCAGGGCGGTGGGCATGTTCCAGGTCGCGCCGGGCCCCTCCATGCGGTGCAGGAACCACAGCCGGCGCTGGGCGGGCGAGAGCGGGATCCGATCGGGCCGCTCGCGGCGGGTCACCGCCGGGCGGGCACCGTCGGCCTCGTCGAGCAGAGCCGCGAGACCGGCGGGCGTGGGCTGTTCGAACAGGCCGCGGACGGCGAGCTCGGCCCCGAGGACGGTACGGACGCGGGCCACCAGACGGGTGGCGAGCAACGAGTGGCCGCCCAGGTCGAAGAAGTCCTGGTCGACCCCGACCGCGGGGCGGCCCAGCACCTCGGCGAACAGACCGCACAGCGCCTCCTCGCGGGCGGTGCGCGGCTTGCGGACCGCCGCTGCCTCCTGCGCGGGGGCGGGCAGCGCGGCCCGGTCCAGCTTGCCCGTACGGGTCAGCGGCAGCTCGTCGAGCAGCACGTACGCGGCGGGCACCATGTGGGAGGGCAGGAGGGCGCCGAGGTGGGCGCGGAGCGCGGACGCGGCGGGCGCGGTGCCCGGCCGGGTCACCGCGTAGGCGACGAGCCGCTTGTCGCCGGGGGTGTCCTCGCGGACCACGACGGCGCAGCGCACCACGTCCTCGTGTGCGGTGAGCACGGCCTCGATCTCGCCGGGCTCGATGCGGAAGCCGCGGATCTTGACCTGGTGGTCGGCGCGTCCCACGTAGTGCAGTTCACCGTCCACTGTGGTGCGGGCCAGGTCGCCGGTGCGGTACATCCGGGTGCCGGGCGGGCCGTAGGGGTCGGCGACGAAGCGCTCGGCGGTGAGGTCGGGGCGGTTGAGGTAGCCGCGCGCCAACGCCGTTCCGGACAGGTGGAGTTCGCCGACGACGCCGGGCGGCACGGGCAGCAGTCCGGCGTCCAGGAGCCGCACGCCGGCGCCGTCGACCGGGCGGCCGATCGGCGGGGTGCCGGGCCAGGACCCGACGTCGGCGGGCAGCGTCCACGCGGTCACCACGTGCGTCTCGGCGGGCCCGTAGTGGTTGTGCAGGCGGGTCGGCGTGGTGGCGTGGTGGGCGCGCACCGGCTCGCGCAGGGTCAGCGCCTCGCCGGCCTGGACGAGGTGGCGCAGGCCCGACAGGTCGGCGCCGCACTCGCGGGCCGCCTCCAGGACGCCGTCGATCACCAGGTTCGGCGCGTACAACTCGGCGACCCGCTGCTCCGCGAGCCAGTGGGCCAGTTCGCGCGGGTCGCGCCGGGTGTCCTCGGGGACGACGGCGAGGGTCTTGCCGGTCAGCAGCGCCGACAGGATCTCCTGCACGGACACGTCGAAGCCGACGGCGGTGAACTGGGCCACCACGGTGCCGGGCGCCGCGGGCAGTGCCCGCTCGTGCCAGGCGAGCAGGGTGGCCAGCGCGCCGTACGGCATGACGACGCCCTTGGGGCGGCCGGTCGATCCGGAGGTGTGGATCACGTACGCCGGGTGGTCGGGCAGCGCATCGGGGAAGGCCGGCGCGGGCTCGGCGGCGGGCCGGGGCGCCTCCACGAAGAGCCGCGGCACATCCGAGGCGGGCAGGGCCGCGGCGCTGGCGGCCGTGGTGATCAGCGCGCCCGGCGCGGTGTCCGCGAGCATCAACGCAATGCGCTCGGAAGGGAGTTCCGGGTCCAGAGGGACATAGGCCGCACCGGCCGTGAGCGTCGCGACGAGGGCGACCGCGAGGTCGGTGCCCCGCGGCAGGGCGACGGCTACGCGGCTCTCGGGACCGATCCCGAGGCCGCGGAGTTCGACGGCCAGGGCGCGGGCCCGCTCGTGCAGCGCGCGGTAGGTGAGGGTGCCGTGCGCGTCGCTGACGGCGACGGTGTCCGGGGTCCGTCCGGCCTGCGCGGCGAGCTGCCGGGCCAGGGGTGCGCCGGGGCGCGGGGCGGGGCCGTCCGAGGCTTCGAGGAGCCGGGCCCGGGTGGCGTCGGGCAGGACGTCGATGCGGTGCACGGGACGTCCGGCGTCGGTGGTGACCGCGCCGAGCACCGCCGCCAGGGTGGACATGAACAGCTCCGCCGTGGCCGGGTCGTACAGATCGGTGGCGTATTCGAGGCGGACGGCGAGACCGTCCGGGGCGCCCCGCTCGGTGCGCAGGTCGGAGAAGGCGAACAGCAGGTCGAAGGTGGCGACCTGCGCGTCGACCTCGCCGAGCCGCATCCGCAGGTCGGGCAGGTCCTCGGCGAGCCTGTTGGAGGCGTCCTGGGCCGCGTTGTTCCAGGTGACCATCGTCTGGAACAACGGGTGGCGGCCGAGGGAACGGTCCGGATTGAGGGTCTCGACGAGGCGCTCGAAGGGGACGTCCTGGCGGGCGTAGGCGTTGAGGGAGGTGGCACGGACCCGGTCGAGCACCTCGGCGAACGTGGGGTCGCCGGACAGGTCGGTGCGCAGCACCAGGGTGTTGACGAAGAAGCCTATGAGGCCGTCGAGCGCCTCGTTGACGCGGCCCGCGCTGGGCGTGCCGAGCGGGATGTCCTCACCGGCGCCGAGCCGGGACAGCGTCACCGCGACCGCGGCCTGGACCACCATGAACAGGCTCGCCCGGTGCTTCTGGGCGATGGCCTCCAGGCCGGCGTGCAGCTCGGCCGGTACGTGGTACCGCAGGTCGGCGCCCCGCCCGGTGCCGGTGAGGGGCCGCGGCCGGTCGGCGGGCAGGGTGAGTTCCTCGGGCAGGTCCGCGAGCGCCTCGCTCCAGTGCACGAGTTGACGGCTGAGCTCGCTGTCCGGGTCGTCGGCCGAGCCGAGCACCTCGCGCTGCCACAGGGTGTAGTCGGCGTACTGCACGGCCAGCGGCGGCCAGCCGGGCTCCCGCCCGCCGCGCCGGGCCGCGTAGGCGGTGGCGAGGTCCTTGACGAGCAGCGGGACCGACCAGCCGCCGTCACCGGCGATGTGGTGCATGACGAGCAGCAGGGCGTGCTCGTCCCGTGCGAGGGCGAACAGGTGGGCACGCAGCGGGATGTCCGCGGCGAGGTCGAAGCCGGCACGGGCGGCCTCGGTGAGCAGCGCGGGCAGCTCCTCCTCGGTGGCGGAGCGTGTGGTGGCCGGGACCTGGCACGGTGCGAGCACGATCTGGTACGGGCCTTCGGCATCCTCGGCGAAGACGGTGCGCAGGGTCTCGTGGCGGGTGACGACGTCGGCGAGCGCGGCGGTCAGCGCCTGCTCGTCGAGGGTGCCGCTGAGCCGCAGGACCACCGGCACGTTGTACGTGGGGCTCCCGGCCTCCTCGAACCGGCCGAGGAACCAGAGGCGCTGCTGGGCCGGGGAGGCGGGCAGCCGCTCGGGGCGCTCGCCCGCGGTCAGCGGGGTGCGCGCGGTGCCGGCGCCGGTGAGCCGGGCGGCGAGCGCGGCGACGGTGGGCGCCTCGAAGAGGACGCTGATCGGCAGGTCCACGTCGAGCATCGAGCGGATCCGGCCGACCAGGCGCATCGCGGCGAGCGAATGGCCGCCGACGGCGAAGAAGTCGTCGTCGATGGAGACCCGGGGGCGGCTGAGGATCTCCGCGAACAGGCCGCACAGGATCTCCTCCTGCGGTGAGCGTGGAGGACGGCCGGCGGTGTCCCGTGTCTCGGCGGGGTCGGGCAGCGCGGCCCGGTTCAGCTTGCCGTTGGCGGTCAGGGGCAGCTCGGGCAGGGTCACGAAGGCGCCGGGGACCATGTACTCGGGGACGGCGGCCGCGACATGGGCGCGCAGGGCCGTCGCGTCCAGGTCGGTGACGGCCCAGGCGACCAGGCGGGGTTCGCCTGCCGCGTCGAGGCGCACGCCGACGGCCGCGGCCGCCACGTCCGCGTGGGCGGTGAGCACGGCCTCGACCTCGCCGGTCTCGATGCGGAAGCCACGCAGCTTGACCTGCTGGTCACCGCGGCCGACGTACTCCAGGCGCCCGGCGGTGGTGCGGCGTACGACGTCGCCCGTGCGGTACATCAGCGTGCCGCCCGTGCCGAACGGGTCGGCGACGAAGCGCTCGGCCGTGCGGGCCGCCTGCCCGAGGTAGCCGCGGGCGAGTCCGGCGCCGGACAGATGGAGCTCGCCGGGGACGCCGGGGGCGACCGGGCGCAGCAGCTCGTCGAGCACGTACACGCCGGTGTTGTCGATGGGCCGCCCGAGGTGGACGGCGGCGGGGTCGGTGACGGTGGCCCCGGTGGACCAGATGGTGGTCTCCGTGGGCCCGTACACATTGAGCACCGAGCGCGCCCCGGCGGTGAGGGTCGCGGCCAGGTCGGCGGGCAGGGCCTCGCCACCGACCAGGACGCGGACGCCCGACAGGAACGAGGCGTCCCGTCCGACCGCGGCCCGCCACAGGGTGGGGGTGGCCTGCATGAGGGTGATGCCGTGCCGGGTGACGGCGGCGCGCAGCGCCTCGGGGTCGCGCACGGTGTCGGGCCCGGCGAGCACGACACAGGCCCCGCGTGCCAGCGGCAGGTACAGCTCCAGTCCGGCGATGTCGAAGCCGATGGTGGTGACGGCCAGGAGGCGGTCCTCGGCGGCGACCGCGCAGCGGTCGGCCATCGCCCGCAGGAAGTTGTCGAGCGCGCCGCGCGGCACCACGACCCCCTTGGGGGTGCCGGTGGAGCCGGAGGTGTGCAGCACGTACGCGGCGTTGGTGGCCTCGGCGCGCGCGGCGAGGTCGCCGTCGGCGTATCCGGACAGGTCCGCCTCGTCGGCCAGGACGGTGTGGACGGGCACGTCGGGCAGTCCGGGCAGCAGCTCGCCCGTGCTGACGAGGACGGCCGGGTCCGCGTCCGTGATCATGCGGTGGATGCGGCCGGCGGGGAAGCCGGTGTCGAGGGGCAGATAGGCGGCGCCCGACTTCTGTACGGCGAGCAGGGTGACGAGCAGGTCCACGGTGCGGGGCAGGGCGACGGCGACGAAGCGCTCCGGGGCGGCGCCCCGCTCGGTCAGCAGGCGGGCCATCGCGTTGGCACGGCGGTTCAGTTCCCCGTACGAGAGGGTGACCTCGCCCGCGGTGACGGCCGGGGCGTCCGGGTGCCGGGCGGCCTGCCGCTCGAAACGGTCCAGGAACCAGCGGTCCTCGGCCGGGCGGGCGGTGTCGCCGGGGGCGGTGAGCGCGGCCGTGCGCTCCCCTTCGAGGAGGACGTCCACGGTGCCGACGGGCCGGTCCGGCTCCGCGACGAGGCGGGCCAGGACGGTGGTGAAGCGCTCCACCAGGCGCTCGGCCGTGCTGTGGTCGAACAGGTCGGCGGCGTACTCCAGGATGCCCGTCATGCCGTCCGGGGCGCCGTCCTGGGTGTGCCGCTCGCGCAGGTTGAAGGCGAGGTCGAACTTGGCGACCCCGCTGCCGATCCCGCCGCGGGCGGTCACGGTGAGCGCGCCGAGCCGGGCCTCGGCCGGACCCGAACCGGCCGGGCCGCCGGTGTTGTTGAAGGCGAGCAGCGTCTGGAACAGCGGCGAGCGGGCCAGCGAGCGGGCCGGATTGAGCACCTCTACCAGCCGCTCGAACGGCAGGTCCTGGTGCGACCAGGCCGCGAGATCCGTCTCCCGCACCCGGGCGAGGAGCTCGGTGAAGGAGGGGTCGCCGCTGACGTCGGTACGCAGCACCAGGGTGTTGATGAAGTCGCCGACGAGGTCGTCGAGCGCCTCGTCGAGGCGGCCCGCGACGGGGGAGCCGAGCGGGATGTCGTCCCCGGCGCCGAGCCGCGACAGGGTCACGGCGAGCGCGGCCTGGACGACCATGAAGACGGTGGCGTCGGCCGCGCGGGCACGCTCGGCGACGGCCCGGTGCAGGGCGGCGGGCAGGCTGATGACGACGTTGTCGCCGCGGTAGGAGGCGACGGCCGGGCGCGGCCGGTCGGTGGGCAGGGAGAGTTCCTCGGGGAGCTCCGCGAGGGTCTCGCGCCAGAAGGCGAGCTGGCGCGAGACACGGCTGTCCGGGTCGTCCTCCGAGCCCATCAGATGGTGCTGCCACAGGGCGAAGTCGGCGTACTGGACGGGTAGTTCCCGCCACTGCGGCGCGGTTCCCCCGGCCCGTGCGGCGTAGGCGCGGGTCAGGTCGCGGGTGAGCAGCGGGGTGGACCAGCCGTCCCCGGCCACATGGTGCAGCAGGACGAGCAGTTCGTGCCGGTCCTCGGCGAGTTCGTACAGGAACAGCTTGAGCGGCAGGTCGGCGGCGAGGTCGAAGGGGTGGCGGGCATGCTCGGCGAGCAGGTCCGCCAGTTCCTCCTCCGTGCAGCGCACATGGACGGGCTCGGGGTGGACGTCCGCGAGGACGACCTGGTGGGGGCCCTGCTCGTCCTCGGCGATGATCGTGCGCAGACTCTCGTGGCGGGCCACCACGTCGGCGTACGCGGCGCGCAGCGCGGTGTGGTCCAGCGGGCCGGTCAGCCGCAGCGCGGAGGCCAGGTTGTAGACCGGGTTCGGCCCCTCCATGCGATGCAGGAACCAGAGGCGCTGCTGACCGTAGGAGAGCGGCAGCCGCTCGGGGCGGTCGCCGCGCACGAGCGCCGGGCGCGCCTCCTCGCTCTCGCCGAGGGAGCGGACCAGGCCGGCCGGGGTGGGGTTCTGGAACAGGTGCTTGACGGAGAGCTCGACGCCCAGGCTCGCGCGCAGCCGGCTCACCAGCCGGATGGCGAGCAGGGAGTGGCCGCCCCGCTCGAAGAAGTCGTCGTCGGGGCCGACGGCGGCGACTTTGAGCACCCCGGCGAACAGCTCGGCCACGAGGTCCTCGCGCGGGTCGCGCTGGGAGCGCTGCACGGGCAGCGCGCCCGCGGTCGCCTCGGGAACGGGCAGCGCCCTGCGGTCGATCTTGCCGTTGGGGGTCAGCGGCATCGCGGGCAGGGCGACGATCGCGGCCGGGACCATGTAGGGCGGCAGAACGGCGGCGAGATGGGCGCGCAGCGCGTCGGTGTCCACGGTCCCGGGGGTCACCCAGGCGATCAGCCGGGCGTCGCCCGCCTCCTCCTCGCGGGCGAGGACCACCGCCCGGGTGACGTCGGCGTGGGCGGCGGCCGCCGCCTCGATCTCGCCGGGTTCGATGCGGAAGCCGCGCAGTTTGATCTGGTCGTCGGCGCGCCCCGCGTGCACGAAGGTGCCGTCGGCCAGGCGCCGGGCGAGGTCGCCGGTGCGGTACATCCGGGTGCCGGGCGGGCCGTACGGGTCGGCGAGGAACCGCTCGGCGGTGAGGCCGGGGCGCCCGAGGTAGCCGCGGGCGAGGACCACGCCGGAGACGTACAGCTCACCGGCGACGCCGGGGGCGACCGGGCGCAGGGCGGCGTCCAGGACGTAGGCGCGGGTGTCGGCGAAGGGACGGCCGATCGGGACGGGGCCGTCGGCCGTTGGGGTGCCGGGTTCGATCCGGAACTCCAGGCAGTTGACGGTCGCCTCGGTGGGCCCGTAGGCGTTGATCACGGTGGCGTCGGGGTGGGCGGCGCGCCAGCCGCGTACGGCTTCGCCGCGCAGGGCCTCGCCGCCGAGGACGAGGGTGCCGGACGGCGAGACCTCGCCGGGCAGGGTGTCGAGGAGCTCCAGATGGCTGGGGGTGCCCTTGAGGAACGTGGGGCGCGGGCCGCCCACGGCGTCCGGGAGTTCGGCGAGGTGGGCGCAGCCGCCGGAGACCAGCGGCGTGAACAGGCCGGTGACGGTGAGGTCGAAGGTGACCGAGGAGTGCACCAGGGTGAGGCCTGCGGCGTCCGGGTAGGCGTCGCGGGCGCGTACGAGGTAGGCGGCCAGGGAGCGGTGCTCGACGACGACGCCCTTGGGGCGGCCGGTGGAGCCGGAGGTGAAGATCAGGTAGGCCGGGTCGTGCGGGTGCGGGGTCGCGGTGAAGGAGGTGGCCTCCTCGCCGGTGACCGCCAGCGTCTCGGTGTCCGGCAGGGCGAGACCGGGCGCGGCCAGGGCGAGCACCGGGTCGGCGTCGGCGAGCACCGCGGCGATGCGCTCGGCCGGGTGCTCGGGGTCCACCGGCACGTACGCGCCACCGGACTTGGCGACGCCGAGCAGGGCCACCACCAGGTCGATGCCGGGCGGCAGCAGCACCGCCACCGTGCGTCCGGCCCGGACACCGCGCTCGACGAGCGTGCGGGCCACATGGCTGGCCCGCGCGTCGAGCTCGCGGTAGGTGAGCACGTGGCCGCCCGCGCGCACGGCGGGAGAGTCGGGAGTGGCGTCGGCCTGGGCGGTGAACAGCTCGGGCAGGGTGGGCAGTCGCGCGCCGTCGGCCGCGGCGCCCGCGGATCCGCCCGCGGCGGCGAGCGCGCGGGCGGTCTCGTCCGCGCCGATCACGTCGATGCGGCCGAGCGGCCGCCCGGGATCCCGTACGAGGGTGTCCAGCAGCACGAGGAAGCGCTCGGCGACGCCGGCCGCGGCCGTGTCGTCGAACAGGTCGCGCTGGTGGAAGAGCTTGAAGCGCAGGGCGTCCTGCGGCATGCCGACGAGGCTGAGCGGGAAATGGTTGGCGGAGTGGCTCTCGGCCCCCACCACCCGCAGCGGGTCGCTCTCCCCCGAGACGGCGGGAGCGGAGTCGAACGGGAAGTTCTCGAAGACGACGGACGTGTCGAAGAGCGGGCCGAGACCGGTGCGGTGCTGCACCTCGGACAGCCCCAGGTACTGGTGGGCGATCAGCTCGGCCTGCGCGTGGTGCACCGCGGTGAGGAGTTCACCGGCGCCCTGCTCCGGGCGCAGCCGGACGCGCAGCGGCAGGGTGTTGATGAACAGGCCGACCATGGACTCGATGCCGGGCAGCTCCGCCGGACGGCCGTTGACGGTGACGCCGAAGACCACGTCGTCGGTGCCGGTCAGGCCCGCGAGCACCAGCGCCCAGGCCGCCTGCACCACGGTGTTGACGGTGACGCCGGCGGAGCGGGCCCGGGCCGACAGGGCCCGGGTCTGCTCCTCGGTGAGCCCGAACTCGTGGCGCCCGGGGTCCTGCGGGGTGTGCTCGGTGGCGCCCGCCACCAGGCTGGGCGCCGCCAGGCCGTCGAGCATGGCGTCCCAGGCGGCCCGCGACGCGTCGGCGTCCTGGCGGGAGAGCCAGGCCAGGTAGTCCCGGTAGGGGGCCACGACCGGGAGCCCGCGGGCGTCGCCGCCCGACAGGTACAGCGCGTGGTACTCCTTCAGGAGCGTCGGCAGGGACCAGCCGTCGAGCACCGTGTGGTGGATGGTGAGGACCAGGCGGTGGTTCTCGGCGCCGAGCCGGATCAGCGCGAAACGGATCAGCGGAGGCCTGCCGGTGTCGAAGCGCCGCTCGCGGTCGGCGAGCGTCGCCTCGCGGGCCTCGGTGTCCGCCTGCTCCGCGGGGAGGTGGGAGAGGTCGATCTCGGTCCACGGCAGCTTGTACCGGGCCGCGACGATCTGCACCCACTCCCCGTCCTTGCGCTGGCGGAAGGCGACCCGCAGGCTCGCGTGGCGGCGCAGCAGCGCCTCGGCGGCCTCCCTGGCGCGGCCCGCGTCGAGCGGGCCGGCCAGGTGGAAGGTCGACTGGACGGTGTAGATGTCCGCGGTGTCCTCGTCGAAGACGCTGTGGAACAGCAGACCGCTCTGGAGCGGGGAGAGCGGCAGGATGTCATCGACGGTGCGGGTGCTTCTCGCCACTTCAAATCTCCCAGTCCGAGGCCAGTTCGTCCTCGAACTCTTCAATCTCGCTCTGTGTGATCTCTATAAGCCCCACGTCAGTGGGGGTCAGACCGCCGGCATCGGGCCGCTGGGCGTGCTCCGCGAGGGCGGTCAGCGCCGCGAACCAGCCGTCGGCGAGCGCGGCGGCCTCGTCCTCGGTGAGGACACCGGGGGCGTACGTCCACGTCGCCCCGAGGCGCGGCCCCTCCGCGCTCTCCTCGACGTAGGCGTTGATCTCGACGGCGTGGGCCAGCGGGGTCGCCGGGTCCTCGCCCTCGGGGCGCGGGGCCCCCGCGGCGACCGACCAGTCGCCGGTCTCCCCGGCCACGAAACGGCCCAGGTAGTTGAAGCCGATCCCCGCGGGGCGCAGCCCCTCGAAGGCGGCGGCGGTCTCCGGGTTGAGGTGGCGCAGCAGGCCGTAGCCCAGGCCCTCCGACGGCACGGCCCGCAGCTGCTCCTTGACGTGCTTGAGTACGGTTCCGGCGGCGTGGCCGCCCGCGAGCGCCTCGTCGACATCGACGCCCCCGGTGTCCAGGAGCACCGGGTACAGGGCGGTGAACCAGCCCGTGGTACGGGACAGGTCCAGCGCTCCGTCGCGCTCACGGCCGTGGCTCTCCACGTCGATCAGGACGGTGGCGTGCGGGTCGCGGCGCCTGCGGGCCTCGGCCAGGACGAGGCCCGCGAGCAGCACGTCGTCCACCCCCGCGCCGACCACGGCCGGTGCGGTGGTGAGCAGATGCCCGGTGACCTCGGCCGGCAGGGTGCGGCGCAGCCGCCGCGCGGCGGCAAGCACGTCGACCGCCGGGTCGAGGGGGCGCGCGCCGACGACGGGGCCGCCGCGCAGCGCGCCGGTCCAGTGGTCGAGTTCGGCCAGGGTCCGCGGTGACCGGGCGCGTTCGGTGTTCTGCTGCGCCCACCGGCGCAGCGACGTTCCGCCGGCGTCGGAGGCGGGCTCCCGCCCGGCCCGGATGTCGTCCCAGGCGTGGAAGAGGTCAGGCAGCAGGATGCGCCAGGACACTCCGTCGATCGCCAGGTGGTTGACGGCGACCAGGAGCAGGCCGGGCCGCTCGCCCCGGTCGAACCAGACGACCTCCACCATGGCGCCCGCGGCGGGGTCGAGCCGCTCGACGGCCGCCGTGCCGTGGTCCCGTACGGCGTCGTCGAGTGCGGCCGGGGACAGTGCGGCCGCGTCCACCCGCGTCACCCGGTCCGCGGCGCGGACGGTGTCCGGGCCGGGAACCTCGACCTGCCAGGTGGCGGCGTCCGCCGGGTCGTCGACGTCCACCCTCAGACGCAGGCTGTCGTGCCGGGCGAGCAGCGCGCCGACCAGTGTGTGCAGCCGGTCCAGGTCGAGCTCGGCGGGGGCGTTGAGCACGGTGGTCTGGTTGAACCGGTCCACCGGGACCTGCCGTTCGGCCAGCCAGTGCAGCATCGGCCAGGCGGGCAGCTCGCCGACGGGCTCGTCCGGTTCGCCCTGCTCGGGGACCCCGGCCGCGGCGGCCCTGCGGGCCAGTTCGGCGACGGTGCGGTGGGTGAAGACGTCGGCGCCGGTGACGGTGAGGCCTTCGCGACGGGCGGCGCTGACCAGTTGGATGGCCATGATGGAGTCGCCGCCGAGGTCGAAGAAGGCGCTGTGGGCGTCGACGGACTCCGCGGGCAGGCCGAGCACGCGGGCGAACAGCCGGACGAGGATCTCCTCCTCGGTGCTCTCGGCGGCCCGGCCGCCCGCGCTGCCGAACTCGGGCGCCGGCAGCGCCTTGCGGTCCAGCTTGCCGATCGCGGTGAGCGGCAGCTCGGTCAGCTCGACGATCGCCGCGGGCACCATGTAGTCGGGCAGGGCGCGGCCCAGGCGGGCACCGAGCTCCGCCCGGTCGTAGCCGGGACCGGCCACCGTGTAGGCGACCAGGCGCTTGTCGCCGGGCCGGTCCTCGCGGACGATCACCGCGCAGGCGGTGACGCCGGGGTCCGCGGCCAGCGCGGCCTCGATCTCGCCGAGCTCGATCCGGAAGCCGCGCAACTTGACCTGGTCGTCGGCGCGGCCGGCGAACTCGACGAGCCCCGCGGCCGTCCAGCGTGCGAGGTCGCCGGTGCGGTACATCCGGGTGCCGGGCGGGCCGTACGGGTCGGCGACGAAGCGGCCGGAGGTGAGATCCGGGCGGTTCCAGTAGCAGCGGGCCAGGCCCGGGCCCGCCGCGTACAGCTCGCCGGTGACGCCCGGCGGCACGGGCCGCAGCGCGTCGTCGAGGACGTAGTGCCGCATGGCGTCCAGGGAGCGGCCGATGGGCACGCTGTGCGAGCGCCCGTCGAGTGCGGCCGGGTCGACGCGGTGGGACAGCGCCATCACGGTGACCTCGGTCGGGCCGTAGGCGTTGACGACCCTGAGGTGCGGGGCGTGGTCCAGGATCCGGCGCACGGCCGTGCCGGAGACCACGTCGCCGCCGGTGGCGACCTGCCGGAGGGCGGCGAACGCCTCGGGAATCTCCTGGCCGAGCACCCGGAACAGGCCCGCGGTCAGGAACAGGGACGTGATCCCGGAGTCCGCGATCAGCGTCCGCAGGTCGCTCACGTCCAGGTCGCCGGGCGGCGCGACCAGCACCTCGCCGCCGCGCACGAGCGGCACCCAGAACTCCAGGATCGAGGCGTCCCAGGCGTGCGGGGAGTGCAGCGGCACCCGGTCGGTGACTCCGTCCCAGCAGCGGTCGGCGGCGAGCTGGACGATGTCGCCGTGACAGATCGCGACGCCCTTGGGCAGCCCGCTGGAGCCGGAGGTGAACATCAGGTAGGCGAGCCGGCCCGGGTCCACCGGGGCGGTCGGCGCGGTGGCCGGCAGGTGCGAGACGTCGGCCCCGGCGTCCACCAGATCGGCCCTGGTGTCCAGCCTCCCGGCCCGCTCGCGGCACGCCTCGTCCACGACGAGCAGCGGTGCCCGCACCTGGTCGAGCATCCACTCCAGGCGCTCGTCCGGGTTGGCGGGGGCGAGCGGGACGTAGGCGCAGCCGGCCTTGACGATGCCGAGCAGGACGACGGCCAGGGTGTCCGAGCGCTCCATCAGGACGCCGACGCGCGACTCGGGGGCGACCCCGCGGGCCAGCAGGGCATGCGCGAACCGGTTGGCGCGCGCGTCCAGTTCGGCGTACGAGAGCGTGGTGTCGCGGAAGGTGACGGCGGGGGCGTCCGGCCGCTCGGCCGTGTGGCGTGCGATGGCGTCGGGCAGGCTTGCCGGGGAGACCGGGGCGGTGGTCTCCAGCCAGCTGCCGAGGACCCGCTCGCGTTCTCCGTCCACCAGGACGTCATGGGCCGAGACGGGTGCCCCGGGCCGTCCGGTGAGCACGTCCAGGAACCGCACCAGGCGGCGGGCCAGCCGCCCCACCGTCTCCGCGTCGAACATGTCGGCGCTGTACTCGACGCCGCCGCTCCAACCGAGCGGTGCGCCGTCGGCGCCGAGCCGCTCGGTGAGGGTGAAGGTGAGGTCGAACTTGGCGACGGAGGGCGCCACCGGGCGGGGCTCGACGGCCAGTCCGGGCATCCGGCCGGCCTCGGCGAGCGCGGTGCCGCCCGCGCCGTCCAGGCTGAGTGCCACCTGGAACAGCGGGTGGCGGGCGGCGGAGCGTTCCGGCCGCAGTGCCTCGACGAGCCGCTCGAACGGCACGTCCTGGTGCGCGAACGCGGCCAGATCGCTCTCCCGCACCCGCCGCACCAGTTCGGTGAAGCTCGGGTCGCCGGAGACGTCGGTGCGCAGCACCAGCGTGTTGACGAAGAATCCGACCACGTCGGCCAGGGACTCGTCGGCGCGCGAGACCACCGGGGAGCCGAGCGGAATGTCGGTGCCCGCGCCGAGCCGGGACAGCAGGGCCGCGAGGGCGGCCTGCACCACCATGAAGGGGGTGGCCCGCAGCTCCCGGGCCACGCGGCCCACCCGCTGGTACAGCTCCTCGGGCACCTCGAAGGTCTCCCGGCCCGCGCGGTGCGGTCCGACCGCCGGGCGCGGCCGGTCGGCCGGCAGCGTCAGCTCCTCGGGGAGCCCGCTCAGAGCGGCTTCCCAGAAGCCGAGTTGCCGTGCCATCTCGGTGCCGTCGCCGTCGCCGAGGAACTCGCGCTGCCACTGCGCGTAGTCGGCGTACTGCACGGACAGCGGCTGCCAGTCGGGGGCCGCGCCGTCCAGGCGGGCCGCGTAGGCGGTCGCCAGGTCCTTGGCGAGGACCGGCATGGAGGTGCCGTCGCCCGCGATGTGGTGGACCACGACGAGCAGGACGTGCTCGTCGGGTCCCACTGCGAACAGGCGGGCCCTGATCGGCGCTTCGGCCGTCAGGTCGAAGCCTGCCGTGGCGACCGCCTCGACGCGCTCGTCGAGGTCCTCGGGGCTCACCGGCACGACCGGCAGATCGGCCCGGGCCTCGGGCAGCACCCGCAGCCAGGCATCGGCGCCGTCGCCGCCGCGGTCGTCGACGAGGGTGCGCAGGCTCTCGTGCCGGGCCACCACGTCACCGAGCGCCTCGCGCAGCCGGTCCGCGTCGAGGGTGCCGGTCAGCCGGAGCGCGATCGGGATGTTGTACGCGCCCTCGTGGCCGCCGAGCCGGTCGAGTACCCACAGACGCTGCTGGGCGTACGAGAGCGGGACGCGCTCGGTGCGCGGCCGCGCGGCCGGTGCGGGCCGGGTCGCTCCCCGGGCGTCGGCGGCGCGGCGCGCGAGGGCGGCGGGGGTCGGCGACTCGAACAGGTCGCGCACGCCGAGATCGGCGCCCAGCGCGGCGCGCACCCGGGTGACCAGGCGCATCGCGAGCAGCGAGTGGCCGCCCAGGTCGAAGAAGGAGTCGTCCACGCCGACCCGGTCCACGCCGAGCACCTCGGCGAAGGCGTCCACGACGAGGTGTTCGGCCGGGTCGGCGGGGGTGCGGCCCGCCGGGCGGGCGGGTGCCTGCGGGGCGGGCAGCGCCTTCCGGTCGAGCTTGCCGTTGACGGTCAGCGGGAGCCGGTCGAGCGCGACCACGGCGGAGGGCACCATGTGGGCGGGCAGCGCCCCGGCCACCGCCTCACGCAGCTCGGTGGCGGCCGGCGCCGGAACCGTACCGTCCACGGTGACCACGTACGCCACGAGCCGCTGGTCACCGGGGGTGTCCTCGCGGACCACGACGGCGGCCTGGGCCACCCGGTCCTGGGCGAGCAGCACCGCCTCGATCTCGCCGGGTTCGATGCGGAAGCCGCGCACCTTGACCTGTGAGTCGGCCCGGCCTAGGTGGTCGAGCGAGCCGTCGGGGCGGCGCCTGGCCAGGTCGCCGGAGCGGTACATGCGGGTACCGGGCGCGCCGAACGGGTCGGCGACGAAGCGGCCGGAGGTCAGGCCCGGGCGGTGGGCGTAGCCGCGGGCGACGCCCGCGCCGGAGACGTACATCTCCCCCACGACGCCGGGCGGGACGGGCCGCAGCCGCTCGTCGAGGACGTGCACCCCGAGGTCGGGGATGCCCACACCGATGGCGCCGGCCACTCCCTCCCGCACCTGTCGCGCGGTGAGCGCCCGGTGGGTGACGTGCACCGTGGTCTCGGTGATGCCGTACATGTTGACCAGCACCGGGCTGTCGTCGGCGTGCCGCTCGTACCAGGGCAGGAGCCGGGCCGGGTCCAGGGCCTCGCCGCCGAAGACGACGTAGCGCAGCGCGAGGTCGGCGCCGCCCACGGCCTCGTCGGCGCGGATCAGCTCGTGGAACGCGGACGGGGTCTGGTTGAGGACCGTGACGCGCTCGCGCTCCAGGAGGGAGAGGAACGCGCGCGGCTCGCGGCTGACGGCGTGCGGCACCACCACGAGCCGGCCGCCGTGCAGCAGCGGGCCCCACAGCTCCCACACCGAGAAGTCGAAGGCGTAGGAGTGGAAAAGGGTCCACACGTCGTCGGCGCCGAAGCCGAACCAGTGGTCGGTGGCGTCGAAGAGCCGCAGCACGTTGCGGTGGGTGACCACCACGCCCTTGGGGGTGCCGGTGGAACCGGAGGTGTAGATGGCGTACGCGGCGTGGTCGGCGGCCCCGACGGGCTCCGGATCGGCCGCGCTCCGTGCGGCGAGGTCCGCGAGCACGTCTCCGTCGTCGAGGGCGATCCAGGAGGGATCGCCCCCGAGTGCGGCCGCGGTGGCGCGGGTGGAGACGGTGACGACGGGCCGGCTGTCGCCGAGGAGCAGGGCGACGCGCTCGGCGGGGTAGGCCGGGTCGACCGGCAGGTAGCCCGCGCCCGACTTGAGGACCGCGAGCACGGCCGTGACCAGGTCGGTCGCCCGGGGCAGGGCCAGGGCGACGAACCGCTCCGGGCCGGCGCCCCGCTCCCGCAGAAGTGCGGCGAGCCGGTTCACCCGGGCGTTGAGCTCCGCGTACGTCAGGGAGCTCGGCCGGCCCTGTGCGTCCTCGCCGGTGACGGCGACGGCGGCCGGCCGGGCGGCGACGGCCGCCTCGAAGCGGCGCACGATCGTGTCGTGGGTGCCGAGCGGGCCGACCGGGCCGACGGGGGTGTGCGCCCGGTCGGTGAGCAGCAGAGCCCGCTCGTCGGCGGACAGGACGTCCAGGTCGGTGACCGGGCGGCCGGGCTCGGCGAGCGCGGCGCCGAGCAGCCGGACCAGCCGGTCGCCGAAGGCTTCGGCGGTCGCGGCGTCGAACAGGTCGGCGCTGTACTCCAGATCCACCGCGATGCCCGCCGGGGCCCCCTCCGGCGTGAGCCGCGGGCGCAGGTGCCACACCAGGTCGAACTTGGCGGCGTCGACCGTCAGATGCAGCGGTTCGACGGCGAGAGAAGGCAGTCGGCGCAGGGAGTCCAGGGCGCGGGTGTCGTCGTCGCCCCATTCCAGGACCACCTGGAACAGCGGGTGGCGGGCAGCGGACCGCTCGGGCCGCAGCGCCTCGACGAGCCGCTCGAACGGCACGTCCTGGTGCGCGAACGCGGCCAGGTCGGTCTCCCGCACCCGCCGCACCAGTTCGGTGAAGCTCGGGTCGCCCGAGACGTCGGTGCGCAGCACCAGGGTGTTGGCGAACAGGCCCACCACGTCCGTCAGCGACGCGTGGGAGCGTCCGGCGACCGGTGAGCCGAGCGGGATGTCGGTGCCCGCGCCGAGCCGGGACAGCAGGGCCGCCAGGGCGGCCTGCACCACCATGAAGGGAGTGGCCTGCGACTCCTTCGCGCACCGTGCCAGTTCCGCATGCAGGTCGACCGGGATCTCCAGGCGGTGGCGGCCCGCGCGGTGCGGTCCGGCCGCCGGGCGGGGCCGGTCGGTGGGCAGCGCCAGCTCCTCGGGCAGGCCGTCGAGCGCGGCCGTCCAGTGGTCGAGCTGGCGGCTCAGCGGGGAATCGGGGTCGTCCTCGGTTCCGAGCCCGGCGCGCTGCCACAGCACGAAGTCGGCGTACTGCGGTGCGGAGCCCGCGTCTTCGGGTGTGCCGCCGTCGAGGTGGGCGCGGTAGCCGGCGACGAGGTCCCGGGCCAGCACCGGTACGGAGGCGCCGTCCCCGGCGATGTGGTGGACGACGACGAGCAGGACGTGCTCGTCGGGTTCCACCGCGAACAGGTGCACGCGCAAGGGCGCCTCGCCGGTCAGGTCGAAGGGCCGGGCGACGGCCTCGCGCAGCGCCGCGTCCAGCAGGTCCGCGGTGACCGAACTCCGCTCGCAGCGCGGTGCGGTGGTCACGATCCGCTGGTAGGGGCCGTCCTCGTCCTCCGCGATCAGGGTGCGCAGGCTCTCGTGCCGGTTCACCAGGGAGTCGAGGGCGGCGGAGAGTGCCGCCTCGTCGAGTTCGCCGGTCAGCCGGAGCGCCATCGGGATGTGGTAGGCGGAGTTCGTACCGTCGAAGCGATCGAGGAACCACTGCCGTTGCTGGGCGTGCGACAGCGGCAGCCGGTCGGGACGCGGCAGTTCGCCGGGGGCGGCACCGGTGGTGCGCGGGCCGCTCGCGGCGATCCGGGCGAGTTCCCGCACGGTGGGCGTCTCGAAGATGTCGCGCACGGCCAGTTCGGTACCGAGCACGGCGCTCGTCCGGGCGACCAGGCGCATCGCGAGCAGCGAGTGGCCGCCCAGGTCGAAGAAGGAGTCGTCCACGCCGACCCGGTCCACGCCGAGCACCTCGGCGAAGACCCCGGCCAGCAGCTCCTCGACGGGGTCGCCGCCGGCGCGGCCGACGGTGGCGTCGTAGCGCGGGGCAGGCAGGGCGGCCTGGTCGAGCTTGCCGTTCACGGTGACCGGGATCCGGTCGAGGACGACGACGGCGGCCGGGACCATGTGGTCGGGCAGCACTGCGCGCAGCCGGGCGCGCAGTGTCCCGGGGACGACGGTGGCGCCGGGGGCGGGCACCGCGTAGGCGACCACGCGGCGGTCGCCCGGCCGGTCCTCGCGGACGACGACGGCGCTCGCGGCGACCTCGGGGGCCAGGGCGACGGCCGCCTCGATCTCACCCGGTTCGATGCGGAAGCCGCGCAGCTTGATCTGCCGGTCGGCGCGGCCGACGTAGACCAGCTGTCCGTCCCCGCGCCAGGAGACCTGGTCGCCGGTGCGGTACATGCGGGTGCCCGGGGCGCCGAAGGGGTCGGCGACGAAGCGTTCGGCGGACAGTCCGGGGCGGTCCAGGTAGCCGCGGGCGAGACCGGCGCCGGACACGTACAGCTCCCCCACCACGCCTGCCGGGACGGGCTGGAGGTGGGCGTCGAGGACACGGACCGCGAGGCCCGGCAGGGCGGTGCCGATGGGCGGTACGCCGAATCCGGCCAGCGGGGCGCTCATGGTGGCGCACACGGTCGTCTCGGTCGGCCCGTAGGCGTTGATCAGGCGACGGTCCGCGGACCAGACCTCGGCGAGCTGCGGCGGGCACTGTTCACCGGCGACGGCGAGGCTGCGCAGGGTCGGCAGGTCGTCGGGGCGCAGTTCGCGCAACGCGGCGGGCGGCAGCGTGGCGTGGGTGACTCCGTGCGTGGCGATGGTGCGGACCAGGGGGGCGCCGGGCAGCAGCTCCTCACGGGGGGCGACGACCAGGCAGGCTCCGGCCAGCAGGGTGACGGCCACCTCGGAGACGGAGGCGTCGAAGCTGGGCGAGGCGAACTGCAGGACGCGGGCGCTCCCGTCGACGTCGAAGGCGGCCCTCTGGGCGCGGGCCAGGCCGGGGATGCCGCCGTGGGTGACGACGACGCCCTTGGGGCGGCCGGTGGAGCCCGACGTGTAGATGACGTACGCGGCCTGCTCGGCGCGCACCGGACGGACGAGCCCTTCGCCGGTCAGGTCCAGCGCGTCCACGTCGAGGCGGCGCACCCCGGTCCCGGGCAGGGCGGTGCCGGTGGTGGTGAGGACGACGAGGGGCGCGGCGTCGGCGAGGGTCTGCGCGATGCGCTCGGCCGGGTGGGCCGGGTCGACGGGGACGAAGGCGCCGCCCGCGAGGGCGACCGCGTGCAGGGCGACGACCAGGTCGACGGAGCGGGGCAGGACGATGCCCACCCGCCGCTCGGCGCCGACGCCCGCCTCGGCCAGCAGCCGGGCCAGCGCACCTGCCCGGTCGGCGAGTTCGCGGAAGGTGAGCGTCCTCGTGCCGGAGACGACGGCGGGCGCGCCGGGTGTGCGGCGGACCTGGTCGAGGAAGAGCTCGGGCCAGGTGCGCGGGGCGGCGGTGTCCTCGGGCCCCTGGCCGAGCGCGAGGAGGGCGTCGGAGCCGCACCCGGGGATCCGGCCGGTCGGGGTGGTGGGCTCGGTGGCGACCGTGCGCAGCAGCCGAGGCAGCAACTCGGCGACCAGAGAGACCTGTTCCGCGTCGAGGACGTCGGGGCGGTGGTGCAGGCGCAGCCGCAGTCCGTCGGCGCTCGGGGTCGCCTCCATGGCGAGTGCGTAGTGGGTGACGGCGTGGTGGGTGACCTCTCCGGCCTCCAGACCGGCGCGGCGGGCCACGGCGGCCAGCGCGTCGACGTCCAGCGGGTAGTTCTCGAACACCATGGAGGTGTCGAAGAGTTCGCCGTGTCCCGCCCGGTTCCGGATGTCCACCAGGCCGAGGTGGTGGTGGTCGGTCAGCCGGGCCTGCTCCAGCTGGAGGCGGCGGGCGAAGTCGCCGACCGGCTCGTCGGCGCGCAGGGTCGCCCGCAGCGGCACCGTGTTGACGAAGAGGCCGACCATGTCGGCCGCGCCGGGCAGGTCGGCGGGCCGGCCGCTGACGGTGGTGCCGGTGACGACGTCGTCCCGTCCGGTGAGCCGGGCGACGAGCAGCAGCCAGGCGCTCTGGACCAGGGTGTTGACAGTGACACCGAGCCGGCGGGCGGCGGCCCGCACATCCAGTCCGTCGACGGTCAGGTCGAGCAGACCGGGCTCCTGTGCGGCCGGAGCCGGTCCGGAGGACAGCAGGGTGCCGCCGTCGAGCCCGGCGAGCGCCTCGCCCCACGCGGCCTCGGCCGCCGTGCGGTCCTGGCCGGCCAGCCATGCCAGGTAGGCGCGGTGCGGGCGGGCCTGCGGCAGGGTGTCGCCCAGGTAGTGGGCCATCAGGTCACCCATCACGATCGGCATGGACCAGCCGTCGCGGACGCTGTGGTGGGCGGTGACCACGAGGGTGTGGTGCTCGCCGAGGGAGGCGACGGTCCAGCGGATCAGGGGCGCCGCGGTGATGTCGAAGCCGCGTCGGCGGTCCGCCACGCAGACCGCGTCGAGCTCCGCGTGGTCGGTCATGTCGACTTCGGTGAAGTCGAGTTCGGGCTCGGCGAGGACGACCTGGACGGGTGTGCCCTGTGCGGTACGGCGGAAGGCGGCCCGCAGCGCGGGGTGGCGGCGCTGTACCGCCGCGGCGGCGGCCCGCAGCCGGGGGCGGTCGAGTGCGCCGTCGAGCTCCACGCGGAGCTGTGAGATGTACGGGTCGTCGGCGCCGTCACCGTACTGATGGTGGAAGAGCAGTCCCTCCTGGAGCGGGGCGAGCGGCAGCAGCTCGGCCACGTCCGGATCGGCCTCCAGCTCGCGGATCTCCTCCTGGGTGAGGGTGACGAGCAGATCGGACGGGGTGCGGCCACCCACGTCCGGGCGCTCGCCGTGCGCGGCGAGGGCGCGCAGCGCGCTGTCCCACAGGTCGGCGAGGCGGGCCACGTCGGCGTCGGGGACCAGGGCCCGGGCCCAGCTCCAGGTGGCGACGAGCTCCGTTCCCCCGGGGCCTTCGTGGGCGGCGACGTTGACCTCGACGGTGTGCGAGAGCGGGACGTCGGGGGCGTCGTCAGCGCCGACCTCGGCCAGTTCCCAGCCGGGCGCGAGCGCGCCGGCGAAGCTGACGCGACCCAGGTAGTTGAAGCCGATCTGTGCCTCGGGCAGCTCCGCGAACTCCCGCGCGGTGGCCGGGTCGGTGTGGCGCGCGAGGCCGTGGCCGATGCCGTGGCGCGGGGTGGTGCGCAACTGCTCCTTGACGGCACGCAGGGCGTGACCCACGGCATCCGTACCCGCCAGGACGGCACCCGGGCCGGCCGTCGCGGTGTCCAGGCGTACGGGGTGGGAGACGGTGAACCAGCCGACGGTGCGGGCGAGTTCGCTGCCCGGAATCAGGTCCTCGTGACGGCCGTGGCTCTCCACGTCCACGAGCAGTCCGCCGCGGTCGCCGCGCCACAGCGGTACGGCGGCGGCGAGAGCGGTGAGCAGGACGTCGTCCGGCCCGGCGTGGTAGGCCGCGGGCAGCGCGTCCAGGAGCACACCGGTGACGTCGGCGGGCACCCGGACGGTCAGCCGTCCGGCGTCCCCGCGCAGGTCACGGGCCGGGTCGAGCGGCCGCTCGCCGAGCAGCGGGTCGCCTGCGGTGAGCAGCTCCCGCCAGTGCGCGTCGTCGTCGGCGGGCAGCGCGGTGAACGCGTCCGCCCATGCCGCGAACGAGGTCCCCACCGGGGCGAGCGCGGGCCGGCCACCGTTGGTGACCGCCGTCCACGCCTCGGCGAGGTCGGGCACGACGATGCGCCAGGACACGCCGTCGACGGCCAGGTGGTGCACGACGAGCAGCAGCCGGCCAGGAAGCTCGCCGCCGCGGTCGATCCAAACGGCCCGCAGCATCCGGCCCGCGGCCGGGTCGAGGGCATCGCGGGCGGCGCCGGTGTGCGCGGCGGCGAGAGCGGTGGCCTCCTCGTCGGTCGCGTCCGGGGAGGCAGCGATACGGGTGAGGAGCGCGTCCGCGAGCGCGGCGCCGTCGGCCGGCGGCGCGACGGTGAACCGCTCGGCGTCCTCGACGCGCATCCGCAGCGCCTCGTGCCGCTCGACGAGCGCGCCGAGCGCGGCGACCAGGTGCTCGCGGGTGGTCGGGGGCAGGGTCAGGGTGACGGACTGGTGGTACTGGTCGAACCGGCCGCGGGTGACGAGCCGACGCATCAGAGGCAGCAGCGGCGCGCTCCGCGGGCCCGCTGCGGCGTCCGCGGCGGGCGCATCCTGCCGCTGCTCACCGAGCGCCGCCGCGAGCCGGGCCGGAGTGCGGTGCTCGAACACGTGCCGCGCCGAGAACCGCACTCCCGCCGCACGCGCACGCCCGACCAGCTGGATCGACATGATCGAATCACCGCCCAGCGCGAAGAAGTCATCCTCCACACCCACATCCGCACGCCCCAGCACCTGCCGGAACAGACCCAGCAGCCGCTCCTCCAGCGGATCGCGGGACACCTCACCGCCGAGCGCCGCCGCGAGCCCGGCGGGAGTGCGGTGCTCGAACACGTGCCGCGCCGAGAACCGCAGACCCGCCGCACGCGCACGCCCGACCAGCTGGATCGACATGATCGAATCACCGCCCAGCGCGAAGAAGTCATCCTCCACACCCACATCCGCACGCCCCAGCACCTGCCGGAACAGACCCAGCAGCCGCTCCTCCAGGCCCTCGGAGGCCGTGCGGCCGGCGGCACCCGCGGTGGTGGTGGGCTCGGGCAGGGCCCCCCGGTCCACCTTGCCGTTCGGGGTCAGCGGCAGCTCGTCCAGGACGACGAACGCGGCGGGCACCAGGTACTCGGGCAGCACCGCGCGCATCCGCGCCTCGACCTCGGCCGGCCGCACGCCGTCGGACACCACCAGGTAGCCGATCAGGCGGGGTTCGCCGACGGTACCGCGGACGGCCGCGACGGCGCGGCGGACGCCGGGCACCGCCTCGGCGGCGGCCTCGACCTCGCCGAGTTCGATGCGGAAGCCGCGTACCTTGACCTGGTCGTCGACCCGGCCGAGGTACTCGATCATGCCGTCGGGGCGCAGCCTCGCCAGGTCGCCCGAGCGGTACATCCGGCTGCCCGCCGGACCGAACGGATCGGCCACGAAACGGTGCGAGGTCTGGCCCGGCAGTCCCAGGTAGCCCCGCGCCAGCCCCTCACCCGCGAGGTACAACTCGCCCCGCGCGCCGGGGCGTACCGGCCGCAGGCCGCTGTCGAGGAGGTGCACCCGGGCGTAGGGGAACGCACGGCCGATCGGCACCGGGCCGTCGGCGAGCGGCTCGCCCGGCTCGACGCGGAACTCCATGACGTTGACGGTCGCCTCGGTCGGCCCGTACGCGTTGATGACGGTCGCGTCCGGATTCGCGGCCCGCCAGCCGGCCAGCATCTCGCCGCGCAGTGCCTCGCCCCCGAGCACCAGTGTGCCGGTCGGCGACACCTCGTCGGGCAGCGTGTCGAGCAGCCGCAGATGACTGGGCGTCCCCTTGAGGAAGGTGGGCCGTGCGGCGCCGATCGCGTCCGGCAGCTCGGCGAGGTGCACCCGGCCGCCCGCGACCAGCGGGGTGTAGAGGCAGGTGATGGTGAGGTCGAAGGAGACCGAGGTGTGCGCGAGGGCGGTGCCCGCCGCGTCCGGGTAGGCCGTGGCCGCGCGCGCCACGTAGGCGCCCAGGGCGCGGTGCTCGACGACGACGCCCTTGGGGCGTCCGGTGGAGCCGGAGGTGAAGATGACGTACGCGGCGTCCTCGGCCCGTGGCGTACGGACGATGGCGTCGGCCTCGGCCGTGGTGGGACCCACGGTGGCCAGGCCCACGGGCACGAGGCCGGGGTCGGCGGTGACGGCCAGCGCGGGTGCGCTGTCCTCCAGGATCACCGCGATGCGGTCGGCCGGATAGGCGGGGTCCACCGGCACATAGGCGGCGCCGGACTTGAGCACGCCGAGCAGCGCGACCATCAGCTCCGCCGAGCGGGGCAGCAGCACCGCGACCAGACTGCCGGGACCGGCGCCGCGGGCGACGAGTTCGGCGGCCAGCGCGTTGGAGCGCCGGTCGAGCTGCCGGTAGGTGAGGGCCCCGTCGGCGGCGACGACGGCCTGCGCGTCCGGGGTCCGTGCCGCCTGCGCGGCGAACAGCGAGGGGAGGGTCGCGTCCGAAGGAGGCGTCGCGGACGTGGCCGCGGGCGCGTCCTCCTCCGTCCTGGCGAGCCGGCCCAGCGGCAGGTCGGGGGCGGCGACGAAGGCCCGGAGCGTCGCCAGCAGTTCGGCCCCGGCGGTCCGCGCGGTGACCTCGTCGACCAGTTGCGGCTGGTGGCGCACCCGCAGCCGCATCCGCTCGCCGGGTTCGACGACGACGCTGATGGCGAAGTGACTGCCGTCGCGGACGCGGGCATCGGCCAGTTCGAGCCCCGCACCCTGCGCACGGGCGGTGATCCCGGCCGGGTCCAGCGGGTAGTTCTCGAAGCTCAGCAGGGTGTCGAACAGCTCGCCCATGCCCACGGCGCGCTGGATGTCGCCGAGCGCCACGTGGTGGTGGTCGAGCAGCGCGGACTGCTCGCGACCGAGACGTACGGCGAGATCGCCGAGCTGCTCGCCCGCATCGAGACGCACCGACAGCGGCACCGTGTTGATGAACAGGCCCACCAGGTCCCCGGCTCCCTCCAGTTCGGCCGGGCGGCCTGCCACGGTGACGCCGAACAGCGCCTCGTCGCGGCCGGTCAGCCCGCGCAGCACGATGGCCCAGGCGGCCTGCACCAGGGTGTTGACGGTGACGCCGTACCGGCGGGCGACCGCGCCGAGGGCGGCCGTCTCCGCAGCGCCGAGCAGGTGCTCCTGGCGCACCGGCTCCAGGACGCGGTCACCGTGCCCGGTGGCGATCCGCGACGGCTCGGTGACCTCGGCGAGCAGCGTCCGCCATACGTCGAGCGACGCCTCGCGGTCGGAGCCGTCGAGCCACGCGAGGTGGTCGCGGTAGCGCGCCGGCCCCGCCGTCCCGGATACGGCGTCCGGATCCGCGTACGCGGCGAAGAGGTCCTGGGCGACGATCGGCAACGACCATCCGTCCACCACGATGTGATGCATAGTCAGGACGAGGGAGCCTCTGCCGTCGGCACGTCGCACCGTGATCGCCCGCACCAGCGGCGGACGGCTCAGGTCGAACCGGGTGGCACGGTCCTCGTCGAGCAGCGCGTCGAACGCGGCGTCGTCCGCCGCGTCCGCCTCGCGGACCGGCACGCCGGGCGCCTCGTGCACGAGCTGCACAGCCCGCTGCTCCTCGGAGCTGCGGAAGGAGACGCGCAGCGCCTCGTGGCGCAGCAGGACGCGGTCGAGTGCCGCCGACAGCCGTACGGCGTCCAGGGGCTCGGCGAAGTCGAGGACGATCTGCAGGGTGTACGGGTCGGCGCCGGAGTCGTCGAAGGCGTGGTGGAACAGCAGGCCCTGCTGGTTGGGCGAGAGCGGGAGCACGGACTCGACGCCGGGTTCGGCAACCAGGCGCGCGGCCTCGTCCGTGGAGACGGGCAGGGTGATCCCGGCGGGCGCGGCGCCCGGCTCGAACGCCGAGCAGGCCTCGGCGAGCGCGGCCGCGGTGCGCAGCTCGAACAGGTCGCGGAAGCCGAACGACACACCGCGGGCGCGGGCGCGGCTCAGCAGCCGGAAGCCGAGGATGCTGTCGCCGCCGAGCGCGAAGAAGTCCTCATCGATACCGACCGTGCCGAGGCCGAGCACCTCCGCGTACAGCTCGGACAACAGGGCCTGCTCGGGGGTGCGCGGGACGCGCGGGGCGGCACCGGTGATCATCGGAACGGGCAGCGCGCGCCGGTCGATCCCGCCGCCGGGCGCGGGCGGCAGAGTATCCAGGGTGACGAGGACCGAGGGGACCATGTAGTCCGGCAGCTCGGCGGCCACCGCGCCGCGCAGGGCCGGGACGTCGACCGTGGCGCCGCGGCGGGGCACCAGGTAGCCGACAAGCCTGCGCTCGCCGGGGGCGTCCTCACGGACCATGACGGCGGCGCGCAGCACATCGGCGTGCGCCGCGAGGACGGCCTCCACCTCGGCCGTATCGAAACGGAAGCCGCGCAGCTCGGTGAGGTCACGCCGGTGCTCCCCGACCGCGGCCCCGCGGTCGGGGACCAGCTCGCCGACGAGCGAGGCGGGGGCGTCGGCGAACGTGGCGAGGGTGCCGGTGAACCGGTCGAGGAGAGTCTGTGCGGCGGCCGGGTCGAACAGGTGCGGGCGGCACACGAGCCGGGCCGTGAGCCGCTCGCCGGGAACGGCGGTGAGCGTGAGCGGGTAGTGATTGACGTCGTCGACGTCGGCGTCGCCCACCACCAGACCGCTCTCGCGGCCCGTCGCGTCCAGCGCCGCCCGGTCCACCGGGTAGTTCTGGAAGGCGACCACGGTGTCGAAGAGCGAGGAGACACCGGCCGCCCGCTGCACGTCGACCAGTGGCAGGTACTGGTGCGCGAGCAGGTCGGCCTGGTCGTCCTGGACGGACCGGGCCAGCTCGGCCAGGGTGCGGGCGGCGCCCGGACGGGCACGCAGGGCGACAGTGTTGACGAACAGTCCGATCATCTCGTCCACGCCCGGCACCTCGGCGGGACGGCCCGCCACGGTGACGCCGAACACCACGTCGTCCCGGCCGGTCAGCTCGCGCAGAGTGACGGACCAGGCCGCCTGTACCAGGGAGTTGACGGTGACGCCCAGGTCACGGGCGGCGTCCGTCAGACGCTCGGTGGTCGCGGCGTCCAGCACGCCCTCAAGGCGTACGGCCGCCTCGGCGGGCCCGTGTGCCGTGGCCACCAGGGTGGGCCGGACACCGGCGAGAGCCTCGCCCCACGCGGCGGCGGACTTCTCGTGGTCCTGAGCGGCCAGCCAGGCGAGGTGGCCGCGGTAGGGGCGGGGCGGGGCGCCCAGGTCGTCCCCCGCGTAGGCCCGCAGCACTTCGCCGAGCAGCACCGGAACCGACCAGCCGTCCAGGACGGCGTGGTGGCCCGTGACGAGGAGCCGCCAGCCGTCGTCGAGCCGCAGCAGGGCGGCGCGCAGCAGCGGCGCCTCGGCGAGGCCGAAGCGCACTGCGGTCTCGGCGCGCAGCACCGCGTCGAGCCGGTCCGCGCGGCCGCGCAGATCGTGGAGGCGCCAGGGCACAGTGACCCGTCCCCGCACCACGAGCACCGGGCGGCTCACGCCCTCGTGGGCTATCGCGGAGCGCAGCACGGGGTGCCGGGAGACGACGGTGCCGAGCGCGGCGCGCAGCCGCTCGGCGTCCACGTCACCGGCCAGGTCGAGGCTGACGCACACGCTGTACACGTCGCGGTCCTCGTCGGTGGTGAGGCTGTGCACGACGATCCCGTCCTGCAGCGGCGTCAGCGGCAGGACCTCCTCCACACCGGAGTCGGCGAGCAGCTCGGCCAGTTCGGCCTGCGGCAGCGGGTCGGGCAGGTTCCGCGCCGGCGGCGCACCGGCCGGGCCGCCCACCGCGCAGGCCGGCGCGAGCCGGGCGACGGTCCGGGCCCGGAACAGGTCGCGGATGGCCACGGTGAGGCCTTCGCCGGCGGCCTGGCTGACGATGCGGGTGGCCGAGAGGGAGGTGCCGCCGATGGTGAAGAAGTCGTCGTCGATGGTGACGGACTCGACGCCCAGCACCTGGGCGTACAGAGCGCACAGGCGCGCTTCCAGGTCGGTGCGCGGAGCACGGCCGTCGGAGAGCGCGACGCGTACGGGGGCGGGCAGCGCCCGGCGGTCCAGCTTGCCGTTGGGGGTCAGCGGCAGCGCGTCGAGGGCCACGACGACGCCGGGCACCATGTATTCGGGCAGTGTGTCGGCGAGGTGGCCGCGCAGTCCCGGCGAGTCGCCCTCCGGCGATACGATGTACGCAACGAGCCGCTTGTCGCCCGGGCGGTCCTCGCGCATCAGCACCGCGGCCCGCTCGACCGGCGCGTGCGCGAGCAGCGCGGCCTCGATGTCGCCGAGTTCGATGCGGAAGCCCCGCACCTTGACCTGGTGGTCGAGGCGGGACAGGAAGGTGAACGACCCGTCGTGCTCGCGCCGCACCAGGTCTCCGGTGCGGTAGAGGCGCCCGGAGCCGTAGGGGTTGGCGACGAAGCGCTCGGCGGTCAGGCCGGGCCGTCCCCGGTAGCCGCGGGCCACGCCGTCTCCGGCGATGTACAGCTCGCCGCTGTACCCGGCCGGCACCGGTCGCAGGGCCGTGTCGAGCACGTACACCTGGGTGTTGAGGATCGGCGCGCCGAGCGAGACCCGGCCGTCGCCCTCCGTGACGGGGGCGGTCATCGACCAGACGGTGGTCTCGGTGGGGCCGTACATGTTGGTGACGTTCGCGGCGTGCTCGGCCAGCGGGCCGGCCAGCGACCATGGCAGGGCCTCGCCGCCGGTCAGCACGCGCACACCGGCGAAGACCTCCGGCCGCGTCTCGATCAGCGGCTGCCACAGGCTGGGCGTGGCCTGCATGACGGTGATGCCCTCGCGCTCGACGACCGCCCGCAGCGCGTCCGGGTCGAGCACCTCGTCGCGGCTCGCGAGCACCACGCGGCCCCCGGCGAGCAGGGGCTGGAAGATCTCCAGGACGGCGATGTCGAAGCTCACGGTGGTCACGGCGAGCAGCCGGTCGGCGGGACCGACGGGCACCGCGAGAGCCATCGCCTGAAGGAAGTTGTCCATCGCGGACCGTTCCAGGGCGACGCCCTTGGGACGGCCTGTGGAACCTGAGGTGTAGATGACGTACGCGGTGGCGCGCGGGTCCTGCGGGCGGCCGAGCGGGCCCGCCTCACCCGTGCGCAGGTCCACCGTGTCCAGCAGCAGCGCGGGCACCCCGTCGGGCACCTCGGTACCGGTGGTGGTGACCAGCAGGCCGGGAGCGGCGTCCGCCAGGATCATCGCGCGCCGGTCGGCGGGGTGTTCGGGGTCGATGGGCAGGTAGGCGCCGCCGGTCTTCAGGACCGCGAGCAGCGTCACGATCAGACCGGCGGTACGCGGCAGCGCCACCCCGACCAGGCACTCGGGGCCCGTGCCGCGATCGGCGAGCAGGCGGGCGAGCCGGTTGGCGCGGGCGTCGAGTTCCGCGTAGGTGAGGGTCTCGTCGGCGCGCAGAGCAACGGCGTCGGGCATCGTGGCGGCCCGCCGCTCGAAGAGGTCGACCAGAGGGCCCGGAACATCGCCTGCCGTACCGTTGGGGGCGTGCAGCAAGAGCTCGGAGGCCTCGGCGTCGAGGAGCGCGGCGCGGCCGACGGGGGCGTCGGGAGCGTCCGCGAGCGAACCGAGCAGCCGCAGGAACCGCTCCTGGTGGGAGCGGAGTTCGTCCTCGGTGTACAGCGCGGGGTTGGCCGCGAGTTCGAGTACGACCTCGCCGGAGGCGGGGTCCCCGTACGTGGCCATCGCCAAGTCGGCCACCGGCCCGTTGGAGAGCTGCCGCGGGGTGAGGAGCGCGTCGCCGAAGCGGACCCTGGCGTCGAAGGACATGGCGTTGACGGCCGTACCGAACAGGGCGGCGTCCGTGCCGGTGAGCTCACGGGCCTCGTGCAGTTCCTCACGGCGCAGGCGCTGGGCGCGCAACAGGGTGCCGAGTTCGGCGCGGACGGCGCGGACGAGCTCCGCGAAAGTCGTGTCGGGACCGACGGTGAGCCGCAGCGGCAGGTCGTTGGCGAGCATGGCCGGGGTGGCGAGCGCTGCCGGAGTGCGGCGCGCGGCCACCGGTATCCCGAGGACCACGTCGCCGACGGAGAGCATCCGGCTGTGGTAGACGGCGGTGGCCGCGGCGATGACGGCAGGCCAGTGTCCGGCCGCGGTGAGCGCACCGGTGAGGCCGGCCGGCAGGTCGGTGCGCAGTCGCAGGGCGCGCGGCGACGCTCCGGCCACGCCCTCGGAGAGGCTCTGGCGTTCCTCGGCTCCGGCCA
The DNA here is from genome assembly GCF_044757365.1 of Streptomyces sp. NPDC091289. Lineage (NCBI taxonomy): Bacteria > Bacillati > Actinomycetota > Actinomycetes > Kitasatosporales > Streptomycetaceae > Streptomyces > Streptomyces sp. NPDC091289. Next base: position 31,529 of record NZ_JBIVUT010000018.1, read on the forward strand.
GCCGCTCCAGCACGAGGGCACGGTCCGTCTCGTGGTGCGTCGAGCCCTGGTAGGCGCTCTCCTCGGCCAGGAGCACGTCGAGCCCGCGGGGGCGCGCCGGCTCGGGCTGCCGCCCGGCGCTCAACGCCGTGTAGATCCGGGCCAGCCGGTCCAGATAGCGGGTCTGGCCGAAGCCGTCCAGGACGATGTGGTGGTACCGCAGGTAGAAGAAGTGCCGCTGGTCGGACAGGACCAGGAGCGCGTGCCGGGACAGCGGTCCCGCCTCCAGGTCGGGGACGGTGGCCAGGTCCCGGTCCATCCAGTCACGGGCGGCGGCCTCCGGGTCGGCGGCGGCCCTGAGGTCCACGACGTCCACCGGGGCGTCGACCGTGTCGGCGACGGCCTGGAAGACCTCGCCGTCGTCACCGAACCGGGCGCGCAGCGCCTCCGTCTCGGCCGCGGCCAGGGTGACGGACCGGCGCAGCACCTCGATGTCGAGCGGAGCCGAGTCGAAGTGGACGGCGCACTGGTAGAGGGGACTCTCCGGCGCCAGCCGCTGAGCCACCCACACACCGAGTTGGGCGGCGGTGACCGGCAGGCGGACCTCGTTGCGAACCTCGGAAAGTGCCAACCGACTCACGCTCCCAGAAGGGTGTACCGATGCGGACCTCAGGGAGCACACACACCGCATGACGGCGCGACGCTCCGAGCGGAGGCTCTCGTCACGGCCTATCTCGGCCCTATAGGAACGCCCGGGACCAGCGCACGGGCCTCGATGGCGTATGCGGTGTGCGTCGGACCGTAGTGCTGCGGCGCGTCGCGGCTGTCGCCGAGGCCCTTGACCCTTTGCCTGATGTCATCGTCGAGCGCCGAGCGGCCGATACCACGCAAACGCGTGAGGTCGCGGGCGCTCGGGGGCGACTCGCCTTCGGTGAGGTGTTCGCCTTCTTCACCTCTCGGGCAGGCATCGGACAGAGCCACGCCTTGCAGAGGCAGAACAGTCACCGGCCACAGGCGGCTACTACGAGGCCCGGAACGGCACCGCGAGCACGCACGGACTCTTCGAGAGAACCACAAAGGCCCAGGTCAGACTATGTCTGACCTGGGCCTTCACTGAGCCGCCTTCGGGATTCGAACCCGAGACCTACGCATTACGAGTGCGTTGCTCTGGCCAACTGAGCTAAGGCGGCACGCCCTGTCGCACTATGGTGCGGTCAGCAGCGGAGCCAAGTCTACACAGTTTCCGGGGGTGCTCCGCGCAGGGCACCCCCGGAGGCGTTCGCACAGGTCAGGACGGGTCAGGGCCGGTCAGGGCGGGCCGGGCCGGGTGGTCAGGTGCACTTCTTGCCGTCGGTGGGCGGGGTGCCCTCCAGGAGGTACGTGTTGATCGCCGTGTCGATGCAGTCACTGCCCCGGCCATACGCGGTGTGACCGTCGCCGTCGTACGTGAGCAGGGTGCCGGAGGAGAGCTGCTCGGCGAGGGACTCGGACCACTTGTACGGGGTGGCCGGGTCGCGGGTCGTGCCGACGACGACGATCGGGTCGGCGCCCTTCGCCTCCGTGCGGTGCGGGGTGCCCGTGGCCTCGGTGGGCCAGTAGGCGCAGTTCAGGGAGGCCCAGGCGAAGCCGCGGCCGAAGACCGGGGAGGCCTTCTCGAAGTCCGGGACCGCCTTCTCGACCGCGTCGGGGGCGTCGAAGGCGGGCGGCAGGTCGAGGCAGTTCACGGCGGCGTTGGCGAACATCAGGTTCGCGTACTTCCCGTCCGGCTCGCGCTCGTAGTAGCTGTCGGCCAGGGACAGGAGGCCGGAGCCGTCGCTGCGCTGCGCGCCCGTCAGCGCCTCGCGGAGCTGCGGCCAGGCCGCCTCGTCGTACATGGCGGCGATCACCCCGGTGGTGGCCAGGGACTCGCCCAGCTCGCGGTCGTCGCCGGTCGGGATCGGCTTCGCGTCCAGGTCCTTGAAGAGCTGCTTCAGCGCGGTCGCCGCGTCGGCGGTGGACGTGGTGCCGAGCGGGCAGTCCGGCTGCTTCACGCAGTCGGCGGCGAAGGACTGGAAGGCTCCCTCGAAGCCCGCCGTCTGGTCGCGGTTCATGTCGATGGCCTTGAGGGAGGGGTCCATCGCGCCGTCCAGGACCAGGCGTCCGGCCCGCTCGGGGAAGAGGTCCGCGTACGTGGCGCCCAGGAAGGTCCCGTACGACGCTCCGACGTAGTGCAGCTTCTCGTCGCCGAGCAGCGCCCGCAGGACGTCCATGTCGCGGGCCGTGTCGACGGTGGAGACGTACGGGAGGATCTCACCGCTCCGCTTCTCGCAGCCCGTCGCGAACTTCTCGAAGGACGCGCTCAGCTTCCGGACCTCCGCCTCGTCGTCGGGCGTCTGGTCGACCTGGGTGTAGACGTCCATCTCCGGTCCCGTGAGGCAGTCGACGGGCTCGCTGCGGGCGACGCCGCGCGGGTCGATGGCCACCATGTCGTAGCGGGCCCGCACCTGGGCCGGATAGCCGAGTGCCGCGTACCCCTGGAGATAGCCGATCGCGGAGCCGCCCGGGCCGCCCGGATTCACCAGGAGGGAACCGATCCGCTTGCCGGGTCCGGTGGCCTTCTTGCGGGAGACGGCGAGCTCGATGTCGCCGTCATCCGGCTTGTCGTAGTCCTTCGGCGCCTTCATCGTCGTGCACGCGAACCCCTCCACCCCGCAGTCGCGCCAGCTCAGCTTCTGCGCGTAGTACGACGACAGCCCCTCGGGAGCCGCGGTGCCGGTGGCCGAGGCGTTCGGCGACGAGCCGCTGCCGCTGCAGCCGGAGATGAGGAGGCCGGCAGTGCCGATCCCGATGGCGAAGGTGCGGAGCAGCCGCCTGGTAGTCATTCAGGGAGCGTATCCGGCGGGTGACGAGTCGTCCGATTCCCTGCTCATTCGGGTGAACAGGGGCAGCCGTGCCGGAGCCCTCAGCCCGCCCGCAGCGCCATCGTCATCGCCTCCACCGCGAGCAGCGGCGCCACATTGCGGTCCATCGCCTCCCGGCAGGCGATCACCGACTCGATCCTGCGCAGGGTCTGCGCGGGCGTCGAGGACTCCGCGATCCGGTCGAGGGAGTCCTGCACATCGGCATTGGCGATGGCCAGCTTCGAACCGAGCTGGAGTGCCAGCACATCGCGGTAGAACCCGGTGAGCTCCGTCAGCGCCAGGTCCAGGCTGTCGCGCTGCGTACGCGTCTTGCGGCGCTTCTGCTTGTCCTCCAGCTCCTTCATCGCCCCCGCCGTACCGCGCGGCATCCGGCCCCCGGCCACGCCGCCGAGCGCCGCCTTGAGGTCCTCGGTCTCCTTGACGTCGACCTCCTCCGCCATCTGCTTGGCGTCGTCGGTGGCCGTGTCGATCAGCTCCTGGGCCGCCTTGAGGCAGCCGCCGACGTCGGCGATCCGCAGCGGAACCTTCAGCACCGCCGCCCGCCGCGCCCGCGCCCGCTCGTCCGTGGCGAGCCGGCGGGCCCGGCCGATGTGCCCCTGGGTGGCGCGCGCCGCGGAGTGCGCCCGCTCGGGGTCGACGCCGTCGCGGCGGATCAGGACGTCGGCCACGGCCTCCACCGGCGGGGTGCTCAGGGTCAGGTGCCGGCAGCGGGAACGGATCGTGGGCAGGACGTCTTCGAGCGAGGGCGCGCACAGCATCCAGACCGTGCGCGGCGCGGGCTCCTCGACGGCCTTCAGCAGGACATTGCCCGCGCCCTCGGTGAGGCGGTCGGCGTCCTCCATGACGATGACCTGCCACCGCCCAACCGCCGGGGAGAGCTGGGCGCGCCGGACCAGGTCACGGGTCTCCTTCACACCGATGGAGAGCAGGTCCGTGCGGATGACCTGGACGTCGGCGTGCGTGCCGATCAGGCTCGTGTGGCAGCCGTCGCAGAAGCCGCAGCCGGGGGCGCCGCCCAGCGCCCGGTCCGGACTCGTGCACTGGAGCGCGGCGGCGAAGGCCCGCGCCGCCGTGGACCGGCCGGAACCGGGCGGTCCGGTGAACAGCCAGGCGTGCGTCATCTTCGAGCCCTGGTCCAGCGGCTTTCCGTCGGACACGGAGGTGACCAGCGCATCGGCGTCCTTGGCGGCAGCGGCGAGCTGTTCCCGCACTCGGTCCTGGCCGACCAGGTCGTCCCATACGGTCATGGGTCACCGCCCTTCCGGTGGTGTCGTGCGGTGTCGCGGAACCGCGGTGCGTCGTCGCTTCCCATTGTGGGGGACGCCACTGACAGTCCGGCCCGCCCGCCCCCGGAGGGACGGACGGGCCGGGATGTCGCTGTCACTGTCGCGAGTCAAACAAAACGTCAGCCGCGCGGGCGGCGTCCCCGGCCCCCGGAGCCCTCGTCGTCCTGGCCCCCGAGCAGCTCGTCCGCCAGGGTCGGCAGATCGTCCAGCGGGGTCTCCTCCGCCCAGTCCGGGCGGGGGCGCTTGCGGCGGCTCTGCTGCCGGCCGGGCGTCTCCCCGGCGTTCGGGTCCTCGACCTGCGGCAGTTCGCGGGTGCGCTCGTTCTCGTTCTCCGCGGGCCGGGCCGCCGGGCTCTCGTCCCGGAAGAAGCCCTGGGGCACCCGGTCGGAGGGCTGATCGGCGGGCACGGGCGGCAGCACAGCCGTCTCGTCCGCCTCCCTGGCCTCCCGGGCGTCCCCGGCCGAACGCCGGTCCGCCGGACCCTGGTCCGTGACGCGCGGCAGCATCGCCGTCTCGTCCTCCCCGAAACGGGAGCCGGGACCCGTGCCCGTACCCGTACCGGATCCAGAGCCGGAACCGGAGCCGGAGCCCGAGCCGGACGGACGATCGTCTTCCGGTCGTGCGGTCGGGACCGGCTGCGTGATCTCGTTCGGGTTCACGATCGGCGTGGGCACCGTGAGCTCGTTCTCCGGGACGGACGACCCCGACGAGCCCGACGAGCCCGACGATCCCTCCGAACGCGAAGACGTCTCCGTACGCGACGTACGGGAGGCCCGCTCGGCCTCCGCCCGCTCGGCCTCCGCCCGCGCCGCCTCCGTACGCGCGGCCGCCTCGGCCTCGGCCCGGCGCCGGGCCTCCTCGGCGCGCACCAGGGCCTCCTCGGCCTTGCGCTGCTTCTCCAGCCGCTGGGCCTCGGCCTCCTTCCGGAGCCGGGCCTCCTCCTCGGCCTGCTTGCGCAGCCGTTCCTGCTCGGCCTCGCGGACCCGCTCCTCGGCCTCCAGCCGGAGCCGGTCCTCCTCGGCGCGGCGGCGGGCCTCCTCTGCGCGCTGCCGGGCCTCCTCCGCCTGGCGTTCGGCCTCGCGGCGGCGGGCCTCCTCCAGCTCGCGCTGCTTGCGCTCCTCCTCCTCGGCGCGCAGCCGGGCGAGCTGTTCCTGGCGCTCCTTCTCCAGGCGCTCCTCCTCGGCCTTGCGGGCGGCCTCTTCCTCCGCCTTGCGCCGGGCCTCTTCCTCGGCCTGGCGGCGGGCCTCCTCGATGGCCTCGATCTCGGCCTCGGAGAGCGGCAGGAGCTGGTCGAGCCGGTGGCGTACGACCGTGGTGATCGACTCCGGCTCCTGGCCGGCGTCCACCACCAGATAACGCGTCGGGTCGGCCGCGGCCAGGGTCAGGAACCCGGACCGGACCCGCTCGTGGAACTCGGCCGGCTCCGACTCCAGCCGGTCCGGCGCCTCCGTGAAGCGTTCCCGCGCGGTCGCCGGGTCGACGTCCAGCAGCACCGTCAGATGCGGTACGAGGCCACTCGTCGCCCACCGCGAGATGCGCGCGATCTCGGTCGGGGCCAGGTCGCGGCCCGCGCCCTGGTAGGCGACGGACGAGTCGATGTAGCGGTCGGAGATGACGATCGCGCCGCGCTCCAGCGCCGGGCGGACGACGGAGTCGACGTGCTCGGCGCGGTCGGCGGCGTACAGCAGGGCCTCGGCCCGGTTGGAGAGACCGGCGGAGGACACGTCCAGCAGGATCGACCGCAGCCGCTTGCCGACCGGGGTGGCCCCGGGCTCCCGGGTCACGACGACCTCGTGGCCCTTGGCCCGGATCCATTCGGCGAGCGCTTCGACCTGGGTGGACTTGCCCGCTCCGTCGCCGCCCTCCAGGGCGAGGAAGAAGCCGGTGGCGGCCGGCGCGACCGCCGGGTCGCCGCCGCGCAGCGCCTCGCGCAGGTCCCGGCGCAGCGGCACGCCCGCCCGGTCGTCCGTCTTGGCGAGGACGAGGGCGGCGACGGGCAGCAGCAGCGCGCCGAGCAGCATCAGGGTGAAGGCGGCCCCGCCGTGGGCGAAGACGAAGTCGCCGGCGACCAGGCGGTGCTGCCCGATCGCGGCGGCCAGCAGCGGACCGGCGACCGCGCCGAGCGCGACGAGCACCCGGACGACGGCCTGGAGGTGCTCGGTGGTCCTGGCCTGCCGGAACGCCTCGGTCTCCTGGTCGATCAGGGTGTGCCCGGTGTTCGCGGCGACCCCGGCGGCGTAACCGGCGAGCAGCGCGACGGCGAGCCCGGTCGCGGTGTCCGGCACCAGGCCGAGCGCGAGGAGCGCGAGGCCCGTGACGGCGGTGGCCAGCGCCAGCAGGCGGCGGCGCGACAGGGTGGGCAGTACGTGGCGTGCGGTGCGGATGCCGAGGGCGGTGCCGCCGGTCAGTCCGAGGATCAGCAGCGCGAAGGTGGCCGGTCCGCCGCCCAGGTCGTAGGCGTGCAGGACGGAGACGGCCGCGGCCGCGGCGACGGCTCCGGCGACGGCCGCGCAGACCGCGACGAGCAGCGGGACGGCGCCGGTGCGGCCCTTGTCGGGGCCGGTGCCGGTGGCGGGGCGGCGCAGGCCCTCCAGCGGGGAGCGCGGCCGGGGCGTCTGGGTGGCCGGGAACTGAAGGAAGTACAGGGTGGAGATGGAGGCGGAGAAGAGCCCGGCCGCGACGTAGGACCCCAGGGCCGCCTGGTGGAAGGTGAACCATTCCAGGCCGGAGCCGAGGAGGTTGCCGACCAGCGTGGCGACCAGCAGGACCGCCGCGGCGGCGGGCACGGCGAGGAAGTTGGTCCGGAGCGAGAGTCGGCGCAGGGCGTCGTGGTGGTCGGGCAGCGGGCGTACCGCGGCGCCTTCGAGGGGCGGGGCGGGCAGCAGCGCCGGGGCGGCGCTGTCCTTGGCCACGGCCCACAGGCGCTCACCGGCGCCGGCCACGAAGACGGTGATGAGGATCATCATGAGCGCCTTGTCGGGCGTCCAGTCGATCCACAGCGGGGCGACGACCAGCAGCGCCAGGCGCAGCCCGTCCACCCCGATCATCAGCCATCGCCGGTCCAGCTTTCCGCCGGGCCCCGTGAGGGACGTCAGGGGCCCCAGGAGTACGGCTCCGAAGAACAGGGTGGAAAGGATCCGGGCACCGAGGACGGCGGCGACGGCGAAGGCCGCCCCGCGGTATCCGGTGCCGAATGAGCCCTCAAGGACCGCCGCTTGCAGCGACAGCAGCATCAGCACGAGAAGGGCGAGTGCATCGCCGATACCGCCGACGAGCTGGGCACTCCACAACCGCTTCAGCGGGGGAATACGCAACAGGGCCCGTACGGCGCGCTCGCGTGAGTCTGCGGCAAGTGTGTCGGAGGTGGGGCTCACGACCGTTGGCTGCTCGGCTCGCGTCATCCGCCCAGCCTATCGGCAGCGGTGCGGTCACTGTCGGCCCGTCCGAACATATGGACGCAGACAGCTTCCGGCCACGCCGCTCGCCCGCTCCTGACGCACCGCCGCCCGGCGCCAGAATCACGAGGATCGAGGCGCCGGGCGGCGGGGTCGGGTTCTGCGCGGTGCGGCCGTCAGTCGTCCGACGGGGCGGAGGCCGAAGCCGTCTTCTTCGCCGTCGCCGTCGTCTTCTTGGCGGTCGTCGCCTTCTTGGCCGTCGTCGTCTTCTTCGCCGCGGTCTTCTTGGCGGCCGTGGTCTTGGTGGCCGTCGTCTTCTTCGCGGCCGTCTTCTTGGCCGTCGCCTTCTTCGCGGGCGCCTTCTTGGCCGTCTTCTTCTTCGCGGGCCCCTTGGCGCGCTTCTCGGCGAGCAGCTCGTAACCACGCTCGGGCGTGATGTCCTCGACGCTGTCGTCGGTCCGCAGGGTCGCGTTGGTCTCGCCGTCGGTGACGTACGCGCCGAAGCGGCCGTCCTTCACCACGACCGGCGCACCGCTGACCGGGTCGGTGCCCAGCTCCTTCAGCGGCGGCTTGGCCGCGGCCCGGCCGCGCTGCTTGGGCTGGGCGTAGATCGCGAGGGCCTCTTCGAGGGTGATGTCGAAGAGCTGGTCCTCGGAGGTCAGCGACCGGGAGTCGGTGCCCTTCTTCAGATACGGGCCGTAGCGGCCGTTCTGCGCGGTGATCTCGACGCCCTCGGCGTCCTCGCCGACGACGCGCGGCAGCGACATCAGCTTGAGGGCGTCGGCGAGGGTGACCGTGTCCAGGGACATGGACTTGAAGAGGGAGGCGGTCCGCGGCTTCACCGCGTTCTTGCCGGTCTTCGGCGTCCCCTCGGGCAGCACCTCGGTGACGTACGGGCCGTAGCGCCCGTCCTTGGCGATGATCTGGTTGCCGGTGACCGGGTCGGCCCCCAGCTCGAAGTCGCCGCTGGGCTTGGCCAGCAGCTCCTCGGCGAGCTCGACGGTCAGCTCGTCGGGCGCCAGGTCCTCGGGCACGTCGGCGCGCTGGTGGCCCTCGGCGTCCTTCTCGCCCCGCTCGATGTACGGGCCGTAGCGGCCGACACGGAGCTTGATGTCGTTGCCGACGGGGAAGGAGGAGATCTCCCGGGCGTCGATCGCGCCGAGGTCGGTGACCAGGGCCTTCAGACCACCGAGGTGGTCGCCGTCGCCGTTGCCCGCGTCGGAGGCCGCACCGGCTCCGGCGGTGTCGTCACCGGGCTTGGCGCCGAAGTAGAAGCGCTTGAGCCACGGCACGGACTGGGCCTCGCCCCGCGAGATGCGGTCGAGGTCGTCCTCCATGCGGGCGGTGAAGTCGTAGTCGACGAGCCGGCCGAAGTGCTTCTCCAGCAGGTTGACCACGGCGAAGGACAGGAAGGACGGGACGAGTGCCGTGCCCTTCTTGAAGACGTAACCGCGATCCAGGATGGTCCCGATGATCGAGGCGTACGTGGAGGGGCGGCCGATCTCGCGCTCTTCGAGCTCCTTGACCAGCGAGGCCTCGGTGTAGCGGGCCGGGGGCTTGGTGGCGTGCCCGTCGACCGTGACCTCTTCGGCGGAGAGCGCGTCGCCCTCGGCGACCTGCGGCAGCCGGCGCTCGCGGTCGTCCAGCTCGGCGTTCGGGTCGTCGGCGCCTTCGACGTACGCCTTCATGAAGCCGTGGAAGGTGATCGTCTTGCCGGAGGCGGAGAACTCGGCGTCGCGGCCGTCGCTCGCCCGGCCGCCGATCTTGACGGTGACGGAGTTGCCGACCGCGTCCTTCATCTGGGAGGCGACGGTCCGCTTCCAGATCAGCTCGTAGAGCCGGAACTGGTCGCCGGTGAGCCCGGTCTCGGCGGGGGTGCGGAAGCGGTCGCCGGAGGGGCGGATCGCCTCGTGCGCCTCCTGCGCGTTCTTGACCTTCCCGGCGTACGTACGCGGCTTCTCGGGGAGGTAGTTCGCCCCGTACAGCTGCGTGACCTGCGCCCGGGCCGCGGAGATCGCGGTGTCCGAGAGGGTCGTGGAGTCCGTACGCATATAGGTGATGAAGCCGTTCTCGTACAGCTTCTGTGCCACCTGCATGGTCGCCTTGGCCCCGAAGCCCAGCTTGCGGCTCGCCTCCTGCTGGAGGGTCGTGGTCCGGAAGGGGGCGTACGGGGAGCGGCGGTACGGCTTCGACTCGACGGACCGGACCGCGAAGGAGGAGTCGGCGAGCGCGGCGGCGAGGGCGCGGGCGTTCGTCTCGTCCAGGTGCAGGGTCTGGGCGGAGCCGGCCTTGAGCTGCCCGTCGGGGCCGAAGTCGCGGCCCTGGGCGATGCGGCGGCCGTCGACCGCGCTGAGGCGGGCGGTCAGGGTCGACGGGTCGGAGGCGTCACCGGTGCGGCCGGTGGCGAACTTCCCGGTCAGGTCCCAGTACTCGGCGGAACGGAAGGCGATGCGCTCGCGCTCCCGCTCGACGACGAGGCGGGTGGCGACGGACTGGACGCGGCCCGCCGAGAGCTTCGGCATGACCTTCTTCCACAGGACCGGCGAGACCTCGTAGCCGTAGAGGCGGTCGAGGATACGGCGGGTCTCCTGGGCGTCGACCATGCGCTGGTTGAGCTCGCGCGGGTTGGCGACGGCGGCCCGGATCGCGTCCTTGGTGATCTCGTGGAAGACCATCCGGTGGACCGGGACCTTGGGCCTCAGTACTTCCTGCAGGTGCCACGCGATGGCTTCGCCCTCGCGGTCCTCATCGGTGGCGAGGAAGAGTTCATCGGACTCGGCCAGCAGCTGCTTGAGCTTCCTGACCTGGGCCTTCTTGTCGGCATTGACCACATAGATGGGCTGGAAGTCGTTCTCGACATCCACCCCGAGGCGGCGTACCTCGCCGGTGTACTCGTCCGGGACCTCGGCCGCGCCGTTCGGGAGGTCGCGGATGTGCCCGACGCTCGCTTCGACGACGTATCCGGGGCCGAGATAGCCCTTGATCGTCTTCGCCTTGGCAGGCGACTCGACGATGACGAGTCGGCGGCCGCCCTGTGCGGTCTCGCTGGTCGGGGACAACTTCGCTCTTCTCTCCGGTCGACACTCGATGGGCATCCGGGCAGCGTCATGACGCTGCCCGCGGTGCTGTCGCTGCGGAGTGTGACGGTACAACCCGCCCCCGTGTCAAACGGCAAAAGCCCGCAACGGCCACTCGAACGGTAACCCGACTTCCGCCATTCCTGCCGCCCGGACCGCCGGGTCCGCGCCGCGCGGGGCCTCGGCCTGCGGCTTTTCGGAGGGGGTCGTGGTGACCTTCGGAAGACCTGTCGTCCCGGGCGCCGCCCGGCCGGAGGCGGGGATCAGACGAGCGTGAAGCACCACACGCCGAGGCCGAGGAAAACTACGCCGAAGAGCGTCGTGAGTGCGGTGGAGGCGACGGGGCTCACACCGTGCGCCACCGGCGCGCGGTGCAGGGCTCGCGCCCCTGTCCAGACCAGGAGGGCGGCGCCGAACAGCGCCAGGGCCGTACCGGCGAAGACTGCTGCGACGCTCTCCATGTCGTACCCCTAGCCCGTCGTGGCGGAACCGCCCGGGACGGGCCGACCGGTCCCGGAGCCGGACCTCGGCGGTCCGGCACGGGGAGGTTGTCACCCCGGGGCATCGCCCACACGAACCCCGGGTGAACAGCACTCCCCCGCCGACCGGCGGAACACCATCGGCCGCATGTTCCGATCACGACCGGAATATCGCGACCGGAATATGCGGTCCGGGCGCGCCGGAGAGAACACCGGGCACGAACACGCTGGTGACAAGGACACCGCCGCCCCGAGCGGGGAGCAGCCCCGGTCCGTACCGGAAGACGGCTGTGCGGGCACGGTCTCCCGACCGACCGGTCGCCCCCGGCCGACCGGACGCCCTCCGCAGTCCCGTCCCCCGGCCGTCCGGTCGCCTGCTGCCGACCGGCCCCCTGACCGACCGGTCGCCCTCCACCGTCCCGTCTCCCCGGCCGTCCGGCCAACCGCTGCCGACCGGTCGCCCGCTGCCGGGCCTCCGTGCCCTGCGTGCCTGGCCCGCCCTGCGCGCCTGGCTCGCCCTACGCGCCCTGCCCGCCCCTGCGTGCTTTGCGCGCCCTACGCGTCCTGCCCGCCCTACGCGCCCCGAGGTCCCGAGCCGGGCACCGGCTCCAGGAAGCCCTCCTCGATCAGCAGCCGGATCGCCTGCGGGGTGCGGTCGCGCAGGAGCACCGGGTCCTCCGCCATCAACTGCGCGATGGCGTCCAGGATCCGGCCGGCGGGCAGCGAGCCGTCGGACACGCCCGCGAACCCGGCGGCCACCGCGTCGACCTTGGTCGCCCGCATCATGCCGCGGTGCTGACGCAGCACCACGTGCTCGGGGTCCTCCGCGCCCGGCAGGCCGACCTGCTCCTGCACGACCTCGGCGGCGAGGGCGAAGTGCCCGGCGAGCAGCGCCGCGTCGTCCTGGTCGCGGAGGTAGTCCTGCCGGGCGAAATGCTCCTGGACGGCCTGTCCGAGCGGCTGCTGCACCGCGTGCGGCCATTCCTCGACGACGATCGAGGGGTTCCCGGCCGCCGCCGCGGCGGATTTGCGCAGGGTGATCCAGCCGAACCCGACGGCCGTGGCGCCCCGCGCCTCGAACTCGTCGAGCCACGCCTCGTACAGCTCGTCGTACTCGGCGGGGTCGCCGCGGTGGTCGCCGCTGTCCCGCAGCCACAGCTCGGCGTACTGCGTGACGTCCTGGACCTCGCGCTGGACGATCCAGGCGTCGCAGCCGTACGGCACCCAGGAGCGCAGCCGGTCCTGCCACTCCTCGCCCTCCACGTGCTGCCAGTTGGCGAGGAACTGGGCGTATCCCCCGTCGTTCAGATGGTCGCCCGACTGCTGCACCAGCGCCCGGCACAGGTCGTCGCCGGCCATGCCGCCGTCCCGGTAGGTGAGGCGGGCGCCGGGCGAGATGACGAAGGGCGGGTTGGAGACGATCAGGTCGAACGTGTCGGAGCCCACCGGCTCGAAGAGGGAGCCCTCGCGCAGGTCGGCGGGGGCGACGCCGGACAGGGCGAGGGTGAGCCCGGTGAACTCCAGGGCACGGGGGTTGAGGTCGGTGGCGGTGACCCGGGTCGCGTGCTGGGCGGCGTGCAGCGCCTGGATGCCGGAGCCCGTACCGAGGTCGAGGGCCGAGGCCACCGGCGTACGGACGGTGATGCCGGCGAGCGTGGTGGAGGCACCGCCGACCCCGAGGACGACGCCCTCCTCGCGCGAGCCGATCCCGCCCGCACCGCCGACCGCGCAGCCGAGGTCGGACACGATGAACCAGTCCTCGCCGTCCGGGCCCCCGTACGGCCGTACGTCGACGCTCGCGCGGACCGTGCCGTCGTCCGCCGCCCGGGTCACCCAGCCGTCCGCGACGCACTCGTCCAGCGGCAGGGCGGCGCGGGCCCGCTCCTCTGCGACGGGGCGCTGCAGAAGGAACAACCGCACCAGCGTGTCGAGCGGGGAGTCGCCCCGGGTGGCCCGCAGGGCGGGGACGGTCTCGCTGCGGGCGAGGGCGGCATAGGCGGGCGCGCCGAGGCGGTCGAGGAGCCCGTCCGCGGTGAAGTCCGCGGCGAGCAGGGCCTCGCGGAGGGCGGCGGCGTGGTCGGGTGCGGGAAGGCTGCTCTTACTCACCCACCCATTGTGTCCGGTCCCACCGACAACGGCAGCGGCCCGGACACCCACCGGGTGTCCGGGCCGGGAGAACGAGGCTCAGGACTTCTTCTCCGCCGTCTCCTTGTCCGAGGAGTCCTTCTCCGTCGACTCCTTGTCCGAGGAGTCCTTCTTCCCGGGCGCCGAGGCCTCCGGGGACGCGTCCGCGTCGGCGTCGGCCGCCCCGGAGCCGGAGGGGCCGGTGGAGGTCTTCGGCTGCTGGCAGCCCTCCTGCTTCGACATCGCGACGCCGACCTCGCCGGACTGGAGCTTCCTCAGCGCCTTGTCACCACTGGTGCTGATCTTGTGCAGCTCGTCGGCGACGCCGTTCAGTCCGTCGGCGAACTCCCTCTGGTCCTTGGTGTCGAGCGCGTCGACCTTGACCTTGAGGTCGGCGTACGCCTTGGAAGAGGCGTTGAGCTCCTTGACCGCCGCCTTCTGCGTGGCCTCGCCGTCGTCGACCGGCGGCGGGCCGGCCGAGTCCACGGCCGTGCCCAGCGCCTTGTACGCCTCGGACATCTGCTGGAAGGCGACCGAGTCGGCCTTCTGGACGTCGGCGGGCTTGCTGTTGTCCCCGGTCTTCTGCCGGATGGAGGCATTGGCGTTGGTGATCTTCTGGAGTTGCGGCTGAACCTGGTCGCAGACCTTCTTGGCCCAGTCGTTGACCTTGTTGTCGCTGTCGTCGCTGCAGCCCGACAGCGTCAGTACGAGTACCGCACCGCCGGACAGTGCGGCTGCAAGCTTCTTGTTCACCGGATGGGTCCCTTCCAAGGCTCTCGGCCCCGGAACTTACACGCCGAGGGGGTGACAGCCGGGTGCCGGTCATCCGGTGTGCACCCTTTTGAAGCCATTTGCACCAAGGGAAATGAGGGAGATGCCACTCGCGCAGAAAATTCGGACGCACGAGCGGTAACTCACCCGAAAGGCTGCCCCTGAGTGGGGCGACGGCGGACGGGCGAAGGCGGACGGCACGTCAGCACGCGCCGTCCGCCTCCCCTCTGATCACACGTCACCCGAAACCTGGTCCGGTGCCGCTCCCGTACGTACGGATCACGGGGCCGCCGCGGGATCCGGCGCCGGGACCGAGGGCCCGCCGCCCTCCGATGCGTCGTCGTCGCCCACGGCGATGCCCCGCCGCTTGGAGACGTAGACCGCGACGACGATGATCCCGATGGCGATGACGGACACCAGCGCCCGCACCCAGGGATTCGCGTCCGCTCCGTAGCTGAACTGCACGATCGCCGGAGCGATGAGCAGGGCGACCAGGTTCATCACCTTGAGGAGCGGGTTGATCGCCGGGCCCGCCGTGTCCTTGAACGGGTCGCCGACCGTGTCGCCGATGACCGTCGCGGCATGGGCCTCGCTGCCCTTGCCGCCGTGATGACCGTCCTCGACGAGCTTCTTGGCGTTGTCCCAGGCGCCGCCGGAGTTGGCGAGGAACACCGCCATCAGCGTCCCGGTGCCGATCGCACCGGCCAGGTACGAGCCGAGCGCGCCGACGCCGAGGGTGAAGCCGACCGCGATCGGCGCCAGGACCGCGAGCAGGCCCGGCGTGGCCAGTTCGCGCAGGGCGTCGCGGGTGCAGATGTCGACGACGCGCCCGTACTCCGGCTTCTCCGAGTAGTCCATGATCCCGGGGTGCTCGCGGAACTGCCGCCTGACCTCGTAGACCACGGCCCCGGCGGACCGGGACACCGCGTTGATGGCGAGCCCGGAGAACAGGAAGACGACCGCGGCGCCCAGGATCAGGCCGACGAGGTTGTTGGGCTGCGAGATGTCCAGGCTCAGCCCGAGCTCGCCCGCCCCGGCCCCGACCTCGTCGACCGCCGTGGCGATGGCGTCGCGGTAGGACCCGAAGAGGGCCGCCGCCGCCAGGACGGCGGTGGCGATGGCGATGCCCTTGGTGATGGCCTTGGTCGTGTTGCCGACCGCGTCCAGGTCGGTGAGCACCTGAGCGCCCGCGCCTGTGACGTCACCGGACATCTCGGCGATGCCCTGGGCGTTGTCGGAGACCGGCCCGAAGGTGTCCATGGCCACGATGACGCCCACCGTGGTGAGGAGCCCCGTCCCGGCGAGCGCGACCGCGAAGAGCGCCAGCATGATCGACGTACCACCCAGCAGGAACGCCCCGTAGACGCCGAGGCTGATCAGCAGCGCGGTGTAGACCGCCGATTCCAGGCCGATGGAGATGCCCGCGAGCACCACGGTGGCCGGACCGGTGAGTGAGGACTTCCCGATGTCCCGGACCGGGCGGCGGTTGGTCTCGGTGAAGTAGCCGGTGAGCTGCTGGATGAGCGCGGCAAGGACGATGCCGATGGCCACCGCGACCAGGGCGAAGATCCGCGGGTCGCCGCCGTGCTCGGCGATCGCCCCGTCGGTGACCCCGGACAGCTCCGCGTACGAGGACGGCAGATAGGCGAAGGCGGCCACGGCCACCAGGGCGAGCGAGATCACCGCGGAGATGAAGAAGCCCCGGTTGATCGCGGTCATCCCACTGCGGTCGGCGCGGCGCGGGGCGACCGCGAAGATCCCGATCATCGCGGTGACGACACCGATCGCCGGGACCATCAGGGGGAAGGCGAGACCGGAGTCGCCGAACGCGGCCGTGCCGAGGATGAGCGCGGCGACGAGCGTCACCGCGTACGACTCGAAGAGGTCGGCGGCCATGCCCGCGCAGTCACCGACGTTGTCGCCCACGTTGTCGGCGATGGTGGCGGCGTTACGCGGATCGTCCTCCGGAATGCCCTGCTCCACCTTGCCCACCAGGTCGGCGCCCACATCGGCGGCCTTGGTGAAGATCCCACCGCCGACCCTCATGAACATGGCGATCAGCGCCGCGCCGAGGCCGAACCCCTCCAGCACCTTGGGCGCGTCGGCGGCATAGACGAGCACCACACAGGACGCCCCGAGCAGTCCGAGTCCCACCGTGATCATCCCGACCACGCCACCGGTGCGGAAAGCGATCTTCATCGCTTTGTGCGAGACGGCGGTGAGATCCTTTTCCGGTTCACCCTCCGTCGGAGTCGCCTCACGCGCGGCCGCGGCCACCCGCACATTCGCCCGTACGGCGAGCCGCATGCCGATGTATCCGGTCGCCGCCGAGAAAAGCGCGCCCACCAGGAAGAAGAGGGAACGTCCCGCGCGCTGCGACCAGTTGTCGGCCGGCAACAGGAACAACAGGAAGAACACGACGACGGAGAAAACCCCGACCGTGCGCAGTTGCCGGGCCAGATAGGCGTTCGCGCCCTCCTGGACCGCCGCGGCGATCTCCTTCATCCGTTCGGTGCCCTCGCCGGCCGCCAGGACCTGGCGTACGAGCAGCCGGGCGACGATCAGCGCGGCGACGGCGACGACCGCCACCATGATGACGATCAGCCGGTTGCCGTCGGTGAGTACCGCCGCCGCGAGGGAGACGGGCCGGTCGGAAAATGCGGATTCTTGCGTCAGTGCTGCCATTGGGGTGGTGAAGAACTCCGCCATACGTCCTCCTTGACGCTCAGCGCTCAAGTCGTGGACGGATTGTAGGGAGCGGAACCTGATCAAAACAGTGGGCGGGAAGAGAATTGATCGCTCTCCCCCCAACGCCGAAAGATCAGCGGAGAGATTCTGCTCGAATGCAGTAAGGGGGCAGATGCATTACACAGCGGAGAACAAGAAAAAAGGCCCTGCTCAGCAGGGCCTGGAAAAACAAAACATCACCTCAGCGCCTTGAGGCCACGGGAACGAGGCTCAGGGTCGTACGGCGGATCTCAGGGCTGTACGGCGGGTCTCAAAGCTGTACCGCGGGCCTCAGGGCTGTACCGCGGCGACAGCCGTCGGCCAGCTCATGCGGATCACTCCGCCGCCCGCACCGGAACGGACCTCCACGTCGTCGACGAGGCCGCTGATGACCGCGAGGCCCATCTCGTCCTCGCCCTCGCCGTCCATCTCGGGGTCGGGCCGGTCCGGGCCCCCGCCGGAAGCACCGGCGCCGTTGCGCGCCCCGGACTCGGCAGGATCGCCGCCGGGGCCGGGAACGCTGTCCCCGACCTCGATGGAGAACGCCTTCTCCTCCTCGGTCAACGCGACGCTGACCGGCGCGGTGATGCCGTGACTGCGGTGCAGCCCGACCGCGCGGCTGCACGCCTCGCCGACAGCGAGCCTGACCTCGTCGAGCACCGCCTCGTCCACGCCGGCCCGGCGCGCCACGGCGGCCGCCACCAGGCGGGCCGTCCTGACATGTTCAGGCTGGGCGCTGAAGCGGAGTTCAACGGTGGCCATGCCATCCCCCTCGAACGTTCGGGCGTACGCCTCAGGGGCCCCGGGCGTGTTGCCCGGCACCCCTGCTCTCCTCTTCCGGAAGCCGACAAAGCCGACAGCCGACCCGAGGGTCGACCGCCTGCCCGTCACGGCCCATGCGCTGCCGCTGCCGGCCTGTTCACTGCCTGCCGGCCGGCCCGGAGGCCTGCCTGCTCCGACCTCAGTCGGTGGCGGCGACAGCCTCGTCGACCGTGGTGTGAATCGGGAACACCTTGGTCAGACCTGTGATCCGGAAGATCTTGAGAATGCGCTCCTGGTTGCAGACCAGGCGCAACGAGCCCTCATGGGCCCGGACACGCTTCAAGCCGCCCACGAGCACGCCGAGGCCGGTGGAGTCGAGGAAGTCGACGCCTTCCATGTCGACAACCAGGTGGTAGCTGCCGTCATTCACCAACTCGACCAACTGCTCGCGCAGCTTGGGCGCGGTATACACATCAATCTCGCCACCGACCTCGACGACCGTACGGTCGCCACCAGGCCCGGACACATTGCGAGTCGACAGGGACAGGTCCACGGATCCTCCAGCACCTTGCTATCGAGCGGTCGCCCCTCGGTCTCCCCGACGGAGGCCAGGGGACGGATCGCCAGCCGCGATGGCATTCAATCACTTACCAGCAGCCATGCACGACGCCTTGGGACCATTGTCCGTCACGCCAGTGACACACTCGGTGCCGATGGCCAAGAATCACCGTCCCGGACGACCACCCGAGAGTGGGGACTCGCGCCCCTCTCCCGCCATGATCCTCGACCGGCTCGCCGCAGGGGCGGGCCGGGCCGCGCGCATCACTCATACGGAGCACTTGCCCCCGCGATCGGGAACCCATGCCATCTGGCCGGATCGCATCCGGCCAGAAGTGATCTCGGCGATCGAAAAAGCCGGGATCGGCCATCCGTGGGCGCATCAGGCGGCCGCGGCCGAGCACGCGCTGGACGGCGAATCGGTCGTGATCGCCACCGGCACGGCCTCCGGGAAGTCCCTCGCGTATCTCGCGCCGGTCCTCAGCACCCTCCTGGACGGCTCCGAGGCCCCGAACGGCCGCGGGGCCACCGCCCTGTACCTCGCCCCCACCAAGGCTCTGGCAGCCGACCAGCGGCGCTCGGTGAAGGCGCTCGCGGCCCCGCTCGGCAACGCCGTCAGGCCCGCGGTCTACGACGGCGACACCCCGGTCGAGGAACGCGAATGGGTGCGCCAGTACGCGAACTACGTCCTGACCAACCCCGACATGCTGCACCGCGGAATACTGCCCTCCCACCCCCGCTGGGCGTCCTTCCTGCGCGCCCTGCGGTTCGTCGTGATCGACGAGTGCCACACCTACCGGGGCGTCTTCGGCTCCCACGTCGCCCAGGTGCTGCGCCGTCTGCGGCGCCTGTGCGCCCGCTACGGGGCCGATCCGGTCTTCCTGCTGGCCTCGGCCACGGCGGCGGATCCCGCGGTCGCAGCCGGGCGTCTGACGGGCCTGCCGGTCCATGAGGTGTCCGACGACGCCTCCCCGCGCGGCGAGCTCGTCTTCGCCCTGTGGGAGCCCCCGCTGACCGACCTGCACGGCGAGAAGGGCGCCCCCGTACGCCGTACCGCGACGGCCGAGACCGCCGACCTGCTCACCGATCTGACCCTCCAGGGCGTCCGCTCGGTCGCCTTCGTACGCTCCCGGCGCGGCGCGGAACTGATCTCGGTGATCGCCAAGGAACGCCTCGCGGAGGTCGACCGCTCGCTGCCCAAGCGGGTCGCCGCCTATCGCGGGGGCTACCTCCCGGAGGAACGCCGGGCCCTGGAGCGGGCGCTGCACTCCGGCGAGCTGCTCGGTCTGGCGGCCACCACCGCCCTGGAACTCGGCATCGACGTCTCCGGCCTCGACTCGGTCGTCATCTGCGGCTACCCGGGCACACGGGCGTCGCTCTGGCAGCAGGCGGGCCGCGCCGGCCGATCGGGGCAGGGCGCCCTGGCCGTTCTCGTGGCCCGGGACGACCCGCTGGACACCTATCTGGTGCACCACCCCGAGGCGCTGTTCCGGCAGCCCGTCGAGTCGACCGTGCTGGACCCGGACAACCCCTACGTCCTGGCCCCCCACCTCTGCGCCGCGGCCGCCGAGCTGCCCCTCACCGAGCCCGACATCGCGCTCTTCGGCCCGGCCGTGCCCGAGCTGCTGCCGCAGCTGGAGGCGGCGAAACTGCTGCGCAAACGGGCCTCGGGCTGGCACTGGACCCGACGCGAACGGGCCGCCGACCTCGCCGACATCCGGGGCGGGGGCGGCCGTCCCGTCCAGATCGTCGAGGAAGGCACCGGCCGCCTGCTGGGCACCGTCGACGCGGCCGCCGCCCACACGTCCGTCCACGAGGGGGCCGTCCATCTCCACCAGGGCCGCACCCACCTGGTCCGGAAACTGGACCTGGAGGACTCCGTGGCCCTGGTCGAGCAGGCCGACCCGCCGTATTCGACGGTCGCCCGCGACACCACCGCCATCACCGTCCTGGAGACCGACACCGAGATCCCCTGGGGGCAGGGACGGCTCTGCTACGGCTCCGTCGAGGTCACCAACCAGGTCGTCTCGTTCCTCCGCCGGAAACTGATCACCGGGGAGGTCCTGGGCGAGACGAAGCTCGACCTGCCGCCCCGCACCCTGCGCACCCGCGCCGTCTGGTGGACGGTCACCGAGGACCAGCTCGACGCGGCCCGGATCAACCCGGAGATCCTCGGCGGCGCACTCCACGCCGCCGAGCACGCGTCGATCGGGCTGCTGCCGCTCTTCGCCACCTGCGACCGCTGGGACATCGGCGGCGTGTCCGTACCGCTGCATCCGGACACCCTGCTGCCGACGGTCTTCGTGTACGACGGCCACCCGGGAGGAGCCGGATTCGCCGAGCGGGCCTTTCACACCGCCCGTACGTGGCTGACGGCCACCCGGGAGGCCATCGCGTCCTGCGAGTGCGAGGCGGGCTGCCCCTCCTGCATCCAGTCCCCCAAGTGCGGCAACGGCAACGAGCCCCTGCACAAGCGCGGAGCCGTACGCCTGCTCACCGAGCTCCTCAGGGCCGCGCCCCCGGAACCGCCCGGAGCGACCACCCCGGAGGCCGGAGCGACCACGTCGGAGGACTGAACCAGGAGGCGCTGAACCAGGAGGCGCTGTCAGGCCGGCAGCAGCGGCACGACCAGCCGCTTCAGCTCCGTCTCGCCGATCGCTCCGATCCGTGTCGCGGCGATCCGCCCCTCCGGGTCGACGATGATCGTGAACGGATATCCGGCGGTGTTCACCACGCCCTTCGGGAGCCGGAGTAGCTGCCGGCCCTGCGGGTCGTGCAGGCTCGGGTACACGAGCTCCGCGTCCTTCTCGAAGGCGCGTGCCTTCGAGACCGAGACGTCCGCGTTGACCCCCACCACCCGCAGGCCCTTGCCCCGCAGTTCCTCGTGCACCCGGGAGAGCCCGGGGGCCTCCGCACGGCACGGGCCGCACCACGATGCCCAGGCGTTGACCACGACGACCTTGCCCCGCAGCGCCTTCAGGCCGAACCGGCCGTCGCCGTCCACGCGTTCGCCCGCCAGCTCCGGCATCGCCACCCGGTCCGCGCGGGCGTACGACTTCAGCGGCGCGGGCCCGCCGGCGTCGTCCTCGGGCAGAGGTGATGTCGAGCATCCCACCAGCGCGGCCAGCAGGACGGCCACCGCGGTCGAGGTCCGTAGCGTCTTCACGTTCGTCGATGATGTCACCGGGGCCAAGGGCAGGTGCACGTGCCCACCGCGGAGGATTCGGGCCGGTCGAACGGCCGGGCCCAGCGATCGTTCCCTCGGCGGCCCGCCGGACCTCGGCACCCCTGTCGGGCACCGTGGCGCGGGGAGCGGCCGGGGAGCCGCCCGGGGAATCGACCGGAGGGCCGGCCCGGGCCCTGACGGCGGGTTCATAGGGCCCGAACCCGGAACGGGCGGTCACATCGGCGATATCCCCGTGCACCGCGCAGCGAACGAGCACGGCGCCCTGTGCCAGAGCTACGCGCCGGGCCGCCCCACACGCGACGACCGCCCCTTCCAGCGCCCGGTCCGCAGCCGCGAGGGCCGCCAGATCCGCGGCCCCGCCCGCCCGGTGACGGGCAGCCACTGCCTGCCCCAGCGCAAGCACCACGGCGAACACGGTGCACAGCCCGGCCGCGGTCACAGCCACCCACACCGTCGCCACACCCCGGTCCGATCCCCGCTCCGATCCCCAACCCGACCGCCGGCCCAAGCCCAGGTCCGATCCCCGTTCCGGGCCACCGCCCGAGACCAGGACCAAGCCACGGCCCGACCCCCGCTCCGAGCCACCGCCCGACCGCCGGCCCAAGCCACGGCCCGATCCCCGTTCCAACCCACCGCCCGAGACCCAACCCGCGAACCAGCCTGCAATCCGGCCCATGCCTCGGCCCGAAACCCGGTCCGCGATAGCCCGGTCCGCGATCCGGGCCCTGCCCTGGCCCGTACCCCGGCCGACGCCTTGGTCCACGCCCTGGCCCCTCTTCATGCCCTTGCCCATGCCCAAGCCGTTGCCCTTGCCCTGACCGTTGCCCTTGCCCGCGCCCCGATCGCGGCCCTGGGCCCACCGCCGAAGCGTGCCGCGGCGACGGCACCCGTCCGGCTCCCGGCCGACGATCTCCCTAGCCCTAGCCCACGCCTTCATGGCCAGGCACCCCCACCGTGTCCTCCGCCAGGGCAGCCGCCTCGGCGCTCAGCGTCAGGGCCAGCACGCCCGGCCCCGGGGTCGGTGCCTCCACCCGGACGCGCCACAGGTCCCCGGCCCGCCCCACCTCGACCCGGGCGCCCTGGGGTGCCGCCTCACGCGCGGCCTCCAACACCGCCGCCTCCGGCTCCGAACGGGCCGCGGCCCGAGCCCCCGCCCGCGCCGCGTCCACGCAACGAATCTGATCCGAGGCCGCCATCAGCGCCCACAGCAACGCCATGGCGAAGGCCACCAGCACCGGGATCACCACGGCCGCCTCCGCGGTCACCGCACCCCGGTCGCCACACCCATCGCCGCCGGGCACCCGGTCCCGGTACCGGTACCAGTCACGGCCCCGGTGCCAGCCCGGGGGACCGTCGCAGTCCGGCGCCACGGGAGCCCTCCCCCTACCCGGACGGCACGCTGACGGAATCTCAGAACTTCGCATCGAGCGCGTCCTCGACCAGCGACTGCAGCGCCGACAGCACCGGCCCGCTGTTCACCACCTTGTAGAGCACCGCCGCGAAGGCACACGCGGCGATGGTTCCCACCGCGTACTCGGACGTGGTCATCCCTCGATCGGACCGGCCGAGCCGCCCCGCCCACCGAGCGGACCACTTCGCCGGCCCGACAGGCACCCTCGTGGACAGCCGCCCCACGCGCAGAGCGCCGACGGTCCGGTCCCAGAACTTCGTGTTCATTTCATCCCCCGATGAGCATCGATATCGATGACGAGCGGGTGCCCGAACGGAACACCCGTGAGTGACAGCGGAAATGAATGGCAGGCAGGTCACCTCCGGCCGCGAACCCCGCGCAGCCTCACCGGCCCGGGCGGCCGGTCGCGAGCAGGTCACCGGCCAGGCCGATGATCACCGGGGCCACCCCGACCGCCAGGAAGGCGGGGAGGAAGCAGAGGCCGACCGGTGCGGTGATCAGCACCCCGGCCCGGTGTGCCCGCGCCACCGCCGCAGCGGCTCGCTCGGCGCGCATCGAATCCGCCAGCCTGGCAATCGGCTCCGCGGCCGGAGCTCCTGTCGAGCCTGCCCGGTGCAGGCAGCGGGCCAGCGGGCCTGCGCCCGGTATCTCCGCGAACCGGCCCCACGCCTCGGCCGGTTCGCCGCCGAGGCGGATCTCGGCCGCGGTTCGGGCGAGCCGGTCGCCGACCGGGCCGCCGATGGATTCGCCCACCTCCTCGGCTGCCTCCCGGGGGCCTGCCCCGACCGCGATACAGGCCGCCAGCAGATCCGCGGCCAGCGGAAGCTGCCCGGCGATCACGGCCCGCTCCGGATGGATGCCGCCGGGACGAGAGCGGGGCCGGGCTCGCTGCCACCGCCATGTCCCGTACGCCGCGGCCGAACCGACGGCGCAGCCCATCACACCGCCGACCAGAATCCATCCGGTCAGCCAGGCACCGGCCGGAGCCGCCCACCGCCGGGACGCCTCGGAGAAGCCCGAACCACCGCTCGGCCGGAACCGTGCGACCGCCCGGCTCCACCTGCCGGGCCGTGCCACCGTGACCGTGCCCAACAGCAGTGCGCCCCGCCCGCGAACCGCTCCCTTCCGATACCTGGCGGCAGCCACCGCTGCCAGTTGCGCCGCCACGCCCAGGAACGCCGCCCACATCCCCAGCCTGTGGAGAACTTCTCCGTCCGCCGCGTTCACGCCGCCTCCCCTCCGCGCACGATCCGGCAGGCCCAGAACAGCCCGGCCGCCTCCAGGAACGCGCCCGCCGCCAGACAGGCCAGGCCGCCCGGGGTGTGCAGCAGTACGCGCAAGGGTTCGGCTCCGAGGGCCGCGCCCAGCCCCAGGCCCGCGACCGGGAGCAGTGCCAGAACCACGACCGTCGACCACGCCCCCGCCAGTTGGGCGCGCAACTCCTCCCGTCTGCGCCGGTCGTCCCTCAGCGCGGTCTCCAGGCGCTCCAGCCCGGTCGCCAGCCCGGCCCCGCCGTCCACCGCCACCCGCCAGCACGCGGCCATCCCGGACAGGCCCCCCAGCCCCGGGCCCTCCGCCGCCTGCCGCAGTGCTGCCGGCACGTCGCCGCCGAACCGCGCCGCCGCCAGCACCGCGGTCTCCGCCTCCCCCAGCGGGCTTACGGAAGCGGTCACCGCCGAAGGGCCGTCCGCCACGAGGCCTTCGCGCAGCGCGACCAGCAACGCCTGCCCCGGCTCACGGCCGGCCCGCAGCTCCCCGACCACGGCTCCGCACAACGCCGCCACCGCGGTCGCCGCCTTCTCCGCCTCCCTCGCTCCCGCCCGCCTCCGCAGCCACCGGCGTAACAACGGGACCGCCACGGCTCCCGCGACCAGCGGCAGCACCGAACCCCCCAGCACCGCAAGCAGCACGGCGACCGGAACGCACCACCACTCCCGACGCTCCCGGGCCGCCTCCTGCACGCGCCCCCGGGCCTTGAGCAGACGTGGCCATCGGTCCCACGTCCGACGCGACTCGGGCGGAGCGTCCACGAACAGCACCCGCGCCCGGCGCACCCCCGGCTCCCGCACCATCGCGAGCCACACCGCCGAACCGGCGCAGAGAGCCACCGCGTGGGCCTCGTACACGGACGCTCCCCCTGTCACAGCGCACCTCCGATCAGCGACCGCAGCCGTTCCCATCCCCGCTCCGGAACAAATCCACCGACGCCCCAGCTCAGGGCCGGAACCGTGAGGACCAGACCCGCCGCGTCCCGCTCCAGGACGTGCACCTCGGCGACCCGCCGTTGCCCCACGCGGTCCCGCACGAGGTGCACGACCACCGAGAGCGCGGCCGCCAACTGGCTGTGCAGGGCGAACCGGTCGAGGCCGGCCGCGGTGCCCAGCGCCTCCAGCCGGGCGGGGACATGTTCGGCGGCGTTCGCGTGGACGGTGCCGCAGCCTCCTTCGTGCCCGGTGTTCAAGGCGGCCAACAGCTGGGTGACTTCGGCGCCCCGTACCTCTCCGACCACCAGCCGGTCGGGCCGCATGCGCAGCGCCTGCCGCACCAGATCCCGCAGCGTCACCCGGCCCGCGCCCTCCTGATTGGCCGGGCGGGACTCGAGGCGGACCACATGCGGATGGTCCGGCCGCAGTTCGGCGGAGTCCTCGGCGAGCACGATCCGCTCGTTCACGCCGACCGCGCCCAGCAGACTGGCGAGGAGGGTCGTCTTGCCCGCTCCCGTTCCGCCGCTGATCACGTAGGAGATCCGCGCTTCCACGAGGGCCCGCAGGATCCGGTCGCCGCCCGGCGGCACCGTGCCCGCGGCCACCAGCTCCGCCAGCGAGAAGGCCCGCGGCCGCACCACGCGCAGGGAGAGACAGGTCGAGCCGACGGACACCGGGGGCAGCACGGCATGCATCCGGGTGCCGTCGGGCAGTCGTGCGTCCACCCACGGCCGTGCGTCGTCCAGCCTCCTGCCGGCCGCCGCCGCGAGTCGCTGGGCCAGCCTCCGGACCGCCGCCGCGTCCGGGAAGGTGATGCCCGTCAGCTGAAGTCCGCCTCCCCGGTCCACCCACACCCGGTCCGGTGCGGACACCAGCACATCCGTCACCTCCGGGTCCGCGAGCAGCGGCTCCAGCACTCCCGTGCCGACGAGTTCTCCCCGCAGCTCCGCCGCGGCTCCGAGCACCTCGGCGTCCCCCAACAACCGGCCCTGGGCCCGTAGAGCGGCCGCCACACCGGCCGGGGTGGGAGCGGCGCCGCTGCGTGCCAGCCGCTGGCGTACGGCGTCGAGCATGTCGTCCGTCATGCCGTCCCTCCCTCGGGCGGGCGGGACACGGGGCTGGTGTCGCCGGCCGCCGCCACCTGTTCCCAGAAGGCCGAACAGAACCGGGCCAGCGGGCCCCGGGCACTGCCGCCAGGTGGGGTTCCCTCGTCCTGGGAGGCCAGAAGGCCCGACTCCAGAGGAAGTTCACCGACGAGCGGGAGGCCGGTGGCCCGGGCGACCCACGGCCCGTCCAGACCTGACGCATACGGGCCCCGGGGCACCACCCGCAGGTCGTCCAGCACCATTCCGGCCGTGGCCGCCACGCGTTTGGCCGCCGCGACCGCGCGCAGCTCGCCCGGCACCACGAGCAGGCCGAGATCGAGTTGGGCCAAGGCCTCCGCGACGCCCTCGTCGACCCGGCGCGGGAGGTCCACGACCACCACCCCGCCGAGCCGGCGCGCGGCGGCGAGCACGGCCCGCATCGCCTGCGGCGGGATCATCACCTCGTCGTCGCGCCCCCAGCTCAGCACCCTCAGCCCGTGGAGCGCGGGCAGCGAGTCCTCAAGGGCTCCACCGCCGAGACGCCCCTTCGATTGCGCGAAATCCGGCCACCGCATGCCTTCGGCACGTTCGCCGCCGAGCAGGACGTCGATCCCGCCTCCCAGTGGGTCGGCGTCGATCAGCATCGTCCGCCGACCGGACCTCGCCGCACTCACGGCAAGCGCGCAGGCCAGCGTCGATGCGCCGGAGCCGCCCCGGCCGCCCATCACGCCGACGGTGAGCGCGGGCCGCCCCACGCCTTCGGCGGCGTTGGCGATCTGGTCGACGAGCCAGCCCTCGGAATCGGGCAGTCGCAGCACATATTCGGCCCCGATCTCCACCGCCCGCCGCCACACGTCCGGGTCGTCCTGGTCCCGGCCGACCAGCATCACCCCCTTCCGGCGGCCGGCGCCCCGGCACCGCTCGGCGGCGTCATCGCCCACCAGCACCATCGGGGCCCGTTCCCACCCGCCACGACGTCCGGGCGGCCCGTGATGAACCTCGGGCTCGGCTCCGGCCGCCGCGCACAGCCGCAGCAGGTCGTCGAGCAGCTCCACGTCCTCCGTCACGATCAGCGGACCTCCGCGGCGCCCGTCGGCGACCGCCGCCCCTTCTCCTGCCAGGGATCCAGCCACGATCTCCGCCCCCTTCTCACTGCCCCTTCAGTGCGGTTCGCGGCGTTCTCGAACGTTTCCGAGATGCGCGATTCCGACACCCGCGGACTTCGCGGGTGGAATCAACGTGCAGCACCACGGAAAAACATGTGGATCTTGATGGAAAACTGTGGACAACCCCGAGGTTGTGAATAACTTCGTCACCCATACCAGCGACTTCCGGAGTGCAGCCCTTTGGCTACACACTGTGACGAGACGAGTCGCACTACGCCCGGCTCGCACGATCGGGCCGATGACGGCCAGACGGGAGGCCCAGGTGGTTCCCACCCCAAAAACGCGTCCGGACATGCGACGACCCCCGCCGGGGGGGAGAGCGGGGGTCGTCCCCACGGCCGACTCGGGGGGGGAGGAGTCGGACCGGGTTAGCACGGTCGCGAACGATCCGTGACTTCCATGGTGTACCCGAGGGCCTTCTCAGGCAAACCCACGCGCCGGAGTTTACGCCGAATGGCGGGCCCCTATGCTCAGCGTTGTGGAAAACTGCTTCTCGCCGCGCACAGCAGCCTTCTTTGACCTGGACAAGACGGTCATTGCGAAGTCTTCGACGCTGACCTTCAGCAAGTCCTTCTACCAAGGCGGACTGATCAACCGCCGCGCTGTACTGCGCACTGCGTACGCACAGTTCGTGTTCCTCGCCGGGGGCGCCGATCACGACCAGATGGAGCGGATGCGTGAATACCTCTCCGCCCTCTGCAAGGGGTGGAACGTCCAGCAGGTCAAGGAGATCGTCGCCGAGACCCTGCACGACCTGATCGACCCGATCATCTACGACGAGGCCGCCACCCTCATCGAGGAACACCACACAGCAGGACGCGATGTCGTCATCGTTTCGACCTCGGGCGCCGAAGTCGTCGAACCCATCGGCGAATTGCTCGGAGCCGACCGTGTCGTCGCCACACGCATGGTCGTCGGCGACGACGGCTGCTTCACGGGCGAGGTCGAGTACTACGCCTACGGACCGACCAAGGCCGAGGCCGTGAAGGCGCTCGCGGTCTCGGAGGGGTACGACCTTTCGCGCTGTTACGCCTACAGCGACTCGGCGACCGATGTGCCGATGCTGGAGTCGGTCGGCCACCCGCACGCGGTCAACCCCGACCGCGCGCTGCGCCGCGAAGCGACCCTTCGCGAGTGGCCGATTCTCGTCTTCGATCGCCCGGTCCGGCTCAAGCAGCGTCTGCCCGCCTTCTCGATGCCGCCCCGCCCCGCCCTGGTGGCGGCGGCCGCGGTCGGCGCGGCAGCCGTCACCGCGGGACTGGTCTGGTACGCCAGTCGTCGGCGTACCGCCTGCGCCACTCTGCCGGGATGAGACGGAGCGGGCCGGGGCGGAGCAAGCCGAGCCGGGGCGGAGCGGGCCGGGGTGGAGTGATTCGGGGTGAAGTGCTTCGCCGGGGCACCCCTCGCCCGATTCGCCCCTGATTGAACCTAAAAGTAAAGAAGCAGGGCCAGGGGTTTCCCTTCCCCTGGTCCTGGAGTACAAAGGATTTAACGGCCCGCGAGACCAAGGACATCCGTGAGGATGACCTGTAACGCAGCACGGCCCCACGGACCGCGCACGAAGGCCGAGCACCCACGCGACGTCGACCCGTCGATTACGGGCCAGCCGCACCAGGTGACGGGCAAAGTACCCGACCTGATGGGCAATTTACGAGGACGCTTGGTAACTGGGCGGACGTGCCAGCGGCGGTACCGCACTTCGGTACCGCCGCAACCCTTGCCCGAGCCGTCGCCCTCCGCCGCCCGCCGCGCCGCCTCCTCAGGACACCCACCCCCTCAGGTCACCCTCACCCTCGGGTCACGTCGGACCCTCAGGCGGCGCCGCGCTGAAGTGCCTCGCACACCGCGGTCGACTCGCGCACACCCAGCTCGATCGAGCGCCCGCAGTGAGCGATCCAGGCGGCCATGCCCTCCGGGGTTCCGGCCGTGTAGCCCTCGAACGCCGCGACATAGGCCGCCCGGCCCTGTTCCGCGTGCCCCACCTCGGCCGGGCAGATCGACTTCGGGTCCAGTCCGCTGCCGATCAGCACGATGCGCTCGGCCGTCCGGGCCACCAGACCGTTGTGCGAGCCGAACGGGCGCAGCGCCAGCAGTTCGCCGTGCACCACGGCGGCCGTGACCAGGGCGGGGGCGCTGCCGCCCGCGATGATCAACTGCGAGAGCCCTTCGAGCCGTCCGGCGACCTCCTCGGCCCCGGGCAGCGGCGCCTCGATCAGCGGCTCGTCGACGGACTCGCCCGCCAGCCGAGGACGCCCCACCGCATCGTCGGGGCTCGCCCCGCCGGCCGCCACCAGATGCAGACGAGCCAGCACCCGCAGCGGCGACTGCCGCCAGATGGAGAGGAGTTGACCCGCCTCCGCGGTGAGTCGCAGCGCGGCACCGACCATGCGCGCCTCGTCCTCACCACTGAAGTCGGTGCGCCGACGCACCTCTTCGAGGTTCCAGTCGGCACCGGCCAGTGCGGCCGAACCACGAGAACCCCGCAGTGCGGCTTCGGCCGTGACCTCATTGCTGCGGCGGCGCATGACGCGATGACCGTAGACCCGGTCGACGGCCTTGCGTACGGAGTCCACGGCATCGGGCACTCCGGGCAGGGAGCCGAGCGCGGCAAGCGGGTCTGAGGCAGTCGTACTCATAAGTAGCGAGGCTACGCGCCCGCCCCACCCGGACCACCCCCAAGTGGCCTTCTTCACGAACGATGACAGCACACCGCAATGAAGCCGCTACCCTAGGTGAACATGAAGATCGCTTTCGTCGGGAAGGGCGGCAGCGGAAAGACCACGCTGTCCTCGCTCTTCATCCGCCACCTCGCCGCCAACGAAGCCCACGTCATCGCCGTGGACGCCGATATCAACCAGCACCTGGGGGCCGCTCTCGGTCTGGACGATGCGGAGGCCGCCGCACTGCCCGCCATGGGCGCGTACCTCCCCCTCATCAAGGACTATCTGCGGGGCGCCAATCCCCGTATCGCTTCCGCCGAGACGATGATCAAGACGACTCCGCCCGGCGAGGGCTCCCGGCTGCTGCGGGTCCGCGAGGACAACCCGATCTTCGAGGCCTGCGCGCGTACGGTGCGGCTCGACGACGGGGACGTCCGGCTGATGGCGACGGGCCCCTTCACCGAGTCCGATCTCGGGGTGGCCTGCTACCACTCCAAGGTCGGGGCCGTGGAGCTCTGCCTCAACCACCTGGTCGACGGTCCCGACGAGTACGTCGTGGTCGATATGACGGCGGGCTCGGACTCGTTCGCGTCGGGCATGTTCACACGCTTCGACATGACGTTCCTGGTCGCGGAGCCGACCCGTAAGGGGGTGTCGGTGTACCGCCAGTACAAGGAGTACGCGCGCGACTTCGGCGTCGCCCTGAAGGTTGTCGGGAACAAGGTGCAGGGCCCGGACGACCTGGAGTTCCTGCGCGCGGAGGTCGGGGACGACCTGCTGATCGGGGTCGGCCACTCCGACTGGGTACGGTCGATGGAGAAGGGTCGGCCGTCCAGGTTCGAGCTGCTGGAGGCCGACAACCGGATGGCCCTGCAAGCACTGCAGGACGCCGCCGAAGACTCGTACGGGCTGCGCGACTGGGAGCGCTACACGCGCCAGATGGTGCACTTCCACCTGAAGAACGCCGAGAGCTGGGGCAACGAGAAGACCGGTGCCGACCTGGCCGCCCAGGTCGACCCCGCCTTCGTGCTCGACGAACGGCACGCCGGAGCAGCCGTGACCTCACCCGTCTGACGCGTCACGCGGGAGCCGCCACGGCCGCCGGGCCTGCTCACCACGCCCAAGTTCACCCCCGTGTTCGCCCCCGTGTTCGCCCCCGTGTTCGTCGGCCACTGGAAGGTGGCCGACGAACGATGACGATGCGGTGCGATCAGCGGGCGTCGCGGGCGGACGAACCCGCCTCACCCTTGTCCGCGGGACCGGCGGCAGCCGGCTGGGTGCCGAGGTAGGATGACCAGCCCGTCTTGGGCGCTTCGCCGACGCCGAGCGTGGTCAGCTTGGCCAGCGTCTTCGGGTCCTGCGCGTCCAGCCAGTCGGCGAGCTGCCGGAAGGACACACAGCGCACACCCTCCTTGGGGCACACCTTCGCGATGGTCTCCTCGATGGCGCGCATGTAGGTGCCGCCGTTCCAGGATTCGAAGTGGTTGCCGATGATCAAGGGCGCCCGGTTGCCGTTGTACGAGCGGTCGAAGGCCTGAAGCAGCCCGTCCCGCATCTGGTTCCCCCAGTACTCGTGCTGGGAGGGGTCCCCCTGGGTGGCCGTGCCGGACTGGTTGACCATGAAGTTGTAGTCCATCGAGAGCGTCTCGAAGGCGCGGCCGGGCATCGGGACGAGCTGGAGCGGGATGTCCCAGACCCCGTCCTTCTTCTTGGGCCAGACCTGGTTGCCGACGCCGCTGGAGTCGTAGCGGAAGCCCATGGTCCGGGCGGCGGCGATCATGTTCTTCTGGCCTTCGAGGCAGGGGGTGCGGGCGCCGACCAGTTCCTTGTCGTAGTCGAAGGGGAGCGGGGCCTCGCCCTTCAGCTCCGGAGTGTTGGTCTTCCAGCTCTTGACGAAGGCTTTCGCCTGGCTGATTTCGCTCTTCCACTCATCGACGGACCAGGTTCCGACGCCGCCGTCCTTGCCGCAGAAGTGGCCGTTGAAGTGGGTGCCGATCTCGTTGCCCTCCTGCCAGGCGGCACGAACCTCGGCGAGGGTGTTGCGGATGCCCTCGGTGTCGTTGAAGCCGATGTCGGAACGGCCCGGCGCGTGCTGGGGCGGGTTGTAGAGGTCCTTCTTCTCCTCCGGCAGCAGGTACACGCCGCTGAGGAAGTACGTCATGTTGGCGTTGTACTTCTTGGCGACGCCGCGGAAGTGCGAGAAGAGCTTCTGGCTGTCCTCTCCGGCGCCGTCCCAGGAGAACACCACGAACTGCGGAGGCTTCTCGCCGGGCGCCAGGCGTTCGACGGCCGGCATCTTCGGCTGGACCCCGGTGAAGGCGGTGGATCCGTCCCCGATGAGCTTGACCGCGTTCTTCGGGGCGGCGGCCGGAGGGTTCTCCTTGGCGCCGTGGGCGCCCTTCTCCGCGTCGGCCCCCGAGCCCCCGGACGCGGGCCCTCCGGATCCGGCCCCGGAGCAGCCCGCGAGAACGGCGACCAAGGCCGTGGTCATGACGCCCAAGGCGATCCTCTTCGTGGCGGCCATCATCCGCCCACCCTCTTCCTTGCAGGTTATTTGCGTTGAAGTGCCGACACGGCGCGGCCAAATTCGCACGCAGCCCCCTACAGAAAGAGCGACATACCGAATGAAAAGCTTCTTATTCACCAATAAGGGTTATCGACTAGCCCGAACGCCTCCGGCCTGAACCGGGCGAGCTCCGGACCCGTGCAACCAGATGCCCCCGTTCCGCACCACGCGGGGGACGGAACTGCCGTGCGCCACGCGTCGTACGGCGGCCCTCGACCGCGGAGCGGGATCATGGCTCCATACACGAAGACACAGGTCTAAACCAATTCCCGGCAGGCCCTTGTCACCTGGCCCCGCGCCTGATGAGCTATGCCCCGGGACACAACGGACACCCTGGGACTGGGAGAAGTCGTGAGCAACGAGAGCCTGGCCAACCTGCTTCGGGAAGAGCGGAAATTCGCTCCGCCTGCCGAGCTGGCCGCCAACGCCAACGTCACCGCAGAGGCGTACGAGCAGGCCGAGGCGGACCGGCTGGGCTTCTGGGCCGAGCAGGCCCGCCGCCTGACGTGGGCCACCGAGCCGACCGAGACCCTCGACTGGAGCAACCCGCCCTTCGCGAAGTGGTTCGCGGACGGCAAGCTGAACGTCGCGTACAACTGCGTGGACCGCCACGTCGAGGCCGGCAACGGCGACCGGGTCGCCATCCACTTCGAGGGCGAGCCGGGCGACAGCCGGGCCATCACCTACGCCGAGCTGAAGGACGAGGTCTCCCGGGCCGCCAACGCGCTGACCGAGCTCGGTGTCGGCAAGGGCGACCGGGTCGCCGTCTACCTGCCGATGATCCCCGAGGCCGCGATCGCGATGCTGGCCTGCGCCCGCATCGGCGCAGCGCACTCCGTGGTCTTCGGCGGCTTCTCGGCCGACGCCATCGCCGCCCGGATCAAGGACGCGGACGCCAAGGTCGTCATCACCGCCGACGGCGGCTACCGCCGCGGCAAGCCCTCCGCGCTCAAGCCCGCCGTCGACGACGCCGTCTCCCGCTTCGAGAACGTCGAGCACGTCCTGGTCGTCCGGCGCACCGGCCAGGACACCGCGTGGACCGAGGGCCGCGACGTCTGGTGGCACGAGATCACCGCCCGGCAGTCCGCCGAGCACACCCCCGAGGCCTTCGAGGCCGAGCAACCGCTGTTCATCCTCTACACCTCGGGCACCACGGGTAAGCCGAAGGGCATCCTGCACACCTCCGGCGGCTACCTCACCCAGGCCTCGTACACGCACAGCGCGGTCTTCGACCTCAAGCCGGAGTCCGACGTCTACTGGTGCACCGCCGACATCGGCTGGGTCACCGGGCACTCCTACATCGTGTACGGGCCGCTGGCCAACGGCGCGACGCAGGTCATGTACGAGGGCACCCCCGACACCCCGCACCAGGGCCGGTTCTGGGAGATCGTGCAGAAGTACGGCGTCACGATCCTCTACACCGCCCCCACGGCGATCCGTACGTTCATGAAGTGGGGCGACGACATCCCCGCGAAGTTCGACCTGAGCAGTCTCCGGGTCCTGGGTTCGGTCGGTGAGCCGATCAACCCCGAGGCGTGGATGTGGTACCGCAAGCACATCGGCGCCGACACGTGCCCGATCGTGGACACCTGGTGGCAGACCGAGACCGGCGCGATGATGATCTCGCCGCTGCCCGGTGTGACGGACACGAAGCCGGGAAGCGCCCAGCGCGCGCTGCCGGGCATCTCCGCCACCGTCGTGGACGACGAGGCCAACGAGGTGCCGAACGGCGGGGGCGGCTACCTCGTCCTCACCGAGCCGTGGCCCTCCATGCTCCGCACCATCTGGGGCGACGACCAGCGCTTCATCGACACCTACTGGTCGCGCTTCGAGGGCAAGTACTTCGCGGGCGACGGCGCCAAGAAGGACGAGGACGGCGACATCTGGCTCCTCGGCCGGGTCGACGACGTCATGCTCGTCTCCGGCCACAACATCTCCACCACCGAGGTCGAATCCGCCCTCGTCTCCCACCCCTCGGTCGCCGAGGCCGCCGTGGTCGGCGCCGCCGACGAGACCACCGGCCAGGCCATCGTCGCCTTCGTCATCCTGCGCTCCACCGCGACCGCCTCCGACGAACTCCTCGCCGACCTGCGCAACCACGTCGGCACCACCCTCGGCCCGATCGCCAAGCCCAAGCGGGTCCTGCCGGTCGCCGAGCTGCCGAAGACCCGCTCCGGCAAGATCATGCGCCGGCTGCTGCGCGATGTCGCCGAGAACCGCGAGCTGGGCGACGTCACCACGCTGACCGACTCCTCGGTGATGGACCTGATCACCACTCAGCTGCCGTCCTCCTCGTCCGACTCGTCCGAGGACTGACAGCACAGAACAGACGCATGAGTGACGCATGAGTACGGCTCCGATGGGCATCCGGCAACGCGCCGGGTGCCCATCGGGCGTACGGCCCGGGGATCGCCTCGTACGGCCCCGGTAGAGTGGGCGCTTCACCCACAACTCCAGAGAACATCTCCACAGGGGCGCCGGGAAGTCTGGTCGGCACATCGACCCGTCATGCCCACCCGCCGCCCGACCTGGAGGTCTCTCTCGTGGCACCGCCCAACCCGGCCACCCCCACACCGCCCCGACGCCCGTTGCTCGACAAGCTCTCCCTCCCCGAGCGGAACTACGTGGCGGAGGCGCTCCGCACCGAGACGGTCGGCGGTGTGCTGCTGCTCGTGGCGGCGGTCGCCGCGCTCGTCTGGGCGAACACCTTCGGCGGCTCGTACCGGTCGATCAGCGACTTCCACTTCGGCCTCGGCGCCCTCGGCCTGGACCTCTCCGTGGCGCACTGGGCGGCGGACGGTCTGCTCGCCGTCTTCTTCTTCGTCGCCGGTGTCGAGCTCAAGCGCGAACTGGTCGCGGGCGAACTCCGCGATCCGAAGGCCGCGGCCCTCCCCGTGGTGGCGGCCCTGTGCGGCATGGCCGTGCCCGCCCTCGTCTACACCCTCACCGCGGTCGTCGGCGGCGGTTCGACGGACGGCTGGGCGGTCCCGACGGCCACCGACATCGCCTTCGCGCTCGCCGTCCTCGCGGTGATCGGCACCTCACTGCCGTCCGCGCTCCGGGCCTTCCTGCTCACCCTCGCCGTCGTCGACGACCTCTTCGCGATCCTGATCATCGCGGTGTTCTTCACCTCGGACCTGAACTTCCCGGCGCTCGGCGGGGCCGTCCTGGGCCTGGCCGTCTTCTACCTCCTCCTCCGCTTCGACGTCCGGGGCTGGTACGTCTACGTACCGCTCGCCCTGGTCATCTGGGGCCTCATGTACAACAGCGGCGTCCACGCCACCATCGCCGGTGTCGCGATGGGCCTGATGCTGCGCTGCACCCGGCGCGAGGGCGAGAAGCACTCCCCCGGCGAGCACATCGAGCACCTGGTCCGCCCGCTGTCGGCCGGGGTCGCCGTCCCGCTGTTCGCCCTGTTCTCGGCCGGGGTCGCGCTGAACGGCGAGGCGCTGGCGGGCGTCTTCACCCGGCCCGAGACGCTCGGCGTCGTCCTCGGTCTCGTCGTCGGCAAGACCGTCGGCATCTTCGGCGGCACCTACCTCACCGCCCGCTTCACCAAGGCGGAGCTGAACAAGGACCTGGCGTGGCCCGATGTCTTCGCGGTGGCCACGCTCGCCGGCATCGGGTTCACCGTCTCGCTGCTCATCGGCGAGCTCGCCTTCGAGGGCGACCCGGACATGGTCAACGACATCAAGGCCGCCGTGCTGATCGGTTCGCTGATCGCGGCCACGCTCGCCTGTGTGCTGCTCAAGATCCGGGTACGCAAGTACCGTGTGCTGGTCGAGGCCGAGGAGCGGGACGAGGACGGATCCGGGGTACCCGACGTCTACGAGCAGGATGATCCGGAGTATCACCTGCGGATGGCCGCCATCCTTGAGCGCAAGGCGGCCGAACACCGCCGTCTCGCCGAAGAGCGGGCGGGGGCAGCGGGCAACAAGCCGAACAGTCCGGCATGATCTGACATCGGATGTGTCGAAGACGGAGAGGGAGTCAGGGATGAGCGACCCCGGCAACTACGTGGGCAGTGCGGACCGCAG
This sequence comes from Streptomyces sp. NPDC091289, assembly GCF_044757365.1. Lineage (NCBI taxonomy): Bacteria > Bacillati > Actinomycetota > Actinomycetes > Kitasatosporales > Streptomycetaceae > Streptomyces > Streptomyces sp. NPDC091289. The sequence continues at coordinate 67,903 of NZ_JBIVUT010000018.1, forward strand.
CATCGGGCAGCTGGTCGCCTCGGCGACGGCCGAGATGTCCGCGCTGGTGCACGACGAGATCGCCCTGGCCAAGGCGGAGGTGCGGCAGGACGTCAAGCGCGGGGCGATCGGCAGCGCGGCGTTCATCGCCGCGGGCGTGCTGCTGCTGTTCACCATGCCGATGCTGAGCTTCGCGGCCGCGTACTGGATCCACAGCTCGGGCCTGGGTCTGGCGTGGTGCTTCCTGATCGTGGCCGGCGCCTTCATTCTGCTGGCCGCCCTGATCGGGTTCATCGGCCTGCGGAAGTTCAAGAAGATCAAGCCGCCGGAGAAGTCCATCGCCTCCGCCAAGCAGACCGCGGCCGTCCTGCAGAACGCCAAGCCGCATCCGCGCGCGTCCATCGAGGCCGCCGCGATCATCGAGCGCTCCGGCGGCTCCGGCAGCACCCTGGCGAAGAAGAGCGACGGGAGCGGCTCCGCTGTCGGCTCCGGTGTCGGGACCGGTGTCGGGACCGGTAAGGACGAGGCCGCCGCTGTGGCACGCTCGTCCACATGACGGTTCCCGATTCCAGTGCGTTCGGCCCGACGGGTCCGGTGGACCCGGTGGGTTCGGCCGGCCCGTCGGCCCCGGCAGACCAGGCCGCCACGAGCCCCGCGGGCCGGGCCGCCCCCACCGGGGGTCCGGTGCGCCTCGACGGCCCCTGGGCCCACCGCGACGTGGCGGCCAACGGTGCCCGGTTCCACATCGCGGAGATGGGCGAGGGGCCCCTGGTGCTCCTGCTGCACGGCTTCCCGCAGTTCTGGTGGACCTGGCGTCACCAGCTGACCGCACTCGCCGACGCGGGCTTCCGGGCGGTCGCGATGGACCTGCGCGGGGTGGGCGGCAGCGACCGCACCCCGCGCGGTTACGACCCCGCCAACCTGGCCCTCGACGTCACCGGGGTGATCCGCTCCCTCGGCGAGCCCGACGCGGCCCTGGTCGGCCACGACCTCGGCGGCTACCTCGCCTGGACGGCCGCCGTGATGCGGCCCAAGCTGGTCCGCCGGCTCGCCGTCTCCTCCATGCCGCACCCGCGCCGCTGGCGCTCCTCGATGCTGTCCGACTTCGCCCAGTCGCGGGCCGGTTCGTACGTCTGGGGCTTCCAGCGCCCCTGGCTGCCGGAGCGTCAGCTCCTCGCGGACGACGCCGCCCTGGTGGGAGGCCTCATCCAGGACTGGGCGGGCCCCCGCACCCCGGAGTTCCCCGACGAGGAGACCCTGGACGTCTACCGGCGGGCCATGCGGATCCCCTCCACCGCCCACTGCTCGATCGAGCCGTACCGCTGGATGGTCCGGTCGATGGCGCGTCCGGACGGTATCCAGTTCAACCGGCGGATGAAGCGTCCGGTCCGGGTGCCCACGCTGCACCTGCACGGGTCGCTCGATCCGGCGGTCCGCACCCGTAGTTCCGCGGGGTCCGGCCAGTACGTCGAGGCGCCCTACCGGTGGCGACTTTTCGACGGTGTCGGTCACTTCCCCCACGAGGAGGATCCGATCGGCTTCTCCACCGAACTCATCAACTGGCTCAAGGACCCCGAGCCCGATCGGTAGCCGCCCGCCCGGCGTGGGCACGCGTGTCCGACGAACAGCCAATTGCCTGCCGCATAGGCCAATTGGCTGACTCGCACACGATTACCGACCTTGGGACACGGGCAGACGTCGGGGTATGGGCTGGACGCACGACTTCACTGACGAAGCACGCAACCGCCGCTCCACCGCGTCAGCCGGTGTGAGCACTCATGAGGGGGGCGGCCTCCGCGGCCGGGTGCACGACGTGCATGACCTTCACCGTTCCCGTCTCGGGATTCCGCGCATCCTCCGCCGTCGGGCCCGCTGGGTCTCGGCGCGGCTCCGCCACCCCCGTAACTGACCCCACCGGCCCGGCCAGGACACGCCTCAGAGGGCACAGCCCTGGCTGTCGACCTGCTGGTTGGCCGTGCGGCCGATCTCGATGTCCTCGCGGATCTCGTCGGCCGTCAGCGCGTAGCCGGTGTCCGGGTCGTCGAGCGACTTGGCGAACACCACTCCGTACACCTTTCCGTCCGGAGTGAGCAGCGGGCCGCCCGAGTTGCCCTGACGCACCGTCGCGTAGAGCGAGTACACATCGCGGCGCACCGTGCCCCGGTGGTAGATGTCCGGGCCGTCGGCGTCGATACGGGCGCGGACGCGGGCGGAGCGCACGTCGTACGCGCCGTTCTCGGGGAAGCCCGCGACGATCGCGCTGTCGCCGGTCTCCGCGTCGTCGTCGGTGCCGGTGAACTGCAGGGGCCTGGCCCGGAGGTCGGGGACGTCCAGGACCGCGATGTCGCGCTGCCAGTCGTAGAGGACGACCTTCGCGTCGTACAGCCGGCCCTCGCCGCCGATCTGGACGGTGGGCTCGTCCACGCCGCCGACCACATGGGCGTTGGTCATCACCCGGCGCTCGGAGAAAACGAAGCCGGTCCCTTCGAGGACCTTCCCGCAGCTCGGGGCCGTCCCCACGACCTTGACGATCGACTTCTTGGCGCGGGCGGCGACCGGGCTGCCCACGAGGGTCGGATCCGGGGCCTTGACCTCGGTGATCGGTTCGTTGGCGAACGGGCTGAAGACCTGCGGGAAGCCGTTCTGCGCGAGGACGGAGGAGAAGTCCTGGAACCAGCTGGGCGCCTGGTTGGGCATCACCCGGTCGACGCCGAGCAGGACCGAGGAGTTGCGGACCTCCTTGCCGAGCGTCGGCAGCGAGGTGCCCGCCAGCAGCAGGCCGATCATCCAGGCCACCAGCAGCATGGCCACCACATTGACCAGGGCGCCGCCGGTGGCGTCCAGGGCGCGCGCGGGCGACCACGTGATGTACCGGCGGAGTTTGTTGCCCAGGTGGGTGGTGAAGGCCTGGCCGATCGAGGCGCAGACGATCACAATGACGACCGCGCCGATGGCGACCGCGGTGGACACCTCGGCGTCCTCGGTCACCCGGCCCCAGATGACCGGCAGCAGATAGACGGCGATGAGCCCGCCCCCGAGGAAGCCGATCACCGACAGGATGCCGACGACGAAACCCTGGCGGTAGCCGATGACCGCGAACCACACGGCGGCGAGCAGCAGGAGGATGTCGAGCACGTTCACCGTCTGTAGCCTCGCACTTTCGTCACCTGGCCCGTCGGTGGTGACGGGGTCCGGGCCGGGCCCGGATCAGCGCAGCAGGAGAGCCAGCGTGTCATGCGCGCCAGTCGAGCGGCACCTGCCTGGCCCTGTCCCAGGGGCGTTCCCATCCCGCGTAGTGCACAATCCGGTCGATCACTCCGGCCGTGAATCCCCAGACCAGAGCCGATTCGACCAGGAATGCCGGGCCGCTGTGGCCGCTCGGGTGGACGGCCGTGGCCCGGTTCGCGGGATCCGTGAGATCCGCCACGGGGACCGTGAAGACGCGGGCCGTCTCGGCCGGATCGACCACCCCGACCGGGCTGGGCGCGCGCCACCAGCCGAGCACGGGCGTCACGACGAAGCTGCTGACCGGGATGTAGAGCCGGGGCAGCACGCCGAAGATCTGTACGCCCCGGGGGTCGAGCCCGGTCTCCTCCTCCGCCTCGCGCAGCGCCGCCCGCAGGGGCCCTGTGGTGGCCTGGTCGCCGTCCTCGGGGTCCAGCGCGCCGCCGGGGAAGGACGGCTGCCCGGCATGGGAGCGCAGCGTTCCGGAGCGCTCCATGAGGAGCAGTTCGGGTCCGCGCTCCCCCTCGCCGAACAGGACCAGGACGGCGGACTGCCGGCCCGCCCCGCTCTCGGGCGGCAGGAAGCGGCTGAGCTGCTGCGGCCGGACGCTGCGCGCGGCGCGGGCGACGGGGTCGAGCCAGGCGGGCAGGCCGTCGGTGGTGACGGAGACGGCAGGATCGGGAGCGCGGCCGCCATCACCGCCGGTGTGCGACGGCCCCTCGGCGGCGTCGCTCCTGACGTGCGCCGTGCCGTGCGCCTGGGCCGTGCCCTGTGTGTGCGCGTGCGTCGTGCCGTGTGTGTGCGTCATAGGCACCCCCGTCGTTTCACAACGCCTGTCGTCGGCCATTTCGTTCCGAGCCCTTCCCTGCCCAGGGGTGCCCTCACCCGGCCCCCAGCGCGGGCGCGGGCTTGCCCGGGTAGTCGGCGGGCGGGCTGAGCCGCTGGCCCGGATGGCCGCCCATCTCGTACTTCAGGAGCTTCCTGGCCTTCTCCGGATCGGTCTCGCCCTCCCCGTACGACGGGCAGAGCGGGGCGATGGGGCAGGCCCCGCAGGCGGGCTTGCGGGCGTGGCAGATCCGGCGGCCGTGGAACACCACGCGGTGCGAGAGCATCGTCCACTCGCTCTTCGGGAAGATCTCGGCGACCACCGCCTCGACCTTCACCGGGTCCTCCTCGTCGGTCCACTTCCAGCGCCGCACCAGACGGCCGAAGTGCGTGTCGACGGTGATGCCGGGGACCCCGAACGCGTTGCCCAGGACGACGTTGGCGGTCTTGCGGCCGACGCCGGGCAGCGTGACGAGGTCCTCCAGCCGTCCCGGCACCTCGCCGCCGAACCGGTCCCGGAGGGCGGCCGAGAGGCCTATCAGCGACTTGGTCTTCGCCCGGAAGAACCCGGTCGGCCGGATGATCTCCTCCATCTCCTCCGGCACGGCCGCCGCCATGTCCTCGGGGGTGGGGTAGGCGGCGAAGAGCGCGGGGGTGGTCTGGTTGACCCTCAGGTCGGTGGTCTGGGCGGAGAGGACCGTGGCCACGAGGAGCTCGAAGGGGTTACGGAAGTCCAGCTCGGGATGGGCGTACGGATAGACCTCGGCGAGCTCGCGGTTGATCCGGCGCGCCCGGCGGACCATCGCGAGATGCGACTCCGCCTTGGGGGCCTTGAGGGCCTTGGACACCTTGGCCGGTTGGGGCACCTTGGCCGGTTTGGCGGCTTTCGACGTTTTCGACGTTTTCGACGTTTTCGATGCTTTCGCTGGTTCGGCGGGCGTTGACGATGACACTGCGGACCTCCTGGCCGACTTCCGGAGCGGCTTCCCCGGCTCTCCGGGGGAGCCGTGCACCTCTCCGAGGGAGCCATTCGCGGCAATCCCGGGGCGCGACCGAGGCTGTTCGCCCACAGCGGAATCGTCGCCCTTCAGCACCCCGTCAGCCCCCTTGGCCTGCGCTCTCCCCGGCGTTCTGGACACCCGGCCAGCCTAGAGCCAGGCACCGACAACCACCGCTGTCACGGCGGATCCACCCCCGATCGGCCCCCTGCCGTAGGGTCCGGCACGCCCGTGCGTCAAACTGGTTTGTGATTGATCGCACTGTTTTACCGTCCGGCATGATGGGGACCACGGTTCCCTGAACAGGCCGACAAGGAGAGAATTCGTGGACGACGTTCTGCGGCGCGCCCCGCTTTTCGCGGCGCTCGATGATGAGCAGGCCGCGGAGCTCCGCGCCTCGATGAGTGAGGTGACCCTCGCGCGCGGAGACGCGCTGTTCCACGAGGGCGACCAGGGTGACCGCCTGTACGTGGTCACCGAGGGCAAGGTGAAGCTCCACCGCACCTCGCCCGACGGGCGCGAGAACATGCTGGCCGTGCTCGGCCCCGGCGAGCTGATCGGTGAGCTCTCGCTCTTCGACCCCGGCCCGCGTACGGCGACCGCCTCCGCGCTGACCGAGGTCAAGCTCCTCGGCCTCGGCCACGGCGACCTGCAGCCCTGGCTGAACGCCCGGCCCGAGGTGGCCACCGCGCTGCTGCGCGCGGTCGCCCGACGGCTGCGCAAGACCAACGACCAGATGTCCGACCTGGTCTTCTCCGATGTGCCGGGCCGTGTCGCCCGTGCCCTCCTGGACCTGTCGCGCCGCTTCGGCGTCCAGTCCGAGGAAGGCATCCACGTCGTGCACGACCTCACCCAGGAGGAGCTGGCCCAGCTGGTCGGCGCCTCCCGCGAGACGGTCAACAAGGCGCTCGCGGACTTCGCGGGCCGCGGCTGGCTGCGCCTGGAGGCCCGTGCGGTCATCCTGCTGGACGTGGAGCGGCTGGCGAAGCGTTCGCGCTGAGCCCGCCCCCGTACCCCCGTACGGGACCGATGTCCCGTGTGACGTGACGCGAAGGGCCCCGCCGACCGGAGTACGCACCGGTCGGCGGGGCCTTCCCGTTCACGCGGCGCCGGACATGCCCTAGATGAGCCCGTGCCCGGCGAGGTACTCCAGCTGCGCCCGCACCGACAGCTCGGCGGCCGGCCACAGGGAGCGGTCCACATCGGCGTACACCTGCGCCACCACCTCCGACGGCGTACGGTGCCCGGCCTCCACCGCCGTCTCCACCTGGGCGAGCCGGTGCGCGCGGTGGGCCAGGTAGAACTCCACCGCCCCCTGCGCGTCGTCCAGCACCGGCCCGTGGCCCGGCAGCACCGTGTGGACGCCGTCGTCGACCGTCAGCGACCGCAGCCGCCTGAGCGAGTCCAGGTAGTCGCCGAGCCGCCCGTCCGGGTGCGCGACCACCGTCGTACCGCGGCCGAGGATCGTGTCGCCCGTCAGCACCGCCCGGTCGGCGGGCAGATGGAACGAGAGCGAGTCCGCGGTGTGCCCCGGCGTCGGCACCACGCGCAGCTCCAGGCCGCCGGTGGTGATCACGTCGCCCGCCCCGAGGCCCTCGTCGCCCAGCCGCAGCGCCGCGTCCAGGGCCCGCACCTTCGTCCCCGTCAGCTCCGCGAACCGGCCCGCGCCCTCCGCGTGGTCGGGGTGCCCATGGGTCAGCAGCGTGAGGCCCACGCGCCGCCCGGACCGCTCCACCGCCCCGATCACGGCCCGCAGGTGTACGTCGTCGAGCGGCCCGGGATCGATGACGACCGCGAGATCGGAATCGGGCTCGGCCACGATCCAGGTGTTCGTCCCGTCGAGCGTCATCGCGGACGGGTTGGGCGCGAGGACGTTGACCGTACGGGCGGTCGCGGGCCCGGAGACCACGGTTCCGCGCGGCTGTCCGGGCAGGGAGGCCGCGTCGCTCACGCGCCACCACCCCCGGATCCCGCCGCGGGCACGTGTTTGGTGAACTCGTCGTGCCCCGGCCAGCTCAGCACCAGCTCACCGCCCTCCAGGCGGGCCTGCGCGAGCACCGGGGTCAGGTCCTGCCCGTCGGCCGCCCCGAGCGCCTCGGCGGCCGTCCTGTACGGCGTGAGGGCCCGCAGCGTGGTCACGGTGGGCGGCATCATCAGCAGCTCGCCCGCGTCGTAGCGGCGGGCCGCCTCGGCGGGGGCGATCCACACCGTGCGGTCGGCCTCGGTGGAGACGTCCCGGGTGCGCTGCCCCTCGGGAAGCGCGGCGACGAAGAACCAGGTGTCGTACCGGCGCGGCTCGAACTCCGGGGTGATCCAGCGCGCCCAGGCGCCCAGCAGGTCCGAGCGCAGCACCAGTCCGCGCCGGTCCAGGAACTCCGCGAAGGACAGGTCCCGGGCGACCAGCGCCTCCCGGTCGGCCTCCCAGTCCTCCCCGGTCGTGTCGCCGACCACGGTCGTGGCGGTCGGCCCCGCGAGCAGGACGCCCGCCTCCTCGAACGTCTCGCGCACCGCCGCGCAGACGACGGCCTGCGCCTCGGTGACCGTCGCCACGCCGAGCCGGGCGGCCCACTGCTCCAACGGAGGCCCGGCCCACCCGATCAGCCGGTCGTCGTCGCGCGGATCGACTCCGCCACCCGGATAGGCGTACGCGCCTCCGGCGAACGCCATCGAGGTGCGGCGGCGGAGCATGTGCACGACGGGGCCGGACGCATCGCCCCGCCCGCCCGGGTCGCGGAGCAACATCACGGTGGCGGCCCGCCGGGGTGTCACGGCCGTCAGCTCACCGGCGGCGAGGGCCCGGATCCGGTCGGGCCATTCCGGGGGGTACCACTGACCTTGGGACATGGCCGGAGGCTATCCGGAACCGCGCCGATGTTCGAGGGGCTCCGTGATCGTCACAGGGGCCCGCCATGCCCCGTACACGCCCGCCATACTCCGTACACGCCCGGCATGCCCCGTACACACGCGGTCCCGATACACACGCGATCCCGCCCGGTCGCGGGACCGGACGGGATCGGGAGGAACATCGAAAAGGGGTCGGTACGGCTTACGGCTCAGGCCTCGTCGTCGAGCTCCACCTGGACCTCGACCTCGACCGGTGCGTCCAGCGGCAGCACGGCGACGCCCACGGCGCTGCGGGCATGCACACCCTTGTCGCCGAGGACCGCGCCCAGCAGCTCGCTGGCGCCGTTGATCACAGCGGGCTGCCCGGTGAAGTCGGAGGCCGAGGCGACGAAGCCCACGACCTTCACGACGCGCTTGATCCGGTCCAGATCGCCGGCGACCGACTTCACGGCGGCCAGGGCGTTGAGCGCGCAGGTCTTCGCGAGCTCCTTCGCCTCGTCCGGCGTGACCTCGGCGCCGACCTTGCCGGTGACGGCGAGCTTGCCGTCCACCATCGGCAGCTGGCCGGAGGTGTACACGTACACCCCGGACCGCACGGCCGGCTGGTACGAGGCCAGCGGCGGCACGACGGCGGGCAGGGTCAGGCCGAGCTCGGCGAGCCGCGCCTCGACGGCGCCCGCCACTACGGCTTCTCCCGCTTCAGGTAGGCCACGAGCTGCTCGGGGTTGTTCGGGCCGGGAACGACCTGGACCAGCTCCCAGCCGTCCTCGCCCCAGGTGTCCAGAATCTGCTTGGTCGCGTGCACGAGAAGGGGCACGGTCGCGTATTCCCACTTGGTCATGGGCCCGACTGTAACGCCTGGCACGTACGGTCCCGTGCGTAGCCCGGGGCCGGACTGGTTAGGCTCGAATACGTGAGCAGGTTCCAGGTCGTCAGCGGCAAGGGCGGTACCGGTAAGACCACGGTCGCCGCCGCCCTCGCGCTCGCCCTCGCGACCGAGGGCAGGCGCACCCTCCTCGTCGAGGTCGAGGGCAGGCAGGGCATCGCCCAGCTCTTCGATTCCGACGCGCTCCCCTACGAGGAGCGCAAGATCGCCGTCGCGCCGGGCGGCGGCGAGGTGTACGCGCTGGCCATCGACGCCGAACGCGCGCTCCTCGACTACCTCCAGATGTTCTACAAGCTCGGCAGCGCCGGCCGGGCCCTGAAGAAGCTCGGCGCGATCGACTTCGCCACCACCATCGCGCCCGGCGTGCGGGACGTCCTGCTGACCGGCAAGGCGTGCGAAGCCGTACGCCGCAAGGACAAGCAGGGCCGGTTCGTCTACGACCACGTGATCATGGACGCACCGCCGACCGGCCGGATCACCCGCTTCCTGAACGTCAACGACGAGGTCGCCGGGCTGGCCCGGATCGGCCCGATACACAACCAGGCCCAGGCCGTGATGCGGGTCCTGAAGTCCCCGCAGACCGCGGTCCATCTGGTGACCCTCCTGGAGGAGATGCCGGTCCAGGAGACCGCGGACGGCATCGCCGAGCTGCGCGCCGCCGAACTGCCCGTGGGCAGCGTCTTCGTGAACATGGTCCGCCCGCATCTGCTGGACGAGGACGCCCTGCGCACCGCGGCGGGCGGCCGCCGCAAGGAGATCGCCAAGGCGCTGACCCGGTCCGGAGTGACCGGTTCCGCGGCCCTCGTACGCCCCCTGGTCGAGCAGGCGGCCCAGCACGCCGAGCGGGTCGGCCTGGAGCGGGAGCAGCGCGCGGTGCTGGCCGGGCTCGGCCTGCCGACGGCGGAGCTCCCGCTGATCGGCGACGGGGTGGACCTCACCGCGCTGCACGACCTGGCCACGGAGCTCCGTAAGCAGGGCGCGGGCGAAGAGGGGGACGCGGCATGACGGCGGACACATCCGGTACGGATCAGGCGCTGCCGACGGCGGCGGACGGCGGTCCGGCCACGGACGGCGGGCCGGCCACCGACGGCGGTCCGAGCACCGACGGTGGCCTGGACACGGACGCGTTGCTAGACGACGCGGGCATCCGGATCATCGTGTGCTGCGGCTCCGGCGGGGTCGGCAAGACCACGACCGCCGCCGCCCTCGGCGTACGGGCGGCCGAGCGCGGCCGGAAGGCCGTCGTCCTCACCATCGACCCGGCCCGCCGGCTCGCCCAGTCCATGGGCATCGACCGGCTGGACAACGTGCCCCGGCGGGTCGACGGCATCGACGGCGAGGGCGAACTGCACGCCATGATGCTCGACATGAAGCGGACCTTCGACGAGACGGTCGAGGCGCACGCGGACGCCGAGCGGGCCCGGGCGATCCTGGAGAACCCCTTCTACCAGTCCCTGTCGGCCGGGTTCGCCGGTACGCAGGAGTACATGGCGATGGAGAAGCTCGGGCAGCTGCGGGCCCGCGACGACTGGGACCTGATCATCGTCGACACCCCTCCCTCGCGCTCCGCGCTGGACTTCCTCGACGCCCCGAAACGGCTCGGGTCGTTCCTCGACGGGAAGTTCATCCGGCTGCTGATGGCGCCCGCGAAGGTGGGCGGCCGGGCCGGGATGAAGTTCCTCAATGTCGGTATGTCGATGATGAGCGGAACGCTGGGCAAGCTGCTCGGGGGCCAGTTCCTGCGGGACGTCCAGACGTTCGTCGCCGCCATGGACACCATGTTCGGCGGCTTCCGCAGCCGGGCGGACGCCACGTACAAGCTGCTCCAGGCGCCCGGCACGGCCTTTCTCGTGGTCGCGACCCCGGAACAGGACGCGCTGCGCGAGGCCGCCTACTTCGTGGAACGGCTGGCCGCCGAGGACATGCCGCTGGCCGGTCTGGTCCTCAACCGCGTGCACGGCAGCGAGGCTTCGCGGCTCTCCGCCGAGCAGGCGCTGACCGCCGCAGAAAATCTTGACGACGCCCGCATTGTGGATCAGAGGGCCGGGAAAGCTGGCCTTGGTGACCAGGAAGCCCCCGACCCGGCGGTCACCGCTTCCGGAACGACCGAGCCGCCCCTCTCCCCCGAGGCCGGGCAGGCGTCCGGCACCGAGCCCGCAGCCGAGCACCAGGACACGACGGAGAACGAACCGCCCCAGGCGAACAACGACAACACCGCGAACACCAAGAACATCGCGACCGCCCCCGAGGGCGACACCGCCGACGCGATCGACACCGCCGACGCCACCGACGTCATCAGCATCGAGGAACTGACGGCGGGTCTGCTGCGCCTGCACGCCGAGCGCATGCAGGTCGTCGCCCGCGAGCACCGCACCCGCGACCGCTTCACCGCTCTGCACCCCGAGGTGCCGGTGACGGCCGTGGCGGCGCTGCCCGGCGACGTACACGACCTGGACGGCCTCCGGGCCATCGGCGACCGCCTGGCGGGCGGTTCCGCCCCGGCTCCGGCCGGAGCGGCGTAGACACCGTCCCGAGCGGCGGGGCCTGACCTCGCGGTGACCGGCCTCGTGCCGTCGACCTCGTGACGCCGGCCTCGTGACGCCGGGCCGGCCTCATGGTGCCCGCGCTTACCCCACGGCAGCGTACGTCTCGTGCAGCTCCTCGTCCTCCAGCCCGATGACTCCGGGCAGAATGCCGGTGGACCGCTCGTACTCGCTGCGCGCGGTCTCCAGCAGTCGGCGCCAGGACGTGACGGTCGGCCGGCGGCGCAGCAGTGCGCGGCGCTCCCGCTCCGTCATTCCGCCCCACACGCCGAATTCGACGCGATTGTCCAGCGCATCGGCCAGGCACTCGGTCCGCACCGGGCATCCGGTGCACACCGCCTTGGCTCTGTTCTGCGCTGCCCCTTGTACGAACAGTTCATCCGGATCGGTAGTGCGGCAGGCTGCCTGCGCACTCCAGTCGGTTACCCAGCCCATGCCGGCGCCGTCCTCTCCCGAATCGAGGCTCCCCCACGGCGGTAGCGGCATATTCACCGCTGCCAGTTGAGGACGTTACGGAAGGTGGGGACAGCACAACACCCCCTTCGGGCCCAATCTTGAATGGTCCGAACGGACTATGCGTATGCGGCAGATCACCCAGGGGAGTGAGCCGAGGACATACGCGACCATCCCCACGAAAAGAGGACAGTGCACTCAAGTTGCAGGGGACTTCTCGCGACATACGGGGCGATTTCGGGAGCGCCTCGCTGTGTGCGTGAAGGGCCATGCGGTTGCGCGTCGGCCGGGTGAAGAATGACCAGAAGACGCGCATGGGACGGCAGGGGGCTTGATACGGAACCGGACTGCTGTGACAGTTGGGAGCAGCTTAGGCCAAGGCCTGTCCGTCTGTCCGGCGAATGGGAACGTAGCCGCATGCGCCCGCGCGCCCGCCCGGATGTCGCCGGATGTCACGGTCCGGTACGCGAACGCTCCGGGAGACCCCCGCTCCTGCGACACGTTCATCACTACGGATTAGGCTGCCCCCTATGCCAAAGAAGCGCTCGGGCGGGGGTCTCACCACGACCCAGCAGGCCGCCAAGTTCCTCGGTGTCGCCGCGCTCTCCGGAGCTGTCCTGGCAGGCATCGCGCTGCCCGCAGCCGGAGCGCTGGGGCTCGCCGCCAAGGGGACGGTCGAAGGATTCGACGAGATCCCCTCCAACCTCAAGACTCCACCGCTCAGTCAGCGGACCACGATCCAGGACCGCGACGGCGGAACCATCGCCACCGTGTACTCCCGCGACCGCACGGTCGTCCCGCTCAAGGACATCTCGCCGTACATGCAGGACGCGATCATCGCGATCGAGGACTCCCGCTTCTACGAGCACGGCGCGGTCGACCTCAAGGGCATCCTGCGCGCGATGAACCGCAACGTACAGGCGGGCGGGGCCGCGCAGGGCGCGTCGACCCTCACCCAGCAGTACGTGAAGAACGTCTTCGTCGAGGAGGCGGGCGACGACCCGGAGAAGGTCGCCGAGGCCACGCAGCAGACGCTCGGCCGCAAGGTCCGCGAGCTGAAGTACGCGATCCAGGTCGAGGAGGAGCTCGGCAAGAAGAAGATCCTGGAGAACTACCTCAACATCACGTTCTTCGGGCAGCAGGCGTACGGCATCGAGGCCGCGTCCCAGCGCTACTTCTCCAAGCGCGCCAAGGACCTCAAGCTGGAGGAGGCCGCGCTGCTCGCCGGCATCGTCCAGTCGCCGAGCCGCTACGACCCGGTCAACGACACGGAGGAAGCGACCAAGCGCCGCAACACCGTGCTGGCGCGGATGGCCGCGGTCAAGACCATCTCGCAGGCCGAGGCCGACAAGGCCATGAAGGCGCCCATCGAGCTGAAGGTCTCCCGGCCGAAGAACGGCTGCATCACCGCCGTCAGCGGCTCCGGCTTCTTCTGCGACTACGTCCGCAAGACGATCCTCACCGACCCCGCCTTCGGCAAGACCGACGAGGACCGGGCCAAGCTCTGGAACCTCGGCGGTCTGACCATCCGGACGACGCTGGACCCGCGCGCGCAGAAGGCGGCCAACGAGGCCGCCACCGCGAAGGTCAACAAGGACGACAAGTTCGCGGCGTCCGTGGTGCAGGTCCGGCCGGGCAGCGGCAAGATCCTCTCCATGGGCCAGTCCCGCCCGTACGGCCTGGACCAGAAGCAGAACGAGACCGTGCTCAACCTGTCCGTCAGCAACAAGATGGGCGGCTCCACGTACGGCTTCCAGGTCGGCTCGACGTTCAAGCCGTTCACCGCGGCGGCGGCGCTGGAGAAGGGCATCAGCCCGGCGACGACGTTCTCGACGGACTGGAAGATGACGCTCAAGGAGCGGGACTTCCGGAACTGCACCGGCTCCCCCGCCGGTTACGCGGACTGGCCCCTGCAGAACGAGCTGGAGTCCGAAAAGGGCACCTGGGACATGACGAGCGCGCTCGGCAAGTCCATCAACACCTACTTCGCACTGCTGGAGCAGAAGGCCGGCCTCTGCGAGACCGTGGAGATGGCCAAGAAGGTCGGCTACGAGCGCGGCGACGGCAAGAAGGTCGTCGAGAACCCGTCGATCACCCTGGGCAGTGAGGTGAGCACCCCGCTCTCCATGGCCAGCGCCTACGCCACGTTCGCCAACCGGGGAACGTACTGCACGCCGATCGCCATCGAGTCCATCAAGGACCCGCAGGGCAAGCAGATCCCCGTGCCGAAGACGTCCTGTTCGCGGGCGATGAGCGAGAAGACCGCGGACACGATCAACCAGATGCTCAAGGGCGTCGTGGAGGACGGCACCGGTACGCAGGCCGGACTCAGCGACCGGGACAACGCGGGCAAGACCGGCACGACCAACGACCGCAAGGACGCCTGGTTCGTCGGGTACACGCCGAACCTCTCCACCGCGGTGTGGGTCGGTGACGACATCGGCGAGAAGAGCTCGATGTTCAACGTCACCATCGGCGGCCAGTACTACGACAAGGTCTGCGGCGGCTGCCTGCCCGGCCCGATCTGGCGCATCGCGATGACCGGAGCGCTGGACGCGGCCGAGACCCCCGGGTTCAACCCGGTCGCCGTCCCCCGGGGCAAGGAGAAGAAGGACAAGGACAAGGACAAGGAGAAGGGCGACCGCGACCGGGACCGCGACCGCGGCGACGAGGACCGCGAGGACGGCAAGCCCGGCGGCGACGGCAACCGGTTCCCCGACATCCCGCTCCCGGACGGCGTGATCGGCGGAGCGGGCGGTGGCGGCGGGCGAGGCCAGAACGGCCCCTGACCCGTACCCGTACAGATAGTGGAAAAGGGTGGGCGCCCCGGTCATCGATCGACCGGGGCGCCCACCCTTCTGTTCTGCTCCCCGCGTGCCTCAGCCGGCGAGGATCTTCTTCACCGCGGCGGCGACCCGGCCGCCCTCGGCGAGCCCGGCGACCTTCGGGTTGACGATCTTCATGACGGCGCCCATCGCACGCGGCCCCTCGGCCCCGGCGGCCTTCGCCTCCTCGACGGCGGACGCCACGATCGCGTTCAGCTCGTCGTCGGAGAGCTGCTTGGGCAGATAGCCGTCGAGCAGCTCGCCCTCCGCCTTCTCCCGCTCGGCCTGCTCGGTCCGGCCGCCCTGGGCGAAGGCCTCGGCCGCCTCACGGCGCTTCTTCGCCTCCTTGGCGATCACCTTCTGCACCTCGTCGTCGGAGAGCTCGCGCGCCGACTTGCCGCTGACCTCTTCCTTGGTGATCGCGGTGAGGGTGAGCCGAAGGGTGGACGAGGTCAGCTCGTCACGCGCCTTCATGGCCGTGTGGAGGTCTTCCTTGAGCTTGGACTTGAGCGTGGTCATGCCGCGATTGTGACAGGTGCGGGGCCCGGGCCGCCCACCGGTTTTCCGCTCACGGTGCCGCTTCTGCGACGATGGGCACATGCGCGCACGCTACGGAGTACCCCTGAAAGTCACGGCAGTCGGCGCGGCCGTCGGCGCCGCCGGACTCGCCTACGCCGCCGGATTCGAGGCCCGCTCGTTCCGACTGCGACGGGTCACCGTTCCCGTACTCCCGCACGGGGCACGCCCGTTGCGCGTGCTCCAGGTCTCCGACATCCACATGGTGAGCGGTCAGCGCAAGAAGCGCGCCTGGCTCCAGTCACTGGCGGGCCTGCGCCCGGACTTCGTGGTCAACACGGGCGACAACCTCTCCGACCCGGAGGCCGTGCCCGAGGTGCTCGACGCGCTCGGCCCGCTGATGGAGTTCCCGGGGGTGTACGTCTTCGGCTCCAACGACTACTACGGCCCCAAGCTGCGCAACCCGGCCCGCTACCTCCTGGAGAAGGTCCAGGGCAAGCACGGCCTCAACGGCAACGAGCCCGCGGTCGGCGTCGTCCACAACCCGTGGGAGCCGATGCGCGACGCCTTCGACGAGGCGGGCTGGCTGGACCTGTCGAACGCGCGGGGCCGCCTCAAGCTCGACGGCATGGAGCTGGCGTTCACCGGCCTGGACGACCCGCACATCAAGCGGGACCGGTACGCCGAGGTCCAGGGCGGCCCGGAAACCGGCGCCGACCTCTCCATCGGCGTGGTCCACGCCCCGTACCTGCGCTCCCTGGACGCCTTCACGGCCGACGGCTACCCGCTGATCCTGGCCGGTCACACGCACGGCGGCCAGCTCTGCATCCCGTTCTACGGGGCACTAGTCACCAACTGCGACCTGGACACCGACCGGGTCAAGGGCCTGTCCACCCACACGGCAGGAGCCCACCGCTCCTACCTCCACGTCTCCGCCGGCTGCGGCACCAACCGCTACACCCCGGTCCGCTTCGCGTGCCCGCCCGAGGTCACGCTGCTGACGCTGACCCCGAAGGCCTGACCGGGGCGGGGCCCCTTCCGCGCGGCGGGCACAGGCGGACGCGGCGGGGTTGAGGCCCCGAGTGCGGCGGACGACGAATCGCGGGGGTCTTCCCACCCGCTTACGGTACGAATCATGACCGCGCCCCGGGCCGCCCTGCTCCCCCGCCCCCGGGCGGCAGAGGTGCTCCCGGACCCCACCGGGCCCCGCCGCCCCTGGGCCGCGGCCCTGCGCGCCCCGGCCTGCGGGGCAGCGGCCGCGGGCCCGGCCGTCGCCCTGGCGACCGGGTACGCGCCACCGACGCTGATCCACTTCACGGTCCTGGCGAACCTCCTGGTCGCGGGAGCCTTCGGCTGGTCGGCCGTACGCTCCTGGCGAGGCGGTCCGCCGCTGTCGCCGCGCCTGTCGGGCGGGGTGCTGCTGCTCGCCGCGATCACCGGGCTGATGCACCACCTGGTGCTGGTGAACTACGGCTCCGGCTCCCCCACACCCGCCGCGACCCTCCTGCTCCACACGGTCACCCCCCTGGCCGTCGCCGCGGACTGGCTCCTGCTGACCGCACCCCGGACCCTGCGCCTGGCCCACATCCCGCTCTGGCTCCTGGCTCCCCTGGCCTACCTGGGCCTCACCCTGACCCGCGGAGCCCTGCTCTCCCCCGGCACCCCGGCCCGCTACCCGTACCCGTTCCTCGACGTCGACACGTACGGCTACGCCGGCGCCCTCACCCAGTCCCTCGCCCTCGGCCTGCTCTTCGCCGCCCTGGGCGTCCTGATCACCGCCGTGGACCACCTCCGGCCGAACGTGGCGGGGTGGTTCCAGCACCGGAGAAACCGGATTTCGCCTCCGGCCGCCGGTGGGCTAAAGTAATCGATGTCGCCGGGAGTCCGGTGGACATCGGGGTGTAGCGCAGCTTGGCAGCGCGCTTCGTTCGGGACGAAGAGGTCGTGGGTTCAAATCCCGCCACCCCGACAGCTGAAACAGCAGGTCAGGCCCGGTTCTGAGAGATCAGAGCCGGGCCCGATTTGCTTTGCGACCCGGTTTTGGGAGCCGTTTGGGAGCCAACTGGGTGTGATCTTGGAGATCCGGCTCCCGGTGGCTCCCCGAGGAGCGGCCTTCTGCCTCCACTCGGCGCGGGCGTACGCATCGCGCCCCGGATCATTCACCCCACGGCTTGTGCCGAGCAGACCCAAGACGGTACGACGATTGCCATGCACCCTTGGTCTCCGTTGAATGACCGGCAGCTCGCACTCCTCACCCGCATCGGGGGCGGCACCGACCCCGTCACGTCGGACAGCCCCGAGCTCGCCGTCACGGCTCGCGCACTCAGGGACCGGGGCTTGGTGACCATGCCCAGGAAGAAGGGGAGGTGGCAGGCGGAGATCACTGACGCGGGGCGCTTCTACCTGGAGCACGGGCATCATCCCGATCGTCCGGAGCTGGCTCCACGCAAGGCTCGCGCAGCGGGGTCTGAAGCCGAGGTGTCGACGGCCTCTGGTCCGTCGCAGGGTGCCGATCTCCCGACCGAGAAGAAGCCTGCTCCGAAACGGGCTGTGAAACCTCCGCGTCCGTCGCCGGCGGCTGTCGGGCCGGCGCTCATCGCGCAAGTGCAGGAAGCCGGACGATTCCTTCGGATCCCGAACCCCAGCGAGGCGGAACGGGCTCGGTATCGCCGAGCGTTCGACGCGGCGCGGCAGTGCGCTCCGGAGGGGTACCACCTGAAGTACAGCGGGCGGGCGAAGGGTGACTTCTTCCTTGGCCTGCTCCGGGTGTCAGGCGAGGACGACACCGAGTGGAACCGGATCCGTCTGGCGCGCAGCCGTGTGATCACCGACATCGAGGACGTGCTCGCTGCGGTCACCAAGGACCACAGCGCCTTCGAGATCTCCGAGGAGGTATTGCCGAGGGCGCTCGCACTGATCCGGCTCCTCGCCGATCAGGCACTCGCGCGGTACGGCGAGATCGCGGTGTCCAAAAAGCGCAGGCAACCCAGACCACTGCTCACCGTCCACGGCAGGACGTACGAGATCGGCTTCCGTGAGCGGCAGAAGCAGGTCCGGTACGTCCCCAAGCAGCCGGGCCGACGGACGTACGACTGGCAGCGGGTCACGCCGGCACACAAGTTCGAGCCGTCCGGCGAACTGGAGCTGCTGGTCAGCGAGAACTCGGGGTACAGCTACAGCTACGGCTGGAAGAAGGAGTGGGCCGACACGGCCAAGAAGCCGTTGGAGGAGCAGATCGCCTCAATCTTCCGGGCGTTGAAGGCGCGCGCGGAGGAGCAGGAGCGGGCCCGGTTGGAGCGAGAGGCGGAGCAGCGGCGTCTGCGAGAGGAGCGTGAGCGCCAGGAGGCCGAGCGTCGGCGGCTGGCGGCGGAGCGTGAGGAGCGTGAGCTGCGGGAATGGGAGGCCACGATCAGTGCGGCTTCGGTCAAGGCGGTTCACGCGGTACGGGCCGAGCAATTCGGCACGGCCCTTGAACAGTGGCGGGCCGCGGGTGAGATCCGGGCGTTCTGCGGCGCGCTGGATGAAATCGCCGCCGCGTCGGAAGATGTCCTCGAAGCTGAGAGGCTGCGTGAGTGGTCAGCGTGGGGGAACGCGGAGGCGGATCAGCTCGACCCCACGACGAACGGCAAGGGTCTGGGCGCCCGCGACTTCAACGCGGAGCCGACGAAGAAGCAGCTGCGACCGTTCCTCGACGGCTGGCACCCGGACCGGCCTGAGAAGGAGAAGCCCCAGGCTCAGCCAACGCCTCCGAAGCCGGAGCCAGACCCGTGGCGCGGCGTCATCGACGCACATCAGGATCAAGGGTGGCGATATGGGCGCCAAGGTCGCGCTCAATGGTGGAGGCGATGACGCCGTGACCTCGGTCGCGTAGGGCCTTTGCCGCCTTCTCGACGAGTTCTCCGAGCCGGATGACCTCGGCACGCAGGGCGACCAGCTCGTCGTAGCGGTCAGCCTTGTCTTCTCCGCACCAGGCCCGGACGGTTCGCAGGACGGCCGACTCCGCGTCCAGCTTCCGGTCGTCCCGTCGGCTGTAGGAATACCAGGAGGACTGGGCACGCTCCTGCTCGATGCCCCGCTGCTTGCGGTCCACCTCCGGAAGGATCTCGTCGGCGAGGCGGCCGGCGACCTGACGGACGACGCGCTCGGTGACCGGCCACCCGGCCAGGCACAAGCCGTGGCGGTTCTCATAGACCATGGCGTCGCCGCGGAGTTCAGCGGCGTCCAAGCCGATGAGCAGTGCTGTCTCATCGAGGCGGCTCAGCTCCAGTACCCCGGCGTCAGCCACGGTTCGGCGCAGGCGCAGCCTGTTCTTCGGACGGACGAATCCGAGGATCATGCGGGCGGCCTCGAAATCCGTGCTGCCCCGGACGTGGCGCGAGGACTCCGCCAGCGCCAACTCCGCTGCGTCGTCCGCGCGGAACGTATCAACATCTGCCCACGGTGCTACGAGAGAGCCGGAACTGACCCACTCCTGCAGGCCAGCAGCATCACCTTCGAGGAACCGCACGTGGACCCAGCCAGACCTGCCGGGGCCGCCCACGCGAACAACCTCCACATGGAGGACCTCGCTGGCCAGGTCCTTCGGCCTCGCGCGGTACGCCCAGTGCTCGTCAATCTCCATGTGCCTATTGAGCCAGGTCTGCTGGCCCTCTCACCGGGCGTTTGCCATAACCTCCGGAGCGAGGTGACCTCCAGAAGGTTGACGCTGCTCCCGCAAGGCGGTGCCAGAGACGGCTGTGCCTCCGGCGGTGACCGCCGGAGGCACAGCCGTATTCACCGCTAGGACTCCACGGGCTGACGTGATTCCCTGCGCGCACGTAGGACATCGCCGAGTACGCGCACTGGTGACGTGGGGCTCATCGCCAAGCGAGCGTCGAGTGCCGTCTCCCACTGCTCGGTCAGTCCGAGCATGAGGCGCATGCGCATCCCGGGGGTGACGTGGGCATAGCGCGCCGAAACGGATCCGTCGATGTGGCCCATGCGGTCGTCCATGAGGACCTTCTCGGTACCGAGATCCTCCATCACCGTACGGTGGGTGTGGCGGAGGCCGTGGGGTGTGAGGCCCTTGGCGATCGGTAGCCAGCAGGCGTCGGCCCGGTCGCTGGCGCCGCGCCCTCGGGCAGGGACTCCGGGCCACGGCTCGCTGAGCAGCGGTACGGGGCGAGGTAGCTGCGGTGCCTTCTTCGGGTACCAGCCGGAGACAGCCGGCGTGAACAGCCACGTCCCGAATCCGTTTCGGCGCCAGTGGGCTGCGTGCTGCGCCACCGCGCCGCCCCGCACGAAGCCCAGGTCCGCGATGGCCTGCTCCACCTTCGCCCGCTTGGCTTCGGTCACGCGGTCGGAGTGGTTGAGGACGTTGGAGACGGTGCCTGTGGAAACCTCGGCGCGGCGCGCGACGTCGACGAGCTTCGCACCGTGGTGGCCACCGGTGCGGGCCGTGCCCTGGCCCCGGAAGACGTAGGTCCTGCCGTGGCACGGGCAGGGTTTCGGCTTCGTGCGGGCGACGTGGTTGGCGACCAGGGCCGAAAGCCAGTCCATCGCGTCGATGGTGCGGTAGCTGTCGTCCTTGGGCGGGCAGCGCACCAGCTCGCCGGTGTCCAGCTCGTACAGCTGCCACTCGACGCGGAAGGCGCCTGGGCGTACGAACTCCGTTTCCAGGCCGACGATTTCACCCCAGCGCATGCCGGTGTAGCCCTTGAGGACGACGGCGACGAACTCGTCGTCGCGGCCAGAGAGCAGGGCGGCGCGCTCGGCGGTCAGCAGGATGCCGAGCGGATCGGTGACGACCTTCTCCGGGCCGCGGTCGCGGGAACGGCCGGCGCGCTTGCCGCGCCCGCGGCGTCGGGCGGCCGGGTTGGACGTGATCAAGCCCTCGTCGATCGCGTCCTCGAAGATCAGATGGAGCGTCGAGCGCCAGGTCTTGACGCTGGAGGCCGCGTAGACGGCCTTCTCCTTCTTCTCCCACAGGTCGACGTCCGTGCGCAGGATGCCGGCGAGCGCCTTGTCCTCGAAGTCTGGGAGGAGGTGCTCCTCGATGTGGCGCTTGTAGTTCTGCATGGTCGAGGCGGCCAGGTCCTGGGCCTCGTACCAGCGGTTCGCGTACTCGCCGAAGGTCTCCTGGCCGAGTGCCGGGTCGCGCCAGTCGCCGCGCCGGTACTTGTTTTCGGCCTCGCTCGCGGCGCGCTGGGCCTCGCCCTTGGTGGCGAACCGGATCGCCTTGCCGGTGTCGTCGACGACCGTGAGGTGCTTGCCGGGCGCGGTTTTGTACCGGCCGCGCCAGTAGTTTCCGCGTTTCTCCGCGAAACCCAAGTTCCTTCTTCCTCTGCTCTCGGCTTGTGACTGGGCGCGGGCGCACTACGCGACGGTCTCGTACTGGGTGCGGCGCGGCGGTCGGGCCCGCAGACGCCCTGGCGTCGGGGCCGTAGTCGACTCAGGAGGCCGGGCGGCACGAGTTCGCGAGGGAGGGCTTGTCGCTGCCCGACTCGTCGGCGCGCTGCTTACGGATCGCTTCGGGCGCTCTTCGTGGAGGCAGACGATCTCGGCAAGGTGCGCGCCGGTGAACCGGTAGGCGCGGCCGACTCGGGTGTGCGGGATGAGTCCGCGTCGGGCCCGGTCCTTGACCCACCAGGCGGAGCAGCCGAGGACTTCGGCGACTTCTTCGGGGCGGTAGAGACGAGGCAAGGGGGCTCCGCCCTCCGTGCCGGGAAGGTGTCGTACGAGGGCAGGGGGTATGTCGGAGTGGCGCAAGAAGGGCGGGTCCTTACTGGGTGGGGGCGTGCTCGGTCAGCGGTGTTGAGCGGTCCTCGTCACGTGGCGGTCGGCCTCTGCGGCAGCATGGGAGGCGAGACGGGAAGGGCTTCGGCGATCACGACGAGGCCGTCGGCATCACATCCCCGTTGGGCGCGTTCGATGCGGGACAGCATGGTGTAGGAAATCGGGTGGCCGTGGGCGGTCACCCGGCCAGCCAACTGCCATTGTGAAAAGCTTTGTTCTGCGCGGAGGATTCCGATGGTGCGGGCCGCCTGCATGTCAGCGGATCCGACTTCCAATGAGCGTGCGGGCATGACTCCAATTGAAAGGTCCGATCGCCGGTTTTGGTAACCGGCGATCGTCGGCTATGTTGCGCTCGCGCGGTTCGCCGCGAAGTGGGTCGCAAGGGACCGGAAGCGGCTTGGAGCGGGGTGTCGGTCAGGGATCTGACGTGGGATGTTGTGTTGTAGCTTCCTCGTCGGCGGCGAGTCAACGGCTTGCCGATGTGATGCTTCTGGCTCTGCGGTCCGGGCAACTATTTGGTCAACAGCGGATCGCGCCTTAAGGTTTTGCTCCCGCCCGCCACACAGCCCCATTTCCACAGCCTTTCTGCCGTGAGAGATAGGGCCGGATAGGACTGGACTTGCGCAACGGGGGTGTGGCTATGTTGACGACACCCCCGGAAAAGCAATCGCTTCTCTGCGCGCGTCCGCGCCAATACCCCCTCGAATCCCGCCCGACCGACGGTGAGCCGTGCTGTCCACGCACAGGCCACCGAGTAAGGACGTCCCCGCACTTGGCACGAATCCGCACCATCAAGCCCGAAGCCTTCGTCTCCGAGTCCTTGGCCGCCGTCTCCCTGACCGCCGAGCGCACATTCCTCGGCCTGCTCACCCAGGCCGACGACCAGGGCCGACACCGCGACCACGCCGCGATCATCGCCGGACAGTTGTGGGTCCTGCGCCCGGAGCACACCCCGTCCGAAGTCGAGACGGACCTCGCCCAGCTCGCCGACGCCGGGCTGATCTGCCGCTACAAGGCGCCGGATCACAAGCGGTACCTGCACATCGTCACCTGGGGCCTCCATCAGAAGATCAACCGGCCCAGCAAGAGCCGCCTCCCTGCATGCCCGCATCACGAGGTTCCGGCCGGAGTCACACCGAGCCCAGCCGAGACCGGATTCAGGGAGCCCTCACTGCCGTCTCACGGAGCCCTCCGCGAGGGCACAAGGGGAATGCGCGAGCCCGCAGCGAATCCGGGTACCGCTTGCGAAACCACAGGTCAGGACGGATTTGTGGAGGGCTCCATGAGGACTCATGGAGCCCTCCCGGAGCCGTCGGTGAACCCTCACTGCCCGGATCTAGGACCTAGGACCATGGATCTAGGAGATACCCCTTCGGGGGGCGCAAGCGCCCACGCGCCCGACACCGTCTCGGCCAAGCAGCTCCTCGGCGAGTACATCGCGGCGTGCAACCACCGCCCGCCGGACGCCTTCCTGAACCATCTGGGCGGACAGGTGCGCAAGCTGCTCGACGAGGGCATCGCCCCCGCCCACCTCCGGGCCGCCCTCGAACGCCACCGGGCCAAGGGGCTGTCCCCGAGCGTCCTGCCCAGCCTCGTCCACGAGGTCATGAACGCCGCCTCCCCCGCCACACCCGCCGCCCACCGGGCATGGACGAACCCCACGGACGTCGTCGCCGCCTACGGAGATGAACTCTGACCGCTACCCTCGCCCGCGCACCCCAGCGCGTCGGCCCGCTCGCCAACCGGCTCAACACGATCCTCGCCAACCGCGGCATCGACCCCGCCGCTGCCGCCCAGGAGCCGGCGCCCGAGACCGTCACCGCCCTGGAACTCGCCGACGCCCGCATCCCCGCCCGCTACCGCCGCGCCCTGGCTGACCACCCCGAGATCGCCACGTGGGCCGACCAGATCGCCCGCGCCGGGCGCCCCGGCCCGAGCGGACCAGGCATCGCCGAGGGCCCGTCGCTGCTGATCGCCGGCCCCACCGGCACTGGCAAGACCCACCAGGCATACGGCGCCGTACGCGCCCTACTCACCCGAGGCGTCCGCCTGCGCTGGGAGGCCACCACCTCCGCCGACCTGCACGCGCGGCTCCGTCCCCGTGTCGGCCACGACGGCGAACGGGAGCTCCAGACGCTGTCCCGCAGCCCGCTGCTGCTCCTGGACGACCTCGGTGCGGCCAAGACCAGCGAGTGGACCGAGGAGCTGACCTATCGGCTGATCAACCACCGGTACGAGCACATGCTCCCCACCCTCATCACCACCAACCTCCTGACCGCCGAGTTGCGCATCGCGCTCGGCGACCGCGTCACCTCCCGTCTCGCCGAGATGACCGAGCGGGTCATCCTCACCGGCCCCGACCGACGCCGCACCGCGCCCGCCACCTGACATGTACTCGCCCCCACCGCCCTGCCCGCCCTCGCTTCCGCCTGCCCTCAAACGCGCAGGCCCCTTTGGAGAGCCTCTGCATGCCCCCTGGCACCACCACCCTCATCAGCGCCGAAAGCACCGGCATCCCCGTCCTGCCGCACTGGATCCCCGCGCCTGCGGCCATCGCGGTCCTGCTCATCACCCTCGCGCTGGTCACTCGATGGCTGTGGCCGCGCGCCCGCAAGCTAGGCGGCGGAAGGCGGCCTAGCAGCGCCGCCGTCCGGGTCGCCGCCGTCGCCGCGATCGGCTGCACCGCCTACAGCGCGGACACCAGCTGGCGCTTCGCCGCCGACTACCTCGGCATGGGCAGCACCGTCGAGCGCGCCTCCATTTTCGCAGTCGCTGAACTGGCCTTGTTCGCAATGGCATTGATGGCACGCCAGAACCTGAAGGGCCCCAGGCAGGCGCCCGGACCGCCGGGCGTCCTGGTATGGGTGATCACCGGAGGCCAGATCATCCCCGCCTACGCCGAGTCCGGTCCCGTAGGCGGCACGGTCCGCGCCCTGATCGGCCCGGTCATGGCCGCAGTCCTCTGGCACCTGGCCATGGGAATCGAGCTACGCCACCACACCCCCGAGGCCGCCTCACGCAGCCTGCCCGCAATCCTCGGCCGACAGGCACGCGAGCGACTGCTGGCACGCCTCGGCATCCACGACCAAGACGCCGATGCCGCACGACTCATCCGCGAACGCGCCCTGAGCCGGGCCGTCACATTGATCCTCCGCATCGAAGCGATGCCCGAAGCGAAGCGCAACAAGGGACGTGGCCGGCGTGCGACTCGGCGCCTGCACGAAGCGCTGGAGAAGGCCGACGTCGACGGTGATCTCCGCCAGGACGAACTGCTGCTGCGAAAACTCGGGACCCGACAGCAGGCCACACGGTTGGCCTCGCTCCCGCTGCCCGAACGGTGGGAGACGCCCGGAGACCGAGTCAGCCAGCCCCGCCCTGCCGCGGCGAAGCGGGCAAGGCCCGAGCGCCCGGATGGCGTACCGAATCCGGGCGACCAAGGCGTACACCGGTCGGACCGCCCGGAATTCATCGTCCGCCCTCAATCCGCTACTGATGGGGGCACGGACGTGAGCGCGGGCAGAGACGCGGGTGCCGAGCCTGGCGGGAAGCCGGAGCCGGTACGCCCGGGTCGCAAGCCCGACCTGCCGCGGGATGCCCTCATCGCGTACGCGGAGCGCATCTACCGCGAGACGGGGCGCCTCTCGCGTGACTCCCTCAAGGCAGCCGTCCGCGCCGACGGCCACCAGGTCGGCACGGACCTGGCCCAGAGCATCGTCAACACGGTCAAGGCCGAGCAACAGGACTCAGTCCGTACCGGCCACCCCCACTGAACTCTCCCTCGCACCTCTAACCACCCACCGCTGAAAGGCCCTTCCGCCATGCCCCGTTCGACCACGCCCGCCTGGGACTGCCACAACTGGTCCTGCCCCATCTGCACCGCGCCTGAGCGCGACGAGATGACCCTGCTGCGCTGCGCCATCCTCACTCTGCTGGAGCAGGGACGATGGATGGCTCAGGACGAGATCTCCCTTCCCGACATCCTCTCTGCCGGCGGCCACTACCTGAGCCGACTCAGGATCGGCCCCCTCGGCCAGATCAATGAAGACACCCCGGTGCCCGCCATCGAGCAGTGGGCCTGGCTTGAGGCCGAGCTGCGCCTGGTTGTCGCCCGCGCCGCCGGACTGGATGCCGTCAGCACCCTCGACCCGCGCATCAATGGCGCCCTAGCCTCCGCGGCTTGCCTCCCGGAGCGGCGCCTGGTGGATCTGCTCGACCTCGCAGCCGAGCAGTTCGCCGAGCTCAACACACAACCGCGCGCCGCCTGACCCAACACCCCCGCAACCTCGACACAAGGACATCGCGTCGTGCGCGATCACTACCCCGAATTCCCCATCGTCCAAGAGCAGATGGTCACCACTCCCGTCACACGCGCAGCAAGTTGTCGGGTAAGGAGTCCTTACCCGGCCTCCGCCCCCTCCGGGGCGGAGGCATCCGGCGCCGGGGCGGCACCGGAGTCGGTCGGCCCAGGGGGGCCGACCGAGGCTGGGGGTGCCGAACCGTCGCCGAGCGCGCCGCAGCAGCGTACGCCGCGTCGCCGTCTGCGTGACCAGCAGCTGCGCGAGCGCCGCGTCCATCCCCGCTACAACGACGACGAGTTCGCCCTCGTCCAGGGCGCCTCTGCCCTGAGTGGCATGGCGCCTGGTGGCTATGTGGCTGAGTGCTCGCTCGCTGCCGCCCGCGCCGATGACCCCACTGCGGCGGTGGCCGACTACCGCGCCATGGTCAAGGTGCTCATGACCGCCAACGGGCAACTCGGAAAGGTCGGCAGCAACCTCAACCAGCTCACCCACCACCTCAACAAGGACGGCGCCTGGCCCCACCCTGCCGCCGTCCAACAGCTCCTGGACCATATTGAGGCGTCCATCACCCAGCTGGACGCCGCCATCGCCCAGGTCACTGAAGGGCGGTGAGCGGGTGATACCCAAGATCATCCTTGGCTCGGGCCCGAAAGCCGCAGGCCGCACGATCGGCTACCTCTTCGGCAAGGGCCGGGCGAACGAGCACACCGACCCGCACCTGGTGGCGTCCTGGAACGGCTTCGCCCCCGACCCCGGCCGCAGCCCTCACCGCGACCCCGAAGCGGTCGAGCGGCAGCTCGTCGCCCAACTCGACCAGCCCGTGAAAATGCTGGGCGACAAAGCACCCAAGGACACCGTGTGGCACTGCCCCGTCCGGGCCGCACCCGAAGATCCGGTCCTCACCGACGCGCAGTGGGCGGACATCGCCCGCCGGATGGTGGCCGCCGCCGGCATCGCCCCCGAAGGGGACGATGAAGCCTGCCGCTGGGTGGCCGTCCGCCACGCCGAGGACCACATCCACATCGCCGCCACCCTCGTACGCCAGGACGGCCGCCGTCCCGAGCGCGGCTACGACCAGCGCGCCGTCCAGCGCGAGGCCCGCAAGATCGAAGTCGACTACGGGCTCAGGCGGCTGAAGCAGGGCGACGGCACCGGCGCCAAACGTCCCACCAGCAAGGAGCACTTCAAGGCCAAGCGCCTGGGCCAGGACGCCACCACCCGCGATGCCCTGCGCCTGCGGGTGCGCCGCGCGGTCGCCGCCGCGTCCGACGAAGCCGAGTTCTTCTCCCTGCTGGAAGCCACCGGCGTGACCGTGCGCCTCAAGCTCGGCCCTTCCGGCGACGCGCTCGGCTGTAACTTCGCCATGCCCAACGACACCAACGACCACGGCCAACCGGTGTTCTACGCGGGCTCCACCCTCGCCCCCGACCTGTCCCTGCCCAAGATCCGCAAAAGCCTCGCCACCACCAGCCCCGAACCGGTCCCTGCCTGGCCAGGTAACCCGTGGCACCAGGCCACCGCCGCCACCGAACGCATCCCCCGCCATCTCACCCATGGCGACGACCCGACCGCCCAAGGCCAACTGGTCGCGCTCGGCGCCACGCTGGATCTACTCCCGATCGCCGCGCCGGCCGCGCTGAGGTCCGAACTCGAACAGGCCGCCGTCGCCTTCGAGCGCGCCACCCGCTCCCATATCGCAGCCGACCTCGACAGCGCCCGCGTCCTGCGCCGCAGCGTCCAAGCGATCTGGCGTGAGCAGCCCTCGGACGGCGACGGAGCCGGGTTCGCGATGCTCCTGGACACCGTGCTCACGGCGGTGGCGTTCGCCATGCACTGGCACCGCACACACCAGCACGCCCAGCAAGAAGCAGCAGCCGAACAGGCCCTCGTCCACCTGCAGATCGCGTGCGGCCGGGTCGCCGAGCCTGTCCTGACGGGACTCGCGCAACGCGCTCCGAGCCTCCAGATGAAGCACCGCTTCGCCTACCACCTCCAGCAGGCGGTCCCCGAGTACGCCGAGCGCATCCTGGGCGACCCTGCCTGGGACGCGCTGGCCGCCGTGCTCGCCGAAGCGGAGGCAGCCGGGCACAACGCGACCGTCGTCCTCGACCAGGCGCTTGGCCAGCGCACCCTGGACGACGCCAACAACCCCGCCCGCGCCCTGACCTGGCGCGTCCGTCGCCTTGGAGAGCGCCACGCCCCCGGACCCCGAGCCCAGGCGGCCAAGGCCCGCAGCACCGCACAGCGACCCGGTGTAACGGTGCATCCCGCGGCCGCCGTGCCGCTCCAGCAGCGGTCGCCAGCGCATCGCCGCTGACCAAAGCGGGCGCAACATAGACGACATTCGCCGGTTAGCCCAACCGGCGGTCGTCCGGAGACTTGATGCCTCAACTCCCGCTCCGGAAGGAACCCCTGTATGGCCCAGACCGACATCCGGCCCCGTGCCGTCGTCCTCCTCACCGACGTAGACACTTCCCGCCGCGACGAACCCGGTCACCTGTATCACCACGACGGGCGCCCGTTCACCACCGCCGAGTACGACCTGCTCTGCACCTGCACCCGGGCGGAGATAGACATCGCGGTCGCGCACATGCAGCCAGTGGGCGACTGGATGAGTGAACGCCACACGATCCAGAAGGCCCTTATCGGCCTGTACATGAAGTACGCATACCAATTCACCGACGCCTCCCCGGACAGCGTCTACGACCTCATGACCGACGAGGACTACGCGAAGTTCGAGCGCCTGGCCGAAATCCTCAGTCCCGGCGATGCCGTCGAAGAGCTCGCCGGACACGAACAGGACTGACCGGCCACAGGCCAAGGGGCGGCTCTTCAAGACTCCGTCTGCTTGAACAGCACCCTCAGGGCCACGTGCCCATCCACGTGGGCCCCGGCCCCGCACACGCCGCAGGCCCGACCGGAATCTCCGGTCGGGCCTGCGGCTTTCCTACCCAATCAGTGAGCCCCGCGGGCTTTCGACACCGCCCTCTCCACGTGGGCATCGACGAGCGCGGAGGAGCCCGAGACCACCGCAACCACCCTGCCCACACGAACGGCTGTCTGCTTGACGACGCTGCTCCGTCCGCCGGCGGTGAAGGTGAGCTGCTGACTCCACCGCTCCTCGCCCAGCCGGACCTCGGCAAGCACCTTCCGGGTCGTAATCGTGACGGAGGAACTGCCGAGGCGCACCTGGTACGTGCGGCACGAAGTCATCGCCTCGAAGATCCGGCCCACGCCGTCGGAGAGCCTCTGCTCGGTGTCGCTGTACAGCTCCTCGGCCACCTCGGAGTCGCTGCCGCCCGTGTAGGTGAAGGACGCCTTCGCCCTGCGTGGGAAGTCGAGGCTGCCACCGACCGCGGCCTGGTCGCCGAGCTTCTCCAGCGCCGGGCAGCCGGTCACCGTGACGGCGTCGTGCCGCTTGGGCTGTTCCGGCTTACGGATGTAGCCCTCGCCCAGGTCGCCCTCGTCGAGGAGGCGCTTGCTCAGCGCGGCCGAGGACAGCGGCCTGGGCACAGAGGCATCCTTGCCCTCTGGGCGCACAGGGGCGGAAGCGGTCGGGGAGTCAGCGGAGGTGCTGCCGCTGGAACAGCCGGCCAGGGCCAGGACGGTGAGGGCGCTCAGGCCCAGGGTGGTGTTGTGAAGGCGCATGCGATACCCCAGAGTTGCTGCGGAATGGACGGTCTGACCAGGCCGGTCCTCCGGGCACCGGTGATACGGAGAAGTGGGGCGAGGGGTTTCGCGGAGGTCAGTGGCCGAGGTGGCGCAGGCCGTCCTCCAGGGTGGGGTGCCAGCGGTCGGCCGGACCGGAGTTGCGGTTGTACCAGGCGGTGTCCAGGCCGGTCTCCTTCGTCTCGTGGCCGGCCCGGCAGCGCAGCCATACCGAGTCGTCACGCAGGTTGAAGATGATCCAGTTGCGGTACGCGCCACACGCGGGGCACTGACGGACCTCGCCGTCGATGACGAGCGGGGAGTCCCAGCGCATCATGAACCCCTCGACGTCCTTGCGGGATGGCGCCCGAAAGTCCGGCGGCAGGAAGTCGAGCTCCACCGCCGTGTCCGGTGTGGCTGGGACCGCAGCGGCGACCAGGCCGGGATCGGTGGGCCACGGCTGCTGGGCGGGCATGGCCAGCATCGCCTGGGATGCGTGCTGGGCTTCGCGGAAGGCACGGTCGGCGCGAGCACGGCGTCGGAACATGAACTCTCCATCTCTGCCAACTGGCAGGCAAGGGGGAACGGCGCCACTTGGGAAATGGGCGTCGAGCGGCACCACAGCCGCTCCAGGAGCGTGGGTCGTCAGCTGTGGCGGATGACGCTGAGCCGGTCCACGGCGCTCTCGGGAAAAGTGCGGCGAGCCACCGGGACCTGGGAGGCGAGCGAGGCAGCAAACGAGGCCACCAAGTCATGGGGGACGCTGGCGCTGAAACTGGCGCACCACAGATACGGCTCCCCCGGAGCGGGTTCCGCCCACGCCTGCCAGCCGACCAGGTCGGGGCGCGGGTCGGCATCCTCGATGAGCGGCGGCAACACCTCCAGGGACATGCTGCAGGAAAAGCCGGGGGCCATGGCGGTAGTCCCGGGCCGGTCCGCATCCCTGTACCAGCCCCGTGCGGCGAGTGCGTTCAGGACCGTCTCGGGCCCCTCGCCCACGCCATCAGGCGCCTCGCGGGCGTCGATCACGACAAGGAGATCGGCGAGCGCCTCGTATGGGACGCCCGCGGTGAAGTACGCATTCCACTCCGTCATCGCGGAGGCGGCATGAGGGCGGGCAGACAACTGCCAGGCAACGGGCAGTCCGCCCAAGGAGAACGGGTAGGCCGCGAGGATCCACTCGGCGCCGCACAGCCCGTCCGGGCTCACAAACAGCAGGGTGTTACGAGAGGTCGGCCACGTACGCCAACCGAGGCCCACCAAGGTGTCGCCGATCTGCTCGGCCAGAGCGCCGTCATCACCGGCCAGGTGGCGCGGAGTGACCCAGTACACCGGGTCCGACGCGCCGGGGCGGAAGAGATCGTTGAAGTGGTGCGGGTACAGGGGCGCCTCCGTGTACTCGGGGAAGAATGCTCGGCTGGGTGTCGTACGTTGACATGCCTTGCCGTAGCGCACCAGTCATTTCGGTGGAATTCATGTCTGCCCCTGGCGAAATGGTGAAAAGTGAACAGATTTGCCCCGCTAGGTGGTCCGCCTCCACCGCGCCCCGGGCTGGTCGGTGTCGGTTCCACGTAGGACGGCGGGCCCGCGTTGGAGTGCTTGCGCATCGCGCACGTGCAGCTCGGCCTCACCGTCTCGCACAAAGACGCCCAGTCGTGTCCCCCGGGCGGTTCGGTCTTCGCGGGTGCGCGCGCTGAAGCGCACCAATGGACCCTCCGGATGCGCAACCTCAGAATCACCACCGTGAAGTCCCCTCATCAGTAGCCGCGCATCCGTTCCGGCTAAGGTCGTCACCTATGCAGCGGCTGGTGCTCTTCGATCTCGACAACACCCTGATCGACAGGAACGGCGCCATCCACGATTGGGCTGTTCAGTTCGCCGCTCGGCACTCCCTCGCTGACGACGCCGCTACGCAGTTGGTCGAGTTGGTCCAGGAACGAGCGTTCCCAGTCACCTTCGAAACCATACGGGCGCAGTACCGTCTCCAGCCCTCCGCGAAGACGCTGTGGAGGCAGTACTGCTCCGGCATCGCGGCAGCGGTCAGGTGTCCTAAGAGGGTACTCGCGGGCCTGGATGCCCTACGAGCCACCGGCTGGCGAGTGGGTGTCGCCACCAACGGAGCCACCGACATTCAGAACGCCAAACTCCAGGCAACCGGTCTGATCGATCGCATCGATGGCGTCTGCGTCTCGGAGTCCGTCGGGGCACAAAAGCCCGCACCCGCCGTCTTCGAGGCGGCAGCCGTAGCGTGCGGCTCCCTTACTTCCCAAGGTGGCTGGATGGTGGGCGACAACCCGGAGACCGACATCGACGGAGGCCGTCGAGCGGGCCTACGCACGATCTGGATCCCCAACGGGCGGGCCTGGCCCAGCCGGCTCGCCGCACCTGATCATTGCGTACCCGACGCGGAGACGGCCATCGCGCTGCTGCTGGCCAATGACTGTTCGAGGAGTGTGACTACGTGAAGTCCGATATCGCTGCGGTGGGGCTGCTGCATCCGGGCAGCATGGGTGCGGCCTTCGCAGCTCAGCTCCGCGCCCAAGGCACGACCGTCCTCTGGTGTCCTGTCGGCCGCAGCGACGCGTCCCGGCAGCGTGCGGAACTCGCGGGTATGGAAGCAGTCGACGATCTCGGACAGCTTCTACGGCGCGTCGGCCTGGTCATCTCCTTGTGCCCGCCGGCAGCGGCCGAGGAGGTCGCAGCTGAGGTGGCCAAGCACGGTTTCCGCGACAGGACGTACGTCGAGGCCAACGCGATCACTCCGCAGAGGGTCCGGGCTGTGGCCGCCTGCCTGCCTGACGCAGCTGTTCTCGACGGTTCTGTCGTCGGGTCTCCTCCGGTCGGGGGAAAGCAGCCGACGCTCTACCTTTCCGGCCCCCCGCGGCACGTCGCGCTGGTTGCCGACCTCTTCGAGGGGACCGATGTGCAAACACGCTCCCTGGGGAATGAGATCGGGCAGGCTTCCGCTCTGAAGCTCGCGTACTCCAGCTACCAGAAGGCGTCCCGCGTCCTGGCCGCCGTGGCGTACGGGGTGGCCGACGCGAACGGCGTCGCGGACGAACTCCTGCAGATCGCCGCCAAGCGGACCGGCAGCTATCTGACGGAGACGGACTACATCCCCAAGACTGCCGCCCGCGCCTGGCGGTGGGCGCCGGAACTGGAAGACGCCGCAGACCTGCTCGCCGAGTCGGGGCTGCCGGACCACTTCATGCGGGAGATTGCCGCTGTCCTTCACCGTTGGGATGAGGTCCACGACGGGTCCGTCACCGTCTCCCGTGCTCTCGAACTGCTGTGTTCAGCGGACGATCGTCACACAGACGCGCGTACAAGCTGATCAATCAGGGCAGCCCCGTCCGCAGGCGAGGAGACTTCGGTGTCCACGCGGAGATCCCAGGGAAGATGACCATTGATGGCGAGGTCCTGCTCCGTCGCGTCCCAGGCAGCCAGTCGAGCCTCCGTATCGCGATCACCTCGCCCCTTCGAGCGGACAGCCGTGGCCTCCCGAGAGCACGACACCAGCACCGTCGACCAAGCGGCAGGATAGTTGGCGGTCACCGCTTCGATGCCCGCGACCTGGCCGAGATGGAGGACTGGAATGCGCCCGCCTTCCATGGCCAGCCCGAGTCCCGGACGGTCGACAACGTAGGTGTTCCCATAACGGTCGTTGCGGTAGATAACGTCACCTCGTCCGTCCAGCTCCGCCAACTGGGCGGGCGTGCCCATTCGGTAGCCCTCCGACTTCCCGCTGCCGATTTTGAGCCGGCTGAAGAGGGCGTAGCGTGAGTCGAGCTGGACGAGAGCCGCCGTCACGGTGTCCTTGCCGGCGGCAGGCGGTCCGTACAGCAGGATTCCCTGGTTCATCAGAACACCGTCCCCAGTACCTGTCGCACCTGGTCAGTGAGGGATATCGCCGCACCGAGGCGGTTGTCCACCACCAAGTGATCGACGACAGGACGTAGTTCGACGTCCACGGTCTTCACGTACTCGTCCCAGTGCTGAAGCTTCCAGCTGTCGCGGGCGGCAGACCGGAAGCCGATGTACTCGCGCATCGTCTCCACATCGCACTTGATCCAGACTATGGAGACGCTGACTCCTCGGGCCTCGCACCGATTGGTCAGCCGCTGGATCCACCGGGCATCCATCACCTCTGAGATGAACGGTGCTGTCAGCACCGTGCTGATGGAACAGTCGATGTTGGCGTAGGCGGTCTCCAGCAGGCACTGGTACTCGAGAGGCCGCACCTGCTCACGGTAGATCTCGGAATGCCGGTCGTTGGGCTCGCTGCCCATCTCCACCAGAAGTCGCTCGACCAAGGGACGCGTGATCGGGTCCTTGTCGAGGACGGGCCATCCCGTGAGCTGGGAGATGAAGCGCGAGAACTCCGACTTCCCGCTGCCTGCGAAGCCGCCGACGATGAACAGAGACGGGCGATGAGGATCTCCGCCCGTGTGCCGACGCTTCCACGCGTCGATGATCCGCTGCTGAACGTCGAGCTCTCCGGAGACATCCGTTCCTGGCGTGATCTGAGAAAGTGCCCGCTCGACAGCGAGGACGTGGGCCCCGTTGCGAGACTCCGCCGACGGCGTGAGGTCCAGGTGCGTGGCCTCGTCGGGCAAGGGGTGGCGGAACCCGAGCTCGGGTTCCGTACCGCGGTACAGAAGGCAGTACGCACGTCGGTAGTGCGGCCCCGGGTACACCTCGCCCTGCTCGTGCTGCCAGAGTGTCTGGAAGTTGGCAGCGGGCACCGCGATGGCAGCCCGCGTCGCCACTTCCCGCAATCGCTCGCCGGCACGCTCGAGGGTCAATCCGTGTGCCTCGCGCACCTCACGGAGCTTGTCCGGGCGCCATCCCGCACGGCTCCTCGCCACGTCAGTTACCGCCTGCCCATCGGTCAACATGATCGGGACTGTAAGTCTGCCCTGTGCGAAGTCGTGTGTAAGCGGATGTTGAAAAGTCGGGGTGCTCGACGTTGAACGGCCTCACTAGCTCGCCGTGATACACGGATGACCTGCGCCCCGCTGTCATGGACCTTGTCAGCCCGCCGAGTTCACAACTCGCGGTCGAACACAACAAGTTCATGAAGGAGCTGAGGATGCTCGACTTCGGAGAGCAGCACAGCACATCGGCTGAGTGG
Source organism: Streptomyces sp. NPDC091289 (assembly GCF_044757365.1). Lineage (NCBI taxonomy): Bacteria > Bacillati > Actinomycetota > Actinomycetes > Kitasatosporales > Streptomycetaceae > Streptomyces > Streptomyces sp. NPDC091289. The sequence goes on from NZ_JBIVUT010000018.1 coordinate 102,851, forward strand.
TCCGAGCAGCAGATCGCCTACTACCGCGCAAGGGCCGACGAGTACGACACCGCATACGCGGAGCGCATGGGGATGCCTCAGCTTTCGCACGCGCTCGATCGGCTGCCCATCAGCGGAGACGTCCTGGAACTGGCGTGTGGCACGGGCCAGTGGACCCATCTGCTCTCCGGGCGCGCCCGGACCCTGACCGCGGTGGACGCCGCGCCCGAGATGCTTACCGTCGCGCGACGCCGCCTGGAGGGTTCGACCACTCGTTTCATCCAGGCGGACATCTTCAGCCAGGTTCCTGATCGCCAGTACGACACCGTGTTCTTCGCTTTCTGGCTCAGCCACGTGCCGCCCGCGTACCTGGAACCCTTCTGGAAGGCCCTCCGGGGGGCTCTGAAGCCCGGTGGCTGTGTGGTCTTCCTCGACGACTCCCGCGCGAAGGCGGAGATCGAGGAGACGATCGAGGGACGGGCGGTACCTACGGTTCGCCGGAGGCTCTCCGACGGGAGCCAGCACCTGACCGTCAAGGTGCTGTACGACGCCGACGGACTCGCGAAGCGGCTGGACGCCCTGGGCTGGGAGTCTCACGTCGAGCAGGTCGATCGCTATCACTACATGGGAGTCGCGCGGCCCCAGGCGCACTCATGACCGGCATCAACGGATACCCGGCGTCCCCCACGGTCCGTGCCGGCCGCAGCATCCGACTGCACATCGCCACCTCCGCGGATCGCTTCCGGCTCGGCTTCTACCGCTGGGGCTCGAAACCCGAGCACACGGGGCACGTCGAGTGGCCCGGACGGGACGCCGCACTCGGACGGTATGACCAGGACTGGCAGTGGCCGGGCTACGACTTCCTCGTACCGCGAGACTGGCGGTCCGGTGTCTACATCGGAGTCCTGAGCACGGACGACTGTCCGATCCGGCCGGCCATGGACGCTCGCGAGGCCAGATTCCTGCTGGTCGTCACGCCCGCAGTTCCCTCGGGCCGCAAGGTCCTCTACAAGGTCCCTGTTTCCACCTACCACGCGTACAACACGGCAGGAGGTGGAAGCCTCTACAGCGCCTCCCGGGTGACGCTGCGCCGACCGGGAGGAGGTGTCGGCGGTCCGGTCAAGGGCCTGCCCGACCCGTACGACGCCACGTCGCCTCGTCAGACGTTCGCGCACTGGGATGCTCCCTTCATCTCCTGGATGGAGGAGAACGGGATCCAGAGCGACTACTGCACGGACCTCGACCTCGACGAAGGCCGGCTCCTTGGCGACGGGTATCGCCTCCTGGTCTCTTCCGGGCACGACGAGTACTGGACTGCCCAGACCCGTCGAAACACGACCGCCTTCCGCGACGCAGGTGGCAATATCGCCAACTTCGGTGCCAACAGCTGCTGGTGGCGAGTGCGTCTCGACGAGGATCGCTCGGCCCTGGAGTGCGCGAAGTTCCCTCCCGGCGCCCCCGCTGGAACGGACCCTGACAGCTCGTACGGCTGCCCCGACCACTGGTGGGAGTCGGACCCCGAAAACGCCCTTCTGGGCGTGAGCTACCGGAACGGCGGCGGGCACTGGGACGGCCCGCGCACGCCTCTCGGGTTCACCGTCACCGACGCGGACCACTGGGTGTTCTCCGGAACGGGGCTCAGGACCGGTGACACCTTCGGCCACGACCGAGCGCTCGTCGGCTACGAATGCGACGGAGCCGCATACGAGATCGACGAGCAGCGACGCCCGCGGCCCACCGGCCAGGACGGAACGCCCAAGGACTTCGAGATCCTCGGCATCGCCCCACTTCCCTCCGCCTGGAACTTCGCAGCTCGAGAGCCGATGCCCAGTCCCCGCGCGGCCACCCTCGGCCTCTACACGGCGACCGGCACCGTCTTCACCGCTGCCACCACTGACTGGGCCCGGCTACTCCCCACCGACCCCCAGGTCGCGGCCATCACCCACAACGTCATCACCCGGCTCGCCTGACGAAGGGATCGTCGTGTCCACACTCACACAGCCGCTCAGCGTGATCATCGGCGTCAACGGCATCGGCATGGGGCATTCCGTCAGGCAGAGCGTGATCGCCCAGTACCTTCGCGACCGCGGCCATCATGTACGGATCATCACCAACGGGAGCACTCGAGTCGAGTACTTCCGCGACCTCGGATTCCCCGCGTGGGACGGGTGGATGCCGACGCTCCTTGCCCGTGACGACCGCATCCACGCGGCCGATGCCTTACGCACCAACATCCGGCAGACTCCCGCCGGCATCAGTCGGCACCTGCGGCTACGCCGGGCCATCAGGGAAACCGGCGCCCCGGACATGTTCATCACGGACTACGAGCCCAACACACCCCGCCTGGCCTACCACTTCGGCAGGCCCCTCATCTCGGTGGACCAGCAGAGCAAGTACCGGCACCTCGACCTGCCGCCGGTCGGTCGGTACGCACGCACCGCCGACGAACAGCGCCTGCGTTACTTCGCCCCTCGGGCCGACCGGTCCTTCATCTGCTCCTACGTCCCCTTGGAGGCCGACGACCGGAAGCTGGAGTTCATCGCCCCTGTCGTTCCGGACTTCGTCCGCTCCGTCCGGGTCACGAGCGAACCTGTGTCCACGGCCTACTTCTCCCGGTACTTCGATCACGGCCCTGAGGACTCCGTCCGCGCCCTCGCCGACGTGTTCCGCCAGTACGTCCCCGATCGAACTCTGCGGATCTACGCGCACTCGGACGAGATCGAGAACCTGCGCCCGTACGCCGACGGCAACATCGAAATCTGCCCGTTCGACCGCCAGGCATTCATCTCCGACCTGGCGCGCTCCGAGGCCGTCTTCTCCAATGCCGGCTTCAACCTCATCAGCGAGGCATTCGTTCTCGGTAAACCGGTCCACCTTGTGCCGCTGCCGACGTATGACCAGCACTGGTGCGCCAAGGTGGTCCACGAGGCGGAACTCGGCACCAGCACTCCACGGATCGAGCGCGGGGCGGTACTCGACTTTCTCAACCGGGCGCGGGAGCTTCGCGCCAACGTCGAACGCCATCGGGACCTGCACCTCGTCCAAGACCCCCGGGAACGAATCGCCTCCTACCTGGAGACCCTGCCCGCAGCCTGTGGGCGGGTCCCCTCCCCGTCCGTCCGGTAGGCGGCCATGGAGCTGCCTTCACTGCCCGCGTACGTGACCACCGTCGTGATCGTGGCGGCCGTCGTGTTCTGCTACCGCTTCGCCGTCTCTCCGACGGTACGGACGCTGTCCTCTCGGCCGACGTTCTCGCGAGCGACGTTCGCGACTGCCGTTGCCTCCGCCCTGCTCGCCTTCCTCCCCGCGCCCGACCCCGGCCCCTTCCGCTGGTTCATCGTCTTCGTGACCGCCCTGTTGACTTGGCAGGGCACCACGAGCGACTACGACGTGACCCAACCCATCGGCCCGCAGCGCTCGGCCAAAGTGGCGCTGCTTCTCCTCGCAGTGGCCTCCTGCTTCTGGGCACCGGCCCTGCTGCCGTGGCTCGCTGTCTACTGCGGTCGGCTGCGCGGGTGGAAGCACCACGCGATGATGCCGCTGAGGCTGCTCAAGGCGTACCTCGCTTGGTTCTTCGTGGGGACGGCTCTCAGCACGCCAGAACCCTCAACCGGGCTCGTACTGGTACTCGGATGCGTCTCGCTCTCCCACTACGTCAAACCGGCGTGGAGCAAAGCCCGGCTCGGGCCGCGCCCCTGGTCGTGGGCCTGGCACAACCGCACCCACTACCTCACAGCCTCCGCCTACTCCTGGGGATGGGCACGCTTCCTGCTCGCTGAAACCGTGACCGGCATCCTGCGCCGCGCACGCGCCGTGGACCGCCCCCTCAACATCCTGACGGTGCTGGTCGAAACCGCCGGCCTTGTGGCGTTCCACGACCGGAGCCTCCTCGTCGCTGTCTTGGTCGCGACGGCCGTCTTCAACCTCGCCGTCGTCCTCGCCTCCGGCATCTTCTTCTGGGAGAACATCTGCACCAACGCCGCACTCGCGCTGACCGTCGCACTGCTCCCTGATCAGGAGTACGACGCAGCGTTCGGCTGGCCGGCCGTCGTCATCGCACTCCTGATCTTCATCCTCAGCACGGCTGACCTGCTGTGGCAGCCATGGCACCTCGGCTGGTGGGACTCACCATTCACGGCACGCGTCAACTGGCAGGTGGAGACAGCCTCCGGCGCAACACTCGGGCTCTACAACGACTTCATGTGCCCGTATGAGCGCGAATTCGGCCGAGTCCTGGGCTACTTCCTCACCAGCGAACCCATCCTCCACGGCCACCTCGGCATCGTCTGGGACCCAGGACTGCGCGACCGCCTCGTTCGCGCAGCAGGTGACCCGGCCGAGCTCCACCACCTCAAGCAGATCTACGGCCGAGCACAAACGAACGCGGAACAGGCACGCGAGCACATCGCCTTCCTGACCACGATGTTCGTCCGCCTCAACTCCGGTACGCCGAAGGGCCCGCTGCCCCGGCGGCTGCGCCGGCTCAAGGCCCCCGGCGGCCAGCTCTACCAGTGGGGCGACCTTCCTCCCTACCGCGGTGAGGAACCGGTGCGCCGCATCACCATCCGCTACCAGGAACGCTGCTACCGGCCGGAAACCGGCGACTTTGTCCTGCTCGCCGACGAGGTCGTGCAGGAAATCCACCTACCCGCCACAACGACCAACCACGGGAGTCCTTCATGCGCAAAGTTTTCATCGACTGCGGGACCAACCTCGGAATCGTGCTGAGCCGCTTCATAGACGAGCTCCCTGACCACGACTTCTATGCCTTCGAGCCCAACACGGAGCTGCTGCCGGCCATCCGCTACGAAGTCGAACAGGCTACTCACTCACCTCGCGTCGAGGTCTCTCACAGCGCCGTATGGACGCACGACGGGGTGATCAACCTCTTCCTCGGCCACCACGAGAGCTCCACTGTGATGCCCGACAAGCGGGTCCCACCGGTGTATGACCAGCAGATCGACTACGGATCGCCGGTCCCGGTACCTGCCGTCGACTTCAGCGCCTGGCTGCGCCAGACCGTCACCCCGAACGATCACGTCGTCGTGAAGATGGACATCGAGGGTGCCGAATACCCCGTGCTCACGAAACTGATCGCCGACGGGACGATCGGCCTCATCTCGGTCCTCTACATCGAGTGGCACTACGACCGCTTCCCCACCATGAGCCGAGCCGACCACGACCAACTCGTCGCCGCCGTATCCGCTTTCGTCGACGTCCGCGACTGGGACTGACCCGAGAAGGGGGACGGACCACCATGAGCACCAAACACATCTACCTGGTCAAGCACGGTGAGACCCAGGAAAACGCCCGCGGTATCCACCAAGGCAGGGCCGTCGGCGGCACACTGAGCAAACGTGGACGCGACGACATCCGCACTGCTGGTCGCACCCTCGCCGCAGCCGGACTCGCGGTCGACCAGATGCTCGTCAGCCCGATGTCCCGATGCCGTGAGTCGGCCGCACTCCTGACGGCCGCGCTCACACCGGCCGACGCCCGTGTGGACACCCGACTGGCGGCGAAGAACAGCGGCCATCTCGGCGGCCGGCCCAGAGACTACGCGGCGGCGGAGGCGGCCCGTCAGGGTGTCCCCATCCACCAGCTCCGAACGCCGGGCGGCGAATCCTCCGAAGACGTCCAGGCCCGTTACATGCGCCTGTGGAGCGAGGTCTGCACCGGACCGCACGACACGACCGTCCTGGTCGGCCACGGCGGCGGAATCGCCTGCCTGCTGCTGAAGCTCACGCAGCACGGGTTCGAGCACTACCTCGAGCACGTGCCCGGCTCCGGATGCGTGACCTGGGTCGAGATCGACGACGAGGCCCCTCGGATTCGGCTGATGAACGTGCCGCCAGCTGAACTGGCCGGGCACCTCGCCGCCCGTACCGCCCGATGAAGCCGGGATCGGTACGGGCACGAGAGGCACTGTCAGGCGTCGGCTCCGCCGAAGCGGGCCCGGTAGGACTCCAGGTCCTCCTCCGAGATCTTCGCGAAGAGCACTGGCGGCACAGTGAAGGCTGTACCGGCCGGGACAGCATCCAGGGACTTGGCCTGGTCGGCGGTCACCCAGGTCGCGGTGTCGTTCTCCAGAGCGAAGGCACTGCGCATGGCGGCGGCCGAGGCCGGGATGAAGGGTTCGGAGACGACCGCGTACAGGTGGATCAGGTTCATCGCCGTGCGCAGCGTCAGTGCGGCGCCGTCGGTGTCGGTCTTGATCTCCAGCCAGGGGGCCTTCTCCTCCAGGTAGGAGTTGCCCGCGGACCACAGGGCGCGCAGGGCAGCGGCGGCCTTGCGGAACTGGAGCGCCTCCATCTGCTCCTCGTACTCGCCGAGCAGCCGTGCGATCTCCTCGCCCAGCTTCGCCTCCGCCTCGCCGGCGGCACGACCGGCCGGGACCTCGTCGCCGAACCGCTTGCGGGAGAAGGACAGCACGCGGTTGACGAAGTTGCCGAGGGTGTCGGCCAGGTCCTTGTTGACCGTGGCGGTGAAGTGCTCCCAAGTGAAGGAGGAGTCATCCGACTCGGGGGCGTTGGCAATCAGGAAGTAGCGCCAGTAGTCGCCGGGCAGGATCTCCAGGGCCGCGTCGGTGAAGACGCCTCGCTTCTGAGAAGTGGAGAACTTACCGCCGTAGAAGGTCAGCCAGTTGAAGCCCTTGACGACGTCGACCTTTTTCCACGGCTCGCGCACGCCGAGCTCGGTGGCGGGGAACATCACCGTGTGGAAGGGGACGTTGTCCTTGGCCATGAACTGCGTGTAGCGGACGGTGTCGTCGGCCTCGTACCACCACGACTTCCAGTCGCGGCTCTCGCCGTCGGCGGACGCGTCCGCCCACTCCTTCGTCGCGCCGATGTACTCGATCGGGGCGTCGAACCAGACGTAGAAGACCTTGCCCTCGGCCGCGAGCTCCGGCCAGGTGTCCGCCGGGACGGGCACGCCCCAGTCCAGGTCCCGCGTGATGGCCCGGTCGTTCAGGCCCTCGGTCAGCCACTTGCGCGCGATGGACGTGGACAGGTGCGGCCACTCGGCGCTGACGGTCGCGATCCACTCCTCGACCTCGTGCTGGAGCTTGGACTGCAGCAGGAAGAGGTGCTTGGTCTCGCGGACTTCCAGGTCCGTGGAACCGCTGATCGCCGAGCGCGGGTCGATCAGGTCGGTCGGGTCGAGGACGCGGGTGCAGTTCTCGCACTGGTCGCCGCGAGCCTTGTCGTAGCCACAGTGCGGGCAGGTGCCCTCGACGTACCGGTCCGGAAGGAAACGGCCGTCGACCGGCGAGTACACCTGCCGGATCGCACGCTCCTCGATGAAACCGTTCTCGTGCAGCTTGCGCGCGAAGTGCTGGGTGATCTCGACGTTCTGCTGCGAAGAGCTGCGGCCGAAGTAGTCGAAGGCCAGCTCGAACCCGTCGTACACGGCCTTCTGCGCGTCGTGGGCCTGCGCGCAGAACTCGGCGACCGAGAGTCCGGCTTCTTTGGCGGCCAACTCGGCCGGCGTGCCGTGCTCGTCGGTGGCACAGATGTAGAGGACGTCGTGACCACGCTGGCGGAGGTACCGGGAGTACACATCCGCCGGCAGCATCGACCCGACCATGTTGCCCAGGTGCTTGATCCCGTTGATGTAGGGAAGCGCGCTGGTTACCAGGTGTCGAGCCATCCTTGGATGCTCCATTTCGTACGCATTGCGGCGCCGGTGCCACTGCCACGGCGGGCCCAGGTCGGGAGGCCGCAGTCGATGCGATCACTCCGATCGCACGCACACGTCACACACGGTGACGGAACGAGGCTGCAGGCCATCGTCATCGTATCGAACCGGGGGTTGGGCCAGCCTGCGGGTTTTCCCGGCTCCCCATGCCGCACCCGAAAAGCACTCGGCCGTCCGAGACAGGCGGCCAAGCGAGTCCCGTACGGCCGAGGCGCGCCCCATCTTACGGCCACCACCCACCGCGGGTCCCGCGCCACGTATACGTCCCCGCTCCCCAGCCCCCAATTTCAGTGAGGTGGATCGCATGACCAGGAAGCACAAGCCCCGCGGGCTCCGCGTCGTCGTCGTGGGGCAGGGATACGTCGGGCTCCCGTTAGCGGTGCGAGCCGCCGAGGTCGGGCACCACGTCGTCGGCCTCGACGTGGACGCCGGGCGGATCAAGCGGCTCGTGATCGGTGAGTCGTACGTCGAGGACATCTCGGACAGGCGGCTGGCGCCCCTTCTCGCCGCCGACGTCTACCGGCCGACCGTCGACACGTCCGACTGCGCCGGGTTCGACGTGGCGGTCGTCACCGTCCCGACGCCGCTGCGCGACGGCGCTCCGGACCTGTCGCACGTCGAGGAGGCGGCGCGGACGCTCGGCCACCACCTCACCCGCGGAGCGACCGTGGTCCTGGAGTCGACCACGTACCCCGGGACGACCGAGGAGGTGTTCCGACCACTCCTCGAAGGCGGCTCCGGGCTGACCGCCGGCCGCGACTTCCACCTCGGCTACAGCCCGGAGCGCATCGACCCCGGAAATCCCACCTGGAGGCTGGAGAACACCCCGAAGGTCGTCTCGGGCATCGACCCGTCCTCTATGGAGGCGGTCCGCGCCTTCTACGCGTCGCTCGTCGACACGGTCGTGCCCGTGGCCAGTTGCAAGGAGGCGGAGCTGACCAAGCTCCTTGAGAACACCTTCCGGCACGTGAACATCGCGCTCGCCAACGAGTTGGCGATCTTCGCCCACGACCTGGGCATCGACGTCTGGGCGGCCATCGACGCGGCGTCCACCAAGCCGTTCGGGTTCATGCGCTTCACCCCCGGCCCCGGGGTCGGAGGTCACTGCCTGCCCGTCGATCCCTCGTACCTGTCGTGGCGGGTCGAACGGACCCTGGGGCAGAACTTCCGCTTCGTCGAGCTGGCCAACGACGTCAACAACCACATGCCCGACTACGTGGTTCGGCGTCTCGTCGCGGGCCTCAACGAACGAGGCAAGCCGCTCAAGGGCTCCCGGATCCTGCTGCTCGGCCTGGCATACAAGGCCAACACCGGGGACGCCCGGGAGACACCGGCCACTCGCATCGCCGAACTCCTCACCGGCATGGGCGCCGAGGTCCAGGCCGCCGACCCCCACGTCCTGGACGACGCCCACCCCCGCGCCGTCGGCTTGGCGAGCCTCCAGCAGGTCGACGTGACCCCAGCCCGCCTCGCGGCAGCCGACGCCGTCGTCCTCCTCGCCGACCACGACGCCTTCGACTACCCCCTGATCAGCGCGCGCGCCCCGTACATCCTCGACTGCCGCCGTCGGCTCGCCGGCGCCGGCGCCCACGTCGACTCTCTCTGAAAGGCAACCCCATGCAGATCGTCATCACCGGCGGTGCCGGGTTCATCGGCGGCAACCTTGTCCGTGCCCTGACTGGGCAGCCTCAGGTCACCCGACTCCGAGTCGTCGACAACCTCTCCACCGGGGACAAGGCGAATCTCGCCGGCCTCGACGTCGACTTCTTCGAGGGAGACGTCCAGGACGCCGCTCTGCTCGACCAGGCGTTCCACGGCGTCGACGCAGTCGTCCACCTGGCCGCGCTTCCCTCCGTGCCGCGCTCCTTACAGGACCCCTTGGCCAGCCACCACGCCAACGCGACCGGCACCCTCCAGGTCCTCGAAGCCGCCCGCCGCGCCGGCGGCCCGCACGTGATCGCCGCCTCCTCGTCCTCCGTCTACGGCTCCAACCCCCACCTGCCGAAGCACGAGGACCTCGCTACCGCCCCGATGAGCCCGTACGCGGTCACCAAGCTCACGACGGAGGCGTACCTGAGCGCCTACCACCACAGCTTCGGCCTGCCGGTCCTCCCCTTCCGCTTCTTCAACGTCTACGGCCCTGGCCAGCGCGCCGACCACGCCTACGCCGCCGTCATCCCGAAGTGGATCAGTGCCACACTCGCCGGCGAGCCCGTCACGATCCACGGCGACGGCACCCAGACGCGGGACTTCACCTACGTGGGCACGGTCTGCCGCGTCCTCACCGACGCTCTCCTCCGCCGCGTGGTGGACCCCCGCCCGGTGAACCTGGCTTTCGGGAGCCGTACTTCGCTGCTGGACCTGCTCACGGAGATCGAATCCGCGACCGGGCAGCTCATCGGCCGAGAGCACAAGGCCCTGCGGACCGGTGACGTCCCTCACTCGCAGGCGGACAGTGCACGCATGCGAGCTCTGTTCCCCGCGGTGACGCCGCTGCCTATCCAGGAGGGGGTCGCGGCAACGGTGGGATGGTTCCGTTCCGCGATCGGAGTAACGGGCGCGAACTGCGCATGATGGCCACCTCACCTCTGACAGAACGGCATGGATCTCTCGGCCCATCCTGCTGCTGGGCTTGGCCTACAAGGCCAGGACCGGCGACGCCAGAAAATCCCCGACAGCTCGCCTCGCGGAACTACTGACGCAGATGGGTGCCAAGGTCCAAGCCCACGGACCCTCATGTGATCGAGGATGCCCACCCCCATGCTGCCGCTCTGGAGAACCTCCAGCGTGTCGATGCCCCCACGGAGCACCTCGCCGCAGCCGACGCCGACGTTCTCCTGGCCGACTACGCCGCGATCACCACCCACACCTCGTACGTCCTCGACTGCCGCTGACTATCCAGCACCCACACCAACGCTCCCTGAAGGGATGCCTCGTGAGCAGTTTGGTCCCATCCCAGGCACAGCACTACTGAACTGTCGGCTTCGGGCCCGGGCGGAAGGCCGGCGACAGGTATGGGCCCGTCGACACCAACAGTGCAGAACTCAGGGGCTGATCACCGCACCGTTCTGCGGGGCGGAGGACAGCTGCTCTGGGAAGCTCCCGGATTTCGGCTTCGTGAGCCCCAGCCGCATCTGCACCTCGTCGAAGCTGAGGTCCGGCGTGCCGATACGGCCGACGGATCGGCTATATGCAATCAGCATTGCTTCGGAGAAGGGGCTATCGAGGGTGGCAACCCGCTTCCAACCCCGTGCCTCATCGAGCGCGACGGAGCTTACGTTCTCGAAATCGATCACTAGATCCGGAACATCCAGATAACGAGGGAGAGCACGGTACCGATTGTCATCGACTCTGAACGCGCGCTGCGCTGGGCCCTTGTCCCTATTACTCTTGGCGCTCGACTGCCACAAAATGATGGGCGGGGACTCGGAGCTGTTCCCCTCATCGGTGAACACCCGGTCTGCTTTGGCCAGGTGCACGTACTGGACCTTCGCCACACGAGGCTTCGAAACCCTTGATTCAGGACGGTCCTCGTAGAGGTCGCAAGCCGGCGTAAGGACCAGCCACCAGCCGCCTTGCGGGTCGATAAGGAGGTCTGTCGCCGTGAGGTGATGGGTCACAGGGGGCATCAGATAGACCCGTGCCGCCTCGGACCGCCGTGCTGTTGCGACGAGGTCACCCTCCACGACGCGATCCAGCTCATGGAGACCGTTCTCCTTGAGCCAGGCTGCGAGGCGATTGACGATGACAGGAGCGATCTCGTTCGGGTCGGCAGCTGCCATTTCGGTCCAGTGCGGAGCAACCACGTCGCGCATAAAGTCGCGGACCTGGCGCTCCACGAGACCGGAGATGCGACGTGTCAACGCCGGCACTCCTGAGAGCAACCCCTCCCTGACCGCAGGGGCGATATCGTCCAAAGCATTCTTCGTCACCACTCGAATGAGGGGAGGCTCCTCCAAGCCGCGTACCTGCTGGGGGACGCCCGTGAAGAAGACCACTGGCACCCACCTGACGCTGGCGATCTTCTTGTACAACTCACGTCCGCGCCCCTCGGCGTCTGCGGACGGGCTACCTTCAGTAACATCCCGGACATCGAGGATGACCAAGTCGAAGTCTTCTTGGTTCAGCCGCTCCTCGGCGGTGGCAAAGTCCTGCTCGACTTCGAACTGGATGACTCCCAGATCCGCGAGCTCTTCCGTTAGGAGTCCACGAAGGTCCTCGGTCATCTTGGCGTCGTCGTCAACGATGAGCACGCGATACGCGGCGTCCGCCGTCGTCATCCAACTCTCCTTCGCAGTCGTGCCCGGAAACTCGCGCCGGAGAGGGCGCCGGGGCTTACCAGCGACAGGTCACCATCGTAGAAGTCCTTCACGACGCTGCCTGCGATACTGAGGCCGAGGCCGATGCCGTCCGGCTTGTCACTGAAATAGGTGTCGAAGATCAGATCTTTGATCTCCACACGCACTCCGGGCCCACTGTCACTGACCGTGATATCCACCACGTCGGCTTCGCCCTCTTGGTTGCGCTCAGTTTCGATCAAGATCTCGCGGTCTGCCTCGCTGGGCATCGTTGACAACCAGTAGACCGCGTTATTGACGAGATTTAGCACGAGTGTCCTAATATCACCCGGCTCGGCCGTGACCGTTACGTCCTCTCCGCCGATTGTGACGGTCACACCGTACTTGGCGATCTCAGATTCCAGTACGGAGACAGCTGCAGAGATGCTCTGGTGAAGCGAGAGTTGTCGTGGCCGCCCACGCTGCCGACCGCTGAGAGGTTCGATGCGAGTGAAGAGCCGGTCGATAGCCCTCTCCTGCGCGGTGAAATCCGTGTGCAGTTCCCCGAGCGCGTCGGAAAGGTCGGTGTCATGGACCTCGACCTTTCCCGTGATCTTCCTAAGTCGACGAAGGTCGAATGCGATGCGGGCCAGGGCGGTCCTACCCTCGTGGAGGACAACGTCGACAAGGGTGCCTAGTGTCGCGAGCCGGGAGAACTGGGAGATGATCTCCTGGACTTTGCGCACACCTTCGTTGATCGTCTCCGTGGCTTCCTCGATGGCTCGCCCCAGGACGACATCATCTGGATACCGCTCGCTGGCGACTTGCCGAAGAGGATCCAGGTTGAAACTCCGGAAGACTCCGTGACCTCGCCCTTCGGGAGGACTGACCAGGGGTTCGTCGGCCACTTCCACGGTGGACTCCGGACGGCGCAACTTGTAGCGCAGGATCTCGAGTTTCGAGATCGCCTGCACTATCACCATCTTCAGTTCCTCGTACTCCGGACTATCAATCAGCCCTTCCCGGTGCGACCGGTCCTGGAGGCCCGGGTTCTCGTCCGCCGAGATATAGACGAATCCGGCAACCTGGTTATTGGACAGCCGCATGGTCGGGTTATTGACGCGTCGCTGGTCGAATCCAAGCCAGTCGTAGCCCGGCTCGCCGAAAGGCTGGACTCGGAACCCGTCCCGGTACAGCGCTACGCCGCTGTTGTCCCGGATCAGTTTCCGCACCTCGGTGAGGTTCTTCGACCCGGTATCAATATGGAAGAGCGGGTCCAGCGCCGACTTCTCTAGGTCCCATACGCGAAAGTCCAGCTTCAGTGGTCCGCAGGACGGTCTGTCCGAATCCTTCCGGATGTTCTCCTCGACGACCACTGCGGGTTCGCTCCCGCTGGAGTAGATGGCCAAGTGGGCATTACCGTCGGCATCCACTGTGCCGACGAGCCGATAGAGCGGGTGGGCCAGCGTTTCGCTCGCGGCGACAAAGCCATGGTGGTGACGAAGGGGACCATCAGGGGTGTCTATGTAGATGGCAAACTCAGGCTGGTCCGGCACCGACAACTCAGCGGGAGGCGGCGGAGGCAGGAGCCGTGACAGGGAGCGCTTGAGGGCCTCAACGGCGTCAGGCCCCCAAGGCATCCGCAGCTTCTCAAGTCGGACTACGGTTCCGTGGCCAACCGACGCGTCGATCGATGCGGTCTGGAACCCCGTGACCACGTCAGCGAAGTTCCGCGCCGCCTCGCCACCCACCGCGAAGACGGACGGCGAGGCTGTGGACCAAGTGACCGGAACCTCGTCCAGGTAGGCGTCACCCTGCGTGAAGTTTCCCCAGTTGATACGGAGGGTGACTTCTGGGTCGCTGACCCGTCGCGTCGTGATGGTGGTGACGTTGGCCAAGCGGGCGGCTGCGAACCGACCGATGCCCTTGGCCCCGAGCACACGCCGCACACCCGACTCGCTGCGGCGGTTCCGGTGCCTATGCGGAGTAGCGATCTCCATCCAGGTGCCACGCACTGTGTCCGGGGACATGCCGTGCCCGTCGTCCCATACTTCGATCGAGCCATGCCCCTCCACGAGCGGCGGGTTGAAGCGGATCAGCACGAGGCTGGCATCGGCGTCGTAGGAGTTCTTCACAAGTTCGGTGAGTGCCACCCGCTCGTTGCTGATCAGCTCCTCACCCAAGGTGCTCATCAGCCGCGCGCGCGGCCGGAGATACGCTTCCGTACCCTCCGAATCCAACTGGGCCTCACTTTCGGTCCGTCACGGTCCAGCCTCAGCGTAGCCAGAGAGGTAGATTGTATCGACGTTGCGGATGCCCCCCGCGTGTGGCCGTGCGGCCGAGGGCCCGTTGCTCGGGAAGTGGCCGAATACCGCCCCTTAGTGGCGCCGACCAGGAAGAAGGTCACTCGGATGTTCCTTCTGGTGAGCCGACCCGTTGAGGCGTAGGGGGTGGAACGGGGCGCTTGTCCGCGAGGCCCGTGATCGAGCTGTCGGTGGCATCCCGTACGATCGATCATTTCGAGGGGTGTCCCAGGAACATCACCTCGAAGACACAGAGTGCGGGGCTCACCGATCATGAAGCCCACTGGTGAATCAAGCCAGGTGGATGCCGGGTGTTCGGGTGGCTCGACCTCGTCGAAGTTGTTGCTTCCGCGAGCGTGTCCGTGATCTCCTGGTGCTCGTTCGTCTCGTGCCTGTTGGAGGTTGTGCTGTGGAGAAGGGGAAGTACGGCGTACCCCTGGAGCGGAGCGACTACCTTCCGCTCGAACGGCACGAGGAGAGCTGCTCTCCGGAGGACTTCCGCAAATGGCTGAAGACCCACGGTAAGGGCCAGCGGCTCGCCGTCGACCTATTCTCCGGAGCCGGTGGTCTGAGCTACGGCGTGAAGCAGGCGGGTTGGACGGTCGCGGCTGCCGTCGACTTCGACGAGCGCGCTCTGGAGACCCATGCGGCGAACTTTCCCGGCATGAGTCTCCACATGGACCTCGGTAACCCTGACGAGCGTGACCACTTGGTTGAGCTCCTGAAGACTGCTGACATCGACCTGATCGCAGGCGGGCCTCCCTGCCAGCCCTTCAGCCGCGCCGGACGCAGCAAGATCCGGGATCTTGTGACGAACCACAAGCGGGACCCGGAGGATCTTCGCAAGGAACTGTGGCGCGCCTACGTGGACGTTGTCACGCGTGTCAGGCCCCGGGCCATCCTCATGGAGAACGTGCCAGACATGGGGCTTGGAGACGACTTCTTCGTGGTGCGCACAATCGAGCAGCACCTGGAGGATCTTGGGTACGCCACGCAGGTCCGCCTTGTCGACGCCTGGCACTACGGTGTTCCCCAGCACCGGAAGCGCCTGATCCTGCTCGCGAGGAACGACGTCGAGCGCTTCGACTGGCAGCCGAAGCAGGACGGCTTCACCAACCTCCGTGAAGCGATCGGCGACCTTCCCGGCCTCGATCCGCAACCCAGGAAACGCGTCGGCGAACGAGAGATGGCCTACCGCATGCCAGAGGCTCCCTCAGCCTTCGTGGAGATGATGCGTAAGGGCGCCCCGGAGGGGCTTGTCTGGGACCACATGACGCGCCGGGTCCGAGACGACGACTGGAAGATCTTCTCCGAGCACATGGACTCCAAGACCCTGTACTCGGATATTCCGGAGGAGTTCCGTCGCTACAGTGCCGAGAACTTCACGGACAAGTACAAGAAGCTGGCCTGGGGCGAGCGCAGCCGTTCCATCACTGCGCATATCGCCAAGGACGGCTACTGGTACATCCATCCGGACGAACCCCGAACACTCACTGTGCGTGAGGCGGCCAGGGTGCAGACCTTCCCAGACTGGTTCCGGTTCGCCGGCACCCGTAGCGACGCCTTTCGGCAGATCGGGAACGCGGTACCACCACTGTTGGGCAAGGCGGCAGCCGAAGCACTGGCACCCGTGGAAGGCGTACAGGCACAGCTCGGAGGACTACAGCCGCATTGGCGGCAGGTCAGAGAGGAGCTAGTGGCCTGGGCCCGGGAGAGGCGGAACGGCGACGACTGGTGCCACCTCCCCGGCGAGCAGATGTCACAGCTCTCGGCGGCCGTGATTGCGCTTCTGTCCGGCGCCAAACCGTCGGCAGCCCAACTGGACGAGATCCTGAAGGACGTGAGATGGCGCAAGACCCTCACGTCCAAGGCGTTCCATAACCTTTTGGAAGCAGCCCCCTCCGAGAAGGTCAGGACACGACTGGAACGGCTTGCTCCCCTCGTCGATGACACAGCTGCCTGGCAGGAGAGCAGGCGTCTTGAGATTCCCAAGCGCCTCGCTCTCAAGCCGGCGGAAGCATCTCTCTATCGCCTGCTGGTGGGCGAGGACCTCCTCTGGGTGGGCCAAGGGGCGCTGCGGGTTGCCGCGCGTCTGAACGACAGCGACGCGGACCGTACGAACAGACTCAGTGACGGCCGGGTCAACCTGGTGAGGCTCGTGGGCGCCGGGGGCGAGGATGCGCCGCTCCGCATGGCTGCGTTGCGTCTCATCAGCAGCACCGTCTGCAGCGCGCGTGAACCGATGTGCGCCGAATGCCCGCTGAGTAAACACTGCAAGCGGAAGTCCGATGCCTCAGACGTCTCAGTGACCACGAACGGCAACAGGGCATCAGAGGTCAAGGAACGCGGAGATAGGAAGCGCCCTTCGGCGTAGGGGGCACGCTGGAAGAGGGTGTTCAGGAGGACTGCCCGACGCAAGCTGTGTACACCCTGCGCGCGGCCTGCTCGACATCGGTGCGGATCTCGCACTCCCAGACGCGGACGACGGTCCACTCCTCTGACTCGGCCGCCATTGTGTTGCGGCGGTCCCGCCCTCTGTTGATCTCGATCTTCTCCCTCCACAGCGAGGCGTTCGGGCCTCGGAAGTCCTTGGGCCCGTGTACAGGGCAGCCGTGCCAGAAGCACCCGTCGACGAAGACGGCGACGCGGTACCTGGGCAGGACGAAGTCCGCTCTGCAGCGGGCCGCCACCCGGCGCTGAAGTCGGAACCTCAGCCCGAGCCGATGCACAGCGCGGCGCAGAGCGACCTCCGGAGCGGTGTCACGTACGCGCCGCCCGCGCAGGTGACCGCTCTTCTCGGTACTGACCCAACCGGTGCCCGCCGTGTCGTCTCCCGTTGCCGTGTTCGATGTCCCGCCGTCGGCCAATCTGGGCGAAGGGAGGGGTGCCACACTCTTCCCATGCTTAGGGAACCATCTGAACTCCGGATCGACAGCCAGGGCCGGATCGAACTCCCCATGAGCCTGCTCGCGGAGGCGGGCATCGCGCCGGAGGCCGCGCTCATCGCGTTCAGTGACGGAGACGGACGGATCGTGCTCCGCCGCGCCGAGGACGCGATGAGGGACCTGATCGAGCGGGGGCAGCTCTGACCGTCGGTGGGGTGTCGTCTACGCCCCGGGGGTGAACCCGAGGGACAGGGCCTCGTTGCGAGCGTGCAGGGCCTGCACCGCCTGCGGCTCGGGGACCTCTTGGTCGAGTTCGAGACGCCTTCCGACGTACTGGGCCAGCTGACGCTGTGCGGGTACGAGGTTGTGGGTCTCCTTGGCCCACTGCTCGAGCGCGTACCACTCGTCCGCGGGGACCATCGTCACCTCATCCCTGGCCCCCTCGTCTCCCTCGGTGCCGCCCGCCAGCGCCCCCTCGTCCAAGGGATGCTCGCGGAGCTCCGACTGCAGGTCGCGGGGGACGGTCCAGCGAACCCTGGAGACCGCGTCCCAACAGCTGGGCTTCTTGGCCCATTCGCCGACGTGGTTACCTTCGCGTGGATTGGTCACCACCGACATGACCCGGGGACACAGATCGTCGATCGCGTCTTCGAGAGCCGGCGAGATCCGCTGTTCACGCCAGATCCGGTCGAGGTCGATGCGCCGGTCCGTGGCGAGGGACAGGCGTGCCACCGTGTAGGTCGTGATCATGCTCTTGTAACTGCCTGCCTCGTGGGTCGCCGCGATGCGGTCGACCGCTTTGAACAGAACAGCCATCGCGATCACGCGTTGGCAGTACTGCACGTCGACGTGAGGGGGCGCCTCGTCGATGCGGACCATGAACGCCGCAAAATTCTTCTGCGCTCCACGACTGACCTGGAACGGAAGGTGGTTCCAAGAGTTGACGTACTTGGCGAGGTCCGCCTTCGTGAACTTCTGCCTCGTAGGGTTGAGCTTCTTGAAGGTGCGCTGCTTCGCAGGGGTCCGGGCCTTGGCCACCTCGTCGGTGTACTGGCCGCGTGCACGCTCGTAAAACCAGTGAGTCTCCTGACCGCTCCCGTCGGTCGCCGACGCCCAAAGGGATCGCGTGATCCGCTGGACGGCCACGTGGTACTCGTGGTTCGAACTGAAGTCGACCAGCGTCACCCGGTTCTGTGTGTTCGAGTACTCGGAGATCATCGGGACGATCTCCGCGAGCCGCTCGGGGGACACCTCCGTCAGTTTCATCTGAACCGACACATGCGAGAGATCCGCCTTGTCGCGGCTCTGCGCGTAGTGCAGTGACGCCGTCGTCTGGCCACCGTTCACCACTTGGAGTCCGTGAACACGGGAAATGCCTGTCGGCTGTCCGTCCGGGCCGTGCACGAAGTCGACCTGCGAGGCGGTCGCCGTGATGCCGTTGTTGTACGCCAGGAACCTGCCGGGCGCACTCAGGAGCGTCTCCCTGATTCCCCGGTTCACCGAGCCACGGGCCTGCAGGAACGAGCGGACGTTGAGTTCGAGGAGTCGGGTGCCGTACTCCCCGTACAGCTCGGCCAGTCTCCGCCCCGGGATGACCGCCATGGCCACCGAGTGGTCCGACTCGCTGCTGGGCGCGGAGACGCACGGCAGCGGAGGTTCGAAGGAGACCACGATGGGCTCGCTGATGCTGCCGGACGTCGCATGGCGGTGCAGCCGCGCCAGGTCCCACACCTCGTGGGTCACGGGGAGACCGTCGAAGTCGGTGGGCGAAACCACGGTGCTGGTGCCGACACGGTTGCTGAGGAGGAAGAGCCGGATCCTCTGTACCTCGGTGAGGGCCTTCTCGACCGCCGCGCACATGTCGTAGACGTCGAACGACTCGTCGATGTGCTGACGCAGCCCGTCCCGGCACCGTTTTACGAACGTCAGCAGCCGCTTGAAGGCCGTCTCGGTCTGGCTCTTCGTGAGCTTGGACTCCAAGGGGCCCAGGGTGAAGTCCGTGACGAACAGGTCGAGGCACTCCCCGGACTCCCCGATGCCATATCCGTGGACCAGATGCCCTTGCGCCTTGTGGTAAGCGGTGAAGGTGTTGGAAGCGATGCCCGCCTGCTCCAGGTCTTCGAAGACCCGTCGGGTGAACGCCTCCGGGGGGTTGGTTCCCTCAGCGTCGGCGGTCGCCTGGACATCTGCCACGAGATCGCGGGAGTACTCGGACAGGTCGAGCTCAGGCATGCAAGCCCCCGATCAGTTCGGTCACCTCGTCGGCCGTGGCGCGGTACTGATCCAGCCCCGAGGTACTCACGTGGTAAGTGCAGTCGCCGACACCTGCGGCGAGATCCGATTCAACAATTCTCGGAAAATCCCCCCGCACATGCCAGAAGTGCAGGTCGCGAAGGGTGTAGCGGGGCTCGTCGTACATGTCGCGCTGTCCGGGAAGGTATCCGGCTTGGATGAGACGCCCATCGAACTGAGCCCGGTCAGCGGAGCTGGTGAGCCGCTCGCGTATGCGTTCGACCAGCCGGTTCAGACTCTCGCCCGATCCACCACGCCGCTCGTCGAGCATCGCCAGTGCCAGCAGCAGCGCGGGCGTGCCGGTGCCGTCCAGCTGCCGCTCGCTGGCGATACGGATGCTACGCGGACGCCTGGCGGTGCTGGCCTTCGCCTCGATCGCCACCTCGGATAGCTGGAAGTCCTGGTTGGCTCCGCTCGGACCAGTCCACGCCTCCACGGCATCAGCCGGGTCGACGGCGGGCAGGACGTGCTCTCGGAGTACGAGGAGCTCGCCCACGAGGCCGCGGCGCGCCTCGGGAGCCAGGCCGTCCCTACTTACGGAGCGAAGGAGGTCCTGCCACCGCTCGAACCTGTCCACGGCGGCGGTCAGGGCGGCAGCGGCCTCGGGGGCGTCCCTGACGGTGTCGGCAACGTCGGTGACGAGCGGGTTGAAAACCTCACGCAGTTCGTTCGCGGTCAGGACCACCTGGAGTTCGTACTCGAGCCGCGACACCGCGCTCAGGTTCATCTCCAGTCCGGCCGCACGCGGCAGCCGCCCCACCGAGCGCACGATGTGGTCCGCGGAGCGGGCGTCGGCCCTGAGGACCAACATGCGTTGGCGACCAGGGTGGGTGACGGACAGGAAGACGTCCAGAGGAGCGTTCGGGTGTAGCCGAAGCCAGGACCTACCGGGCGTGCTCTGGGGGGTCTCCAGGCCACGCCACTCGGCCTCGGTGACGGTCACTCCCCGCCCTCCTCGTCGTCGAAGGCGTCGAGGCCCTCCTGCTGCCAGATGGTGTTCACGACGTACTCCGTGTCGGACTGATGCTCGGAGCGGGGGAAGCTCACCTTGAAGCCCACCAGAGGCGGCTCTGCCTCACCGTCCGGAGAGGCCGCCGGCCGCTCGATCAGGTAGATCAGCAGCAGGGCCTGGTCGCGCCTCCTCTGCCAGCGCAGGTGCTCGCCCGAGGGGGTCTGGGGAACCTTCTCCTTCTTCTTCATCGTCGCGGCCATCTGCGTGGCGTCGAGAGCGGCCTTCACCTGTGCCGGTTCGAGGTCGAGGTACTCGTCAGGCGGGCTGAGCACCCGGCGGATCGTGTAGCGCCCCTCCGTCCTGAAACCGGGATTGATCGCCGCGCGGGTCACCGGCCCGATGGTGTGTCCGGCGACGTTCTGCGGATCCTGTGCCGCGGACTTGCCGACCAGGTGCACCGTCCACTCAGGCAGTTCGCCCACCGCCACGCACTGGTCGATGTACTTCGCGATGAACCTGGGACGGACGCGCTGCGCCATGCGGTCGGTCTCGTAGCTGGAGAGGAAGTCGGCGATCACCTCGGAAGGCACCGACTTCCACGCGACATTGCCGCCCGGAACCTTCGACTCGGCCGCCGCGACGCCGTCGAGCCGCTGGACGAAGTCCTCAAGTGCCTTGAGGTTTTGGTCAACGGTCTTCTGAGCAAGGTTGAAGATCACGGTCTCCGGACCCTCGCCGGAGTAACTGAGCATGACCTTCGTACCCTGGCGCATCTTGTTGGTGGCTGTGATCGCGAGGCCGAGCGAGGAGGCACGTACCTTCAGCCCGAAGTTCCTTGGGGTGAGGTTGAACGCGGCCATTTCCTCCACCTCACGGCGAAGTTCGTCGGTCGCGGCGGTCACCTCGACGTACTTGGCCCGGAGGTCGGACGTCGTGTAGAGACGGCACAGGTCCTCGTACCCCGGGCGGAATCCGAACCACCGGCCCATCTGCAGCAGGGTGTCGTAGGTGTTGGACGTACGCAGGTAGTAGCTGACGGTCAGCCCTTCCAGGGTGAGTCCTCGGGAGAGTTTCTGACCTCCGATGGCGATGACGGAGAGACCGGTCCTACGGTGCTCGAAGTAGTCGAGCGCGTCATGTGAGGCGCCGTTCACCGTCTTGACCACGATCTTGCGCAGGGCCGGCATGACCTGTGGGGCCACCTCCTCCCAGGTCAATGGCTCGGCCTCGTCCGCGGGGAAGTGGTCCGTGGTGGGGACGAAGTCGCGCTCCCACAGGGCTTGGAGCTCTGTCATCCGCTCCGGTGCCTGTCCGTACCGGTCACGGAGCGAGTCCACGAGAAGGCCCAGATGGTCGGCCACTTGGTCACGAACGATCCCCTGGACCGCGGTGAAGCGGGTGACATGCACCAGCATGGAGTTGTGCACCTTCGTCTGCCCCCGCGCCCTGCGAGCGGCACACGAGAGCACGAACGAGGCGATCGCCTCACGCAGAGACCGGGGTAGGTCGTCGGACGGGACGAAGGCGGACTTGTGCTTGCTCGGAACCCAGCACTCGGCGTCGTCCACGGGACGCACGAGCGGCAACGGGGGCACGTCGTCCTCGTCGTCGTTGTCGACCTGGAGTCCGAAGACCCGCTCTGGGCCCAGGTAGTTGGACGGTGAGGGCAGCGTCCGGATGAAGCTGTCGGGGAAAAGATCGGCGCCGAGGGCGGCGTGGTCCACATCGGGATCGATGTAGATGTTGGCGTACGGCGTCGCGGTGTACCCGACGTAGGCCGACTTCTCGAAACTCTGCATGAGGTCTCGGATCGCGGCGTTGGTCTTCGTCGGATCCGCGTCAGGGTCCCGCTTGGTGTTGATGGAGGCGTTGTCGGCCTCGTCGTCGATGACGAAGAGCGGGATGTCGCGCACGACCTTGCGGCCGGTCTCATCCTCGGCGCCTTGTACCTCCGTCACCCACGTACGGAGGTACTCGAGGATCTTCCAGTGCTTCTTCACGACGAGGACGACCGGGAACCGGCCGAGGGGGAAGTTGACCGCGTTGGCCGCCTGACGACCGAAGTCGCCCTTCTCGGAACTGTTAGTGGGCGACGCGATGTCGAGCCTCTTGGCGCCGGGCATCCGCCCAGCACCCATGAGACGGGACTTCCCGTTCTGGTTGGACCGCTGCTGGTGCTGTGTGTCGAAACCCAGGAGGCCCTCGTCGACACGCAGCTGCGTCTGGCTGCGGAGGTCGTTGTGGATTCCGGCCAAGACCACCACGAACTGGTATCCCGCGTCCACGGCCTTCGCGGCGAGCCCGATGTACTGCCCTGTCTTGCCCGACTGAACCTGACCGATCACAAGGCCGGTACGGCGCCAGGAGCCGATGCGGCGCGGGTCCTCCAGCTGGCTCAGGACCTCGTCCGTGCTCTGGTCCAGCCGACGCACGACTACCGGGGGCAGGCTACGGACGTCCTCGAGGTAGCGACGGTAGCGCTCCCAGAAGTCCCATTCGCGGTCGTTCTTCGCCTCCGGCAGCCACGGCTCGTGGCCCCTGTCGCTCTCCAGACCGGAGGAGCCCTCCTGGAAAACGGCGGTTATTGCCTCGATCTCCTTGGCCAGCTGGTCTCGATCGACAACCTCCCCTTGGCCGGCCAACATCCCGAAGATGACGGTGACGGCGTTCTGCACCTCTTCCGGAGTCGGCTGACGGTCCTGGGACAGCAGTGCGAGAACCAGGCGCCTGGCTTTGGCAAGGGACTCGAAGGAGTCCTCAGGGGTGGAACTCACAGCTGACCTCCAGCTGAACGGGGACGGTATCGGGCTGGGTAGGGGCGACTACTGACAACGGGCTCACCCACTCCAGAAGCCCTGCATTTGATCGAAGGGGGGCATGGTCCGGAGTCGCTCCCGGGCAGCTGCGGGCGAACGACCGTCGGTGACCATCGCCTCGTAGATCCGTTGTGCGACCTCCGTCGCGCCGGCGTCGGCAGGTCCCGGACCGCCAAAGGGCTCGGGGTCGTCACTGGTGTCCGTCTCATGCATCACACGGAGGGCCGTAACCGGCACGGTCTCCTCCAACAGGCGGATGAGGGCTCGCACGTCGTCTGTACTGGCGCCGCCGGGGCGTAGCGCCGCCCTCACCAAGGGGTGACCACGGTTGATCCTGCAGGTGACCTGGTCACTCGCACGGCGGACGTTCCACGCGTAGAGGAGTGGGTCACCGTGCGTTCGCGCCGCGATCTGCCCGCGGTGGCGCAGCACGTCGGCAGCCCTCCTCCGAGCCTGCAGAGCGATCCGGCGGAGGTGGGGACGCAGGCCGACGGGCGGCACAACGCTGGACTTGCGGACGTCGACGCCCCACTCGACGTCCGTCCCGGCGGGGATGTCCACGGCGATCCGTGCCAGGTTGTACTTCTCCTCGCGGCGTACACCGCGCTGGCCAAGCCAGTCGCCGGCCAGGATCAGACGGTCCCGCCGGTACACGTAGAACCCCTGCTGGTCGAGCCAACCGCGTGGGCCGCTGGCCTTGTCGTACTCGGCAGGCGTGAGCCGCTGCGCGCTGGGGAGGACGAACGCCTCCACTCGTACGAAGCCGGTGCCGAGCGGAAGTTGCTCCACAGGGAGGGGCTGAACAGAAGGGTGACCGGAGAGGAAGGGGTCCCAGGGCTCGACCGGGCTACCGGAGACACGCATGGTACGGCGACGACTGCCCGTCAGGAACCGGGCGAAGACCATGCCCAAGTGCGACTCCGCGCGGGCGGCCTCTGCGTAGAACTGCTTCTGGGTCCGCTCGTCGTCCTCGGTCACGCCGTCGACGTGGTATCCGTTTAGCCGCCGCCACAAAACGACCGTGCCATGATCAGCCCTACCGCGGATCCTGTCGAGCAGGTCCGCCGTCGCCTCGTCCGCGCCGTGCAGCAGCCTCCACTCACCGAACTTCTCAACGACGTCGAGATCCCACGTACGTACGTGCCACTCTCCGGAGACAGCGGTCGCGACGGTGAGCTGACGGGCCTGGGAGAACGACGCGGACTTGAGTCCGACGCCGAAGCGCCCCAGGTCCGTGGCGGTACGCGGTGTGGCGGGACCGCGCGCAGCCACGGTCATGGCGGTCACGAGATCGTCCGCGCTCATCCCTTCGCCGTTGTCGACGACAGCGATCCACGAGTCCTGTCCAGCCCATGTGAACTCGATGTCGATGTTGGCTGCCTTCGCGGAGATGCTGTTGTCCACGAGATCCGCGATGGCGGCGGGCAGTGAATAGCCGAGAGAGCTGAGCGATGCGACCATGCCTGCAGGTTCAGGGGCTGCGATGTCGTATTTCATGCCCAGTTCCAGCCCTGCTCCCGTTGCAACCCCTTGCCGACGCCTGGTGTCCGAGCGATCCGTGGAGCTGAGAACCGAGACGTTCCTCTGGACGTCTCGTAAGTAGCTCTGTCCTCATCCCCCGGGCCAAATCCCCACCTACGCAGGATGGTAGTTGAGCCTGGCCAGCAAGGTCGGTGCCTCGGCTGGTCTACATCACTTTCCCGCACCGGCGTAGTCTGCGAAGGTGCTCCACGAAGTCACCGAGGATGGAGGGCTGGGCTTCTGCCATCACGTCCTCCCGGGTCTGCTGCCGCCCGGCTACCACGGTCCGTTGGTCGTCGCCGTCGACTCGAACGTCCTGATCGACCTTCAGCAGCATGGGGCCGCGCTCATGAACGACGAGTCGCTGCCCGATCGAGTTGCGGCGGACATCGCCTACACCGACGAGCTGTACGGCCTCGCGGACCTTCTCAACCTGTGGCTGTTGCGCGACATTCGATTCGTGGTAACCCCCCGCTCAAAGACCGACGCCAAGAAGGTCACCGAGCGCTTCCTGGAACACAGGCTTCCGTCGATCAACGCGTTAGCGGACAGCTTGGCATTCCAGGTGGGAAACTGGTCTGTGCCTGCGCCGTCACAGGGACCGTCGCCCACTCCCGTCGGTGAAGTGACCGGCCTTCCTGATGGCGCTGACCGCGACTTGGTACTTGAGGCTCAGGCCGTTGGCGCTCACGTTTTCCTCACCCGTGACCGGCTTGTCTTGGAACGTGCGGAGCTCGCCGGGCCCCCTATGGCCCTGCTCCCGCCCCAGGGCTTGGCGGCCGAGCTCCTTGCCGCCGGAGTCCAACCTCTCCTCGGGGGCACGTGCGGCGGCGACGGGTGCCCGTACCTTGTCTGGGGGCTCCCTGCCCCAGATATGGGCAAGTGGGGCGGACTCCTCTCCGTGCTGGAGTAGCCGGAGAATCGAGGTCGGCGGCGGCATTCACAGGCGAATCTGACATGGGCTCTTTTGAGTTGGGGAGGCTGCCGGACCATGACTTCTAGGTGGTCTGCCGAGAGTCGTTCAGCAATCTCCCTGTCATCCCGCTGGAGATCTTCCCGCGCGGCCGGGACTGTACGGCAGAGCCGAGCGCGTGTTCGCGCTCCGGGAAGCTGAACGGAACACATGGCTCCAGAAACGCCAGATCCTGCGGGATCCGTCCGGGTGCTCCGACGCTGCTCGCGATCAAGCGCTGGTCACCGACCTGATGCGCAAGCACGACAACAGACGCTGCCCGCTGGGAGCCATCTGGGAGCCAGCCCGCTCCCGAAGCCTCTTCCAGACAGCCCGAGACCATTCCAATCCAACCTCCTGAGCAGGCAAAACACTAAACTGCTCGGTGTCGTTCTTGATCGAACCTCGTTCGGAACGAAGATGTCGTGGGTTCAAATCCCGCCACCCCGACAGCTGAAACACCAGGTCAAGGGCCTGATCCACTGAGTGGATCAGGCCCTTGACCTATTCCTGGGGTCATGGCCGCCGAGAAGGCCGGCCCCGGCTTCCCGTGGTCCGGCCCCTCGCGCAGGCGCAGGCGCAGGCGCAAGTTCCCGTGCCCGTCAGGCCGGGAGGTCCTTGGCCGGGGGTTCGTTGCCGCGGGCGGACTCCCAGGAGTGCCAGAGGGAGGCGTACGCTCCCTGCGCCGCGAGGAGTTTGTCGTGGCTGCCGAGTTCGACGATCCGGCCGTGGTCCATGACCGCGATGCGGTCGGCGTCCCGGACGGAGTCCAGGCGGTGCACGATCGAGATCACCGTCCGGCCCTCGATCAGGGCCGCGAGCGAGCGTTCCACCCGGCGCGACGCGGTGGAGTCCAGCAGGGCGGTGGCCTCGTCGAGGACCAGGGTGTGCGGGTCGCAGATCAGCAGGCGGGCCAGGGCGAGCTGCTGGGCGGTGGACGGGGGGACCGGGGCGGCGCCCGGTCCGATCTCGCTGTCCAGGCCGTCGGGCAGCGTCCGTGCCCAGTCCGCGAGGAGGACCGTCTCCAGCGCCTCCCACAGCGGCCCGTCCTCCGCTTCCGGTTCTTCTCCCCCGCCGGTCAGGGTGAGGTTGTCCCGCAGCGTGCCGCTGAAGACGTACTGCTCCTGCGTCACCAGCACGATCTCGCGGCGCAGCTGCTCGACCGGAAGGCCGGACACCTCGGCTCCGCCGATGCGCACGGTTCCCCGGTCCGGGTGGTGCACACCGGCCAGCAGCTTGCCGAGCGTGGACTTGCCCGCGCCCGATGCGCCCACCACGACGAGGCGTTCACCGGGCGCGATGTCGAGGTCGATCCCGGTCAGGACCACCCGGTCCGGCCCGTACCCGAAGGCGACCCCTTCGAGGCGGATCGCGTGGCCCTCGGTGGGCGCGGGCGGGCGCTTCTCCTCGCTCGGGAGCAGGTCCACGCCCAGGATGCGGCGCAACGCCGCGTTGCCGATCTGGAGTTCGTCCGTCCAGGTCAGCAGGTCGTCGAGGGGTTCACCGAGGGCCTGTACGTAGAGGACCACCGCGGTGACCTCGGCCAGGCCCACCTCGCCCCGCTGGTAGGCGAGGCCGCCGATCAGCAGGGTCAGGGCCATCGGGACCATGGTGGCGAGGTCCAGGCTGGGGAACCAGACGGTCTGCAGCCAGGTGGTGCGCTGCCGCGTGCGGACCACGGCGTCGACCGCCCGGCCGTGCCGTGCGCGCTGCCGCGTCCCCAGCCCGAGGGACTCGACGGTCGCGGCGCCCCGCGCGGTCTCGTGCACCGCGGCCAGGACGTCGGCCTCCTGGGCGAGCAGCCGCTCGTACGCCCGGGTCGCGCGCGGCCGGTACCACCACGTCGACAGCACCGCGAACGGCAGCCCCGCCAGCAGCGCGAGTGAGAGCAGCGGCGAGGTCAGCACGATCGCGGCGACCGTGAACACCAGGGTGACGGCCGCGAGCGCGATCCGTGGCACGGCCTGCCGGATGCTCTCGTTGAGCCGGTCGGCGTCGGTCGTGGCGCGGCTGAGGAGGTCGCCGGTGCCGACGCTCTCGACCTGGGCCAGCGGCAGCCCGAGGACCCGGTGGACGAAGTGCTCGCGGGTGCGGGCCAGGACGCGTTCGCCGAGCAGGGTGGCCTGCGTGCGGGCCGCGCGGGCGAGCAGCGCGTGACCGACCAGGACGCCGAAGAAGACCAGGGCGAACAGGTCGACCCGGCCCGTGCCGGTGCCGTCCTTGACAGACTCGACCAGCCGGCCGAGCAGCCGGGGGCCCACCAGCCCGGCGAGCAGCGCGGCGGCGAACAGACCGAAGGTGAGGGCCAGTCGGCGGGCCTCGCGGCGCAGGAACGCGCCGACCCAGGCGCGTACGTCGGCCCGGCCGGCCAGCGGCAGCCGCCCGAGTGCCGCGACCTCTCCGGCGGGGTCGGGCCCGGCGCTCGCCCGGGTGGGAGTGATCGTCACGAGGGCTCTCCTGCGGGGCGGTCGGGGCCTGCGGGGGCGGGGTCCGCGTCCAGGCGGATCTCGTGGTCGGCGACCCCGCGCCACAGCGGGCTGTCGCTGAACACGAGGGTGGTCCGTCCCGTGCGGAGCGCGGCCACCCGCTCCGCCACCCGGGCCTCGGTGTGGGCGTCGACGGAGGCGGTGGGGTCCTCCAGGACCAGCACATCGGGGGATGCGAGCAACGCGCGTGCCAGCACCAGGCGTTGGCGCTGACCTCCGGACAGTGCCCGGCCTCCCTCGTCCACCCGGGCGTCGAGCCCGCCGGGGAGCGCGTCGATCACGTCGGTGGCGTCGGCGGCGCGTAGCGCCCGGTCCAGCGACTCCGGGGAACGGGAGGGCGTCGCGGCGGTCAGCTCCTCCCGTACGGTGCCGGTGAACAGCGGGTCGCCGGGGCCGGAGCGCAGCGTTCTGGCACGCAGTTCGGCGAGGTCCACACGGTCGAGCGGTACGCCGCCGAGCAGCACGGGCGGGGCGCCGTCCGACCGTACGGGCCGGGTGAGGCGGTCGGCGAGGTCGCCGGTCCGGTCGGTGGGCGCCACGACCACGGTCAGCCGCCCGGCCCGGGCGGTGATGCCGGTCTCCGGATCGGTGAGGGAGAGCGGTCCGGGGGGCAGCGGTTCGGGGTGCGCGGGCGCGACGGTGTCGGGTTCCAGTTGCAGCAGGGTGCAGATCCGGCCCGCGGCGACCCGGGCCAGGCTCACCGTCTCGGCGGCCTCGGTCGCGGTGCTGACGGGCAGGGTGAGGAAGGCCGAAGCACCGTAGAACGCGATGAGTTCACCGGCGGTGATGGTGCCGTCGAGGGCGAGGCGGGCGCCGAACCAGACGATGCCGACGGTGACGAGGCCGGGCAGCAGGACGCCCGCCGCCTGGAGCCATGCCTCCATCCGTCCGGCCGACTCGCCCGCCCTGCGCACCTGTTGGCTGGTGCGGCGGAAACGCTCGGCGAAGCGTGTCTCGCCGCCGATGCCGCGCAGGATGCGCAGGCCCGCGACGATGTCCCCCGCCTGGGAGGTGGCGATGCCCATCTGCTCGCGCTGGGCCTCGTCGCGCGCCTGGAGCGGGCGGAGCAGGGGTCCGATGCTGAGTACGGCGGCGGGCACGCCGATGAGGACGGCGAGGCCGAGCAGCGGGGAGGTGACCGTGAGCGCGACGGTCACGAGGGCGGCGGCGATCACCGCCCCGACCGTACGGCCCACGACCTCGAACGCCTGGCCGATGCTCTCGACGTCGGCGGCGGCCGAGGCCGCCACGTCCCCGGAGCGGGCCTTGGCGCGCAGCGTGGCGCCGAGCCGGACCACCTGGCTCATCAGCACCCGGTGGCTGTACGACACGGCGTGCGCCTCGGCTCCGACGGCGGCCTGGATCAGGCCCGCGCCCGCGAGGGCCTGGACGACGCCGAGGCCGAGCGCCACCAGGGCCCACAGCACCACGTCACCCGCGCCACCGCCCTGCCCGGCCCCGTCGATGGCCTGCCCGACGACCAGCGGGGTCAGGGCGAGCGGCACCATCCAGACCGTGCCGAGCAGCGCGCTGAGCACCAGCGGCCAGGGGCGGACACGGACCAGCCACCAGAGGAAGGACCAGGGGCCCCGGACGTTCACCTCGGGTACGGCGGCCGGGGCGACCGAGGGGTCGAAGAGCCGGTTCGTCACAGGTACCGGTCCCGGGTGGCCGTGCGGTCGACCTTGCCGGTGCGGGTGTGGGCGAGAGCCGGGACCACGATGATCCGGTCGGGAACACAGTGGTCGGGGAGGACGGCCCGCAGCCGCTCCCGCAACGTGTCGGCGGTGGCGGTGGCGGTGGCATGGGCTTCGGTGGCGGTGGCGGTGGGGAGCGGAGTCGTGGTGCCCGGGCCCAGGACCACGAAGGCGACCAGCACCGTGTGTTCGCCCTTGATGTGCGGGGCGGCGGCCACCGCGCTCACGCCGGGGAGCCGCCCGAGCGCCTCCTCGACGTCCAGCAGGTCCACCCGGTGGCTGCGGATCTTGACCTGGTGGTCGAGGCGGCCGTGGAAGACCAGACCGCCGTCGGCGGCCTCGTGGACGAGGTCGCCGGTGCGGTACCAGCGGGCCGGGCCGTCGCCGAGATCGGCCTCCGTGAAGCAGGCGGCGGTGCGCTCGGGGTCGTCGAGGTATCCGATGGCGAGCTGCGGGCCGGCCACCCACAGTTCACCGGGGCCGTCGGGCGCCTCCGGACGGGGTACGACGGCCTGGCGCACGGACGGCAGCGGGCGTCCGATCGGCACGCCCTCGGGGAACGGGCCCGCGCTGTCCGGCCCGGCGAGGACGGCGCTGTGGGTGACGAGGGCAGTCTCGGTGGAGCCGTAGGTGTTGAGCAGCCGGACGTGACCGGCGCCGAGCCGGTCCCAGCGCTCCAGCATGTCCGGGCGGACGCCCTCGCCGCCGATGACCACGGTCTCGACGCGGTCGGGGAGTTTGCGACCTGTCTCCAGCAGGTGGCCGGTGTAGATGTGCCAGTAGTCGACGGGCAGGTTGACGAGGGTGACCTCGTGGTCGGTGAGGACCCGGTCGAGGTCGGTCTCGGCCTCCTCGTCGAGGACGACGATCCCGCCCGCGAGCAGGGTGGGCAGGATCTCCTCCAGGCAGGTGTCGCCGTCCGCCCGGTGGAAGTTGAGGGCGACGGTGGCCGGACCCGCGCCGTACCGCTCGATCAGGTGGGGAAGGACGGCGTGCAGTGCGCCGTGCGGGATCGCGGCGGCCTTGGGGGCCCCGGTGGAGCCCGAGGTGAACAGCACGTAGGCAGGGTCCTCGGCCCGGACGGGTTCCCCGCTCTGCCGCGAAAGAGGTCGCGGGCGGCCCCAGTTGGGGCGCAGGACGCGCGGTACGGCCGGCAGTCGCCCGCTGTCGGCGGTGGCGACCAGCTCCTCGCAGCCGAGGGCGCGCAGCGCCTCGTCGGGGTGGCCGTCGGGGCCCTCGCCCACGGGGACGAAGGCGCGCCCGGCCGCGAGGATGCCGAGGACGGCGGCGATGTCGCGGACGCTGTGGTGGACCGCGACGCCCACGGGCGGTTGCGGACCCGGGGCGCGGGCGGCGACCAGATCGGCCACCGCCTCCGCCCAGCCGGCCAGCCGGCCGTACGTGACGGTGACTCCGTTGTCGACGACGGCGGGCCGGTCGGGCTGCGATCGGGCGAGGGCGAAGAAGGGGTCGAGCACGCTGGGCAGGGTCATGGCAGGCGTCTCCACTGGTCCGTCCGTGGGGGGGAGAGGGGCGGGGTGCGGTCGGCGACGAACCGTCAGCCCTCGTTCGAGCGGGTGCTTCACCGGCGCTTCGTCAGGTGGCGCCGGGCGTGGAGCCATTGGCCTCGCATGCCGCGAGGAGGGCGACCAGGGCCGTCCGGTGGCGGGCAGCGAGCCGGCGTACGGTCGTCCTGTCGTGCAGAGCCGTGGAGTACCACCACTCGACGCGGAGCACTCCGTCGTCGGTGGTGGCGATCACCTCGATGAGGTGGGGGCGCACCCAGTGCGGGGCGGTGATCTCCCCGGCCGGCTCGGGCGCCACATCCGTCAGGAGCCCGCCGAGCGGCAGTGCGTCCGCGTCGTCGCCCTCGAAGTCGAAGGAGATGTCGCTGGGCGGGGCGGAGCGCAGCGCGGCCGCGATCCGGGGGCGGCCGTGGCGGCCGAGCGCGCCGTGGCCCACTCCCCCGCCGGGCATCGCCGCGAGGTGGCCGACGGTCCGGGCGAGCCGCCCGGCCGGGGTGCCGGTGGCGAGGTCGAGCCGGACCGGGACGGTGGTGGTGAACCAGCCGGTGGTACGGGTCAGATGGCTGTCGCCCACGCTCTCCTCGCGCCCGTGCCGCAGGACGTCGACGCGGACGGCCGGCTCGTCGAGCCAGCCGGACAGCGCCTCGCCCAGGGCATGCAGGACGAGGTCGCCGGGGTGGGCGCGGTGGGCGCGGGCGGCCGCGTGGAGCCGGCCGGTCAGCTCCTCGGGCAGCTCCTCGCGGTGGGTGACGGCGGTGGCGGCGGTGTTCGCGGCCCGGGGGTCGGGGACGTCGTGGTCGACCGGGATGCCCGCGGGGGTGCGGACCACCTCCGTCCACCACTCCGCCTCGGCCTCCGCCTCGGGTGTCCGGGCGTGGTCCGCGAGGGCGCGGGCCCACTCCGGGTAGGAGGTGCCCTCGGCGCACCACACGTCCCGGCGGCCGGCGGCGAGCGCCTCGTACAGCTCCTGGAGGTCTTCGAGGAGGACGGACCAGGACACCATGTCGATCGCCAGCTGGTGGACGGCGACGAGCAGCCGGCCGGGCCGCTCCGGGCCCGCGTCGAACCGGATGAAGCGGGCCACCCGCCCGGTGCCGGGATCGAGAGCGCCCTGTTCGGCGGCGCAGCGCCGGGTGACCTCGGCCGACAGTTCCGCGTAGGAGAGCGTGGAGAGGTCGACGGTGTCCAGGATTCCGGCGAGGGCGTCGGCGGGGGGACCGTCGACCGTGACGGCGACGGCCCGCTGCCGGGGCCGCTTGGCCGGGGGCGCCTCGACGGCCAGGCGCAGGGAGGCGTGCCCGGCGACCAGGCGGCGTACGGCCTCCTCGAAGGCGTCCGGGGCGATGCCGGGCCGGGTGGTGAGGAGCAGCGCCTGGCTCCAGTGGCCCCGGTCGCCGGTCTGCTCCTCCCACGCCTGCTCCTGTGCCGGGGTGAGCACGACCGGGCCGTGCTCGGCGCCGGGCGGGACCGACTCGGGGGCGCCGCGCCGGGCAGCCCGTTCGGAGATCAGCGCGGCCAGCCGCTCCGTGGTCGTCTCCGGGCCGAACAGTTCGCGCAGTTGCAACCGCACGCCGAAGACGGCCTCGACGCGGCGGGCGGTGCGGATGAGGTCGAGGGAGTCCACGCCGAGGTCGCGCAGCGGGGCGACCGGGTCCGTCTCGGGGGTGAGCACCGCTTCCGCGATCCACTCCACGACCTTGGCGCGGATCTCGTCGGGCTCCGGTGCGCCGCTGACCGGGGTCTCCTCGTGGTACGGGGCGGTCATGCGCCCGCTCCCCCGGTGGGGCGGCGCACCAGGAACGGCCCGAGCGCCAGGGCGTCCAGCGGGACGCGGTGGAAGGTGGCGAGCGCGTCCTGCGGGCTGCACACGACCGGTTCGTCGCGGCCGTTGAAGGAGGTGTTGAGGACGACCGGGGTGCCGGTGTACTCGCCGACCGCGCCGATGAGCCGGTGGTAGAGCGGATCGACGGCGGCCGAGACGGTCTGCGGCCGGGTGGTGCGGTCGCGGTGGACCACGGCGGGCATGGCCTCGGCGCCCGCGTCGGTGACCGGGGTGGTGACGATCATGTACGGGAGCGGGGTGGTGGTCCCGATCAGGGACTCGGCCGCCTCCTCCCGCATGCTGGGGGCGAAGGGGCGCCACGCCTCGCGGTCCTTGATCCGGATGTTGACCCGGTCACGGGTGGACTCGGGGGCGGGCACGGCGACCATGCTGCGGTGGCCGAGCGCGCGGGGCCCGCCCTCGGCGCGGCCCTGGAACCATCCGGCGACGCCCCCGCGCGCCAGCACTCCGGCGGTCGCGGCGGCGATGTCCCCGGGCTCGGTGTAGGCGACGCCCGAGGCGTCGAGGACCTGGCGTATCCGCTCCGGGGTCCACTGCGGCCCCCAGGCGACGGAGCCGTTCATCGGCCGGATCCGGTCGCCGCCCTGGGCGGCGACCCAGACCGCCGCGCCGAGCGAGACCCCCTGGTCGCCCGCGAGGGGCTGGACGAAGAGGTCCTCGACCTCGGGCATCCGCATGAGCTTGCCGTTGAGAGTGGCGTTGAAGCCGACGCCGCCCGCGACCATGAGCGTGGTCTCGCCGGTCTCCCTCAGCAGCCCGCGCACCAGCCCCATGACCGCGCGTTCCAGGGCGGCCTGGGCGGTGGCGGCGAGGTCGCGGTAGTCGAAGGGGTCGTGGGCGGTGACGCGTGCGTAGCGGCCGGTGCGCGGGTCGAAGCGGCGCACGGAGCGGTTCGGGGCCTGCTGGAGGGTCTTCTCCAGGTGCGCCGTCCAGTGCCGGATGGTGGCGTCCTCCTCGTCGGTGCCACCGGTGGAGCGCAGGCCGGGGGGCACCACGCCGACCGTGAAGTCCTCGTCGGTGAAGCCGAGGGCACCGCCGAAGGTGAGGTCCTGGGGCGTGCCGTAGGAGGCGAGGCCCATCATCTTGCCCGCGGCGTCGGCGCCGAGCCCGGCGTACTCGCAGACGGCGGCGTAGAAGTACCCCAGCGACCAGCCCGGTGTGTACGACCGCAGGGTCTTGATCTCGCCGTCGACGGCGACGGCGAGCGTGGTGCTCTCGTTCTCGCCCTGGCCGTCCAGGACGAGGATGGCGCCCCGGTCGCGCCCGGAGAGGAGACAGGCGCTGGCCGCGTGGGCGAGGTGGTGGTCGACGAAGGTCAGCCGGGGGTCGCGGGAGCGGGGGAACAGCGCCTTGGGCAGCAGGTGTTCCAGCGCCTCGGCGTCGTCGGCGAACCAGTCGAGCCCGCGGTCCCGGAAGAGGGTGGGGAGGTCCCACCCATGAGCGACGACGTCTATGTCGTCCAGGGTGAGACCGCTCTCGGCGAGGCAGTGGGCCGCGGCGTGGAGGGGCGCCTGCCCGTAGGCGTGCTTGTCGCGGGTGAAGCGTTCCTCCTCGGCCAGGGCGATGACGTCTCCGTCCACGACGAGGCAGGCAGCACCGTCGTGGCTGGCCCCGGGCCAGCCGTTGACTCCGAGCACACGCATGGTCAGTCCCCAAAGGTCGGTCGGGATCGTTCGGCTGTGCCCCGGGCCCGAAGGCGCGCGGCATGCCGGTCACGCCGACCGATCCTGGCGGCCCGCCGGGTTGTACACGACCTGTGCCGTTGTGCGGAGATCCGCCGCGAAGATCGCGGAGGCCGCCTTGAGCACCTCGTTGGCCCGCCGCAGCTCCGCGACCTCGCCGCGCAGGCGGCGCAGCTCGTCGCGCTCGTCGGCGGTCAGCGCGTCCTCGCCGCGCCCCGCGGCCCGTGGGGCGGATGCGGCACGTGGGGCCGGCGGGCCGGACTCCTGGCGCGGGACACGCTCGTTGCCGTACGGATCGGAGTCGTACGGCTCCGATCCGTACGGTGCGACGGCGGGCCGGCCGGGGCGCGTGGGCTCTCTGGCCACCGGCTCCGTTTCGCGGCGGGCCTCGGACTGTTCGGCTTCCAGTTCCTCGCTGACATCGTGCCAGCGGCGCGCCCACGTCGGCACGTCGCCGCCACATGCGGCCACATAGGCGAGGGTCACCTTCAACGAGGGTTTGTGCAGTCCCCTGGCCGCTTCCGCGAGCGTCGCCACCGAGTAGTGGGCGCTCTTCGCCATGGCGCGATACGAAGGGTTCCCGGCCTTTCGGCGCAGCCCGCGCAGGTCATGCGCGAACGCCTCCAGCGGTCCGGCCGTGGGATCCAATAACCGCTCTGGCCTGGCCATATATCCCCCTGCTCATGGGTGGTGTCCCGAACGAAGCGCACATGCGTCGCCGAACCGCACAACCGTGGTCGGCGGTTGTACGGCCGGGCGGAGACTGCCGGGCCGACAGGAATCCTCCGCGCCGGATCTCTTGAATATTGGTACATGCCACCGACACACCGATCAAGCGACCGTCTGTCGGTTCCAGCCACTTCGGAAGGTGATCGTCCCGATTTCGGCGCACCGGCACGGTGCTGTGGCCGACGGCACGCCGACGCCTTCCGCTTCCGGCCCGACCGGGCGGAGTTGTACGGGTCTCTCGTATCAGGAGCCCCATACAACAACCCCCGCCAATCCTCCCTCGTGTACAACCTCGGCCCTCTGCAGGATCAGTGGTGACAGGCGACACGGCCGAACCGACGAGAACAGGTGGCGGGTTGGTGGACACAGCACGCAGCCAGACGGAGACCGCGGCACTGGAAGGCGCCTACGAGTACCGGAGCCGTCCGCTCGTGGAGCCGGACTGGCGACGTTTCCCGGGGTGGCGCGAGGTCACCGCGGCCGAGTGGGCGGACCCGCAGTGGCAGCGAGCGCACTGCGTGAAGGACGCCAAGGGGCTGCGCGCCGTCATGGGCACGCTGCTGGACGAGGGCTTCTACGCGGACCTGGAGCGCGACCGGCAGGAGCGCGCCACCATGTCGGTCCTGCTGCCGCCCCAGATGATCAACACCATGGCCCCGGAATCGGCGGGCGCCCGCCCGGGTGAGCTGACCAAGGCGTTCTACGACGACCCGGTGCGGCGCTACATGCTGCCGGTCCTCTCCGACCGGCACCCCGAGTGGCCCTCGCACCCGATGGCCGGCCGGGACTCGCTGCACGAACAGGACATGTGGGTGGTGGAGGGGCTGACGCACCGCTATCCCACGAAGGTGCTCGCCGAGCTGCTGTCGACGTGCCCCCAGTACTGCGGGCACTGCACGCGCATGGACCTGGTGGGCAACTCCACGCCCCAGGTGGCCAAGACGAAGCTCACGCTGAAACCGGCCGACCGGGCCGATCTCATCCTCACGCACCTGCGGTCCTCCCCCGGCATCCGGGACGTGGTGGTCTCCGGCGGCGACCTGGCGAACATGCCCTGGCCCCGGCTGGAGCGTTTCCTCGACCAGCTCCTGGACATCGACTCGATCCGGGACGTCCGGCTGGCCAGCAAGGGCCTGATCGGGCTGCCCCAGCACTGGCGCTCCGGCCCGATCCTGGAGGGCGTCGCGCGGGTCTCGGCGAAGGCCAGGGCCCGCGGGGCCCGGATCGCGCTGCACACCCACGCCAACGCGGCCCAGCAGGTGACGCCCTCGGTGGCGGACGCGGCCCGGGCGCTGCTCGACGCGGGGCTGCACGACGTACGGAACCAGGGCGTGCTGATGCGCGGGGTCAACGACAGCGCGCACGAGCTGCTCGACCTGTGCTTCGCGCTCGCCGACCACGCCGGCATCACGCCGTACTACTTCTACATGTGCGACATGATCCCGAACGCCGAGCACTGGCGGGTGCCACTGCACCGGGCTCAGCTGATCCAGCATCAGATCATGGGCTACCTCCCCGGGTTCGCCACCCCCCGCATCGTGTGCGACGTACCGATGGCCGGGAAGCGCTGGGTGGACCAGGCCGACTCCTACGACCGCGACCTCGGCGTCTCGCACTGGAGCAAGAGCTACCTCACCCCGCTGGAGGCGGCGGACCCCGAGGCCCGCACCGGCTCCTACCACTACTACGACCCCATCGACACGCTCCCGCTCTCCGGTCAGCGGTGGTGGCGGGACTCCCGCCAGGGATAGAAGGGACAGGTGCAACAGCCATGAGCAGCCCGCGTCCGCGGCACGAGGATCCTCCGGTGCTGGAGGAGTGGTACCGCCGCCATCTGGCCCCCGACATCCACGACATCAGCTCCAGCGGCGTCCATCCGTACTCCTTCGCCGAGATACGCGAACGGTGCGGCATCCGGGCCGAGGACCTGGACACCGTCGTGATGGACGACAGCGTCTCGCAGGGCGGGGCGGGCGTCCGGCAGGCGATCGCGGACCGCTACGCGGCGGGCGACGCCGACCGGGTGCTGGTCACCCACGGTTCCAGCGAGGCCATCGCGCTCACCCTGCACGCCCTGCTGCGCCCCGGCGACCGGGTGGTCGTGCAGGAGGGCATCTACCACTCGCTCGCCCACTACCCCTCGGCGGCGGGGTGCGAGACCGTCGGACTCCCGGCCTCCGCCGTGCGCGAGGGCGAGATCGACCCCGACGCGCTGGAGCGGCTGGTCACGCCGGGGACCCGGGCGGTGATCGTCAACTTCCCGCACAACCCCTCCGGGGCGACCCTCTCGCCCGAGGGCCTCCGGAAGCTGACCGAGCACGTCGAGGCGGCCGGCGCGACCCTGGTGTGGGACGCGGCGACCGCCGAGATCACCCACCGCTGGGAGGCCCTGCCGGACCCGGGCGCGGCGGGCGGGAACACCGTCTCGTACGGCACGTTCTCCAAGACCTTCGGCCTGCCCGGGCTCCGGGTGGGCTGGGCGGTGGCGCCGCCGGAGCTGATCCGGGCGTCCTTCCCGCTGCGCGACCGCACCACGCTCTTCCTCTCGCCGCTGGTGGAGCTGATCGCCGAGCGGGCCATGCGCCACGCGGACACGCTGATCGGCGCGCGGGCGGCCGAGGCCCGGCGGAACCTCGCCCGGCTGACCGACTGGGCGGCCGACCATGCCGATCTGGTGCGCTGCGCCCCGCCGGAGGGCGGGGTGTGCGCACTGCCCGTCTTCCGGGAGCTGGCGGACGCCGACGCTCCACCGGAGGCGGTGGAACGCTTCTGCCTGGAGCTGCTCGACCGGCACCGCACGCTGCTGGTGCCGGGCACCGCCTTCGGCGCGCCGCACGGCGCCCGGCTCGGGTTCGGCGGCCCCGAGGAGAGCTTCCGCGCCGGGCTCGCGGGCCTCTCGGCCTTCCTGCGCGAGCGCGCCGCCACCGGGGCCGCCCGATGACCGCCGCGACCGCACCCGACGTGCTCGCCCAGTGGGACCGCTCCGTCCGCGCGCACCCCGGGGCCCCCGCCCTGGTGGCCCCCCGCCGGGTGTGGACGTACGAGGCGGCGGACCGGCTGACCGACGCCTGGGCCGGCTCCCTGGCCGGGCGGGGCGCGGGCCCCGGCCGGCTGGTGGGCCTCGCCTTCCCCGACCCGGCCCGTACGGTCCTGGGCATGGTCGCCGCGCTCAAGGCGGGGGCCGGGTTCACCGTCCTGGACGACCGGCTGCCCGCCGCCGCACGCGCCGCGCTGGTGCGGCGCACCGACGCGGCCGTGTGCCTGGGCGACGGCGGGCACGCCCCGGACGGGGCGTACGTCCCCGTCGACCTGGACGCCGTACGTCCTCCGGTACGGCACCGGCCCGACGATCCGGCCTACGTCCTGTTCACCTCCGGCTCCACCGGGGAGCCCAAGGGCACGGTCGTGGAGCGCGACGCGCTCGGCCGGTTCGCCGCCGGGGTCGCCGAACGGCTGGAGCTGACGTCCGGGGACCGCTGGCTCCAGGTGGCCTCGCTCGGCTTCGACGTCGTCATCGAGGAGGTCTTCCCCGCCCTCGCCGTGGGCGCGGCGGTGGTGTGCCGGGCCGACACCCGGGCGCTGGACGCGGAGGAGCTGCACACCACGATGGCCCGGACCCGGACCACCGTGGTGGAGCTGTCCACGCAGTACTGGCTGGAGTACGCGCGGTGGCTGACCACCGCCGACCTGACGACCCCGCCGGAGCTGCGCACGGTGGTGGTCGGCGGCGAGCGGATGGACCCGGCTCCCTACCGTGCGTGGCAGGCCCGTCAGCCGGCCGCCCTGGCCCATGTCTACGGGCTCACCGAGTGCACCGTCAGCTCGGCCTTCTACACCGGGCTCCTCCCCGAGGGGGCCGAGGAGGTCCCGCTCGGCACACCGCTGCGGGACGTGGAGATCAGCGTCCGGCAGGACGGGCACCCGGTGCCGGACGGCGAGACGGGCGAGATCCACATCGGCGGACCGCTGCTGGCCCGGGGCTTCCTCGGCGACGAGGCCGCCACCGCCCGCCGGTTCGTCCCCGACCCTTCGGCCTCCGTTCCCGGCGCACGCGTGTACGTCACGGGCGACCTGGGACGGATCGACGCCGACGGCCACCTGGTGTTCCTCGGCCGGGTCGACGACCAGGTGAAGATCCGGGGCCACCGGCTGGAGCCGGCCCGGGTGGAGCGCGCCCTGTGCGAGAACCCGGAGGTGGACCAGGCCGTGGTCTTCCCCGACCCGGAGACCGGGACCGCGCTGTGGGCGTTCACCGTCCCGGCCGACCCGCGCCGCGCCCCGCTCCCCGGAACGGCGGTCCGCCCGGCGACGGACGAACGGGACGCGTTGGTACGGCCGTTGGCGCGGGCGCTGCCGGAGTGGGCCGTGCCCCGGGTGCACTACCGGGTGGCCGTCCTGCCGAAGAACCCGCACGGCAAGATCGACAAGAGGCTGCTCGCCGCCTGGGCGGCGGACGCGGACCGTACGGCCCCGGCGGGCGGGGCGGGGCCGTGCCCCACCGGGGCCACGCCCGTGCCGACGGACGAGCCCCTGGCCACCGTCCTGACCGCCTTCCGCGAGGTCCTGGGGGCGCCCGGGCTCGGCCCCGACGACGACTTCTTCGCCCACGGCGGGCAGTCCCTGCTGGCCATGCGGCTGCTCGCCCGGCTGCGGGACTCCTTCCCGGCGGCGGAGGGGCTGCGGGCGAGCGCGCTGTTCGCCTCTCCGACGCCCCGGCTGACGGCGGCGGCGCTCGACGAGCGGAAGAGCGCCCGCACCTGACCGCCCGCACCTGACCACCCGGCCCCGAACAGTCCGCGCACCTCAGGCCCCGCCCGAACACCCCGTACGGGAGCGGCTCCGCCCGGCGCCCGGCTCCGTAACGCACCGCTTCGGCGCCCCAACGCACCACCCCGAGGGCCCACGGCCCGGCTCCGGCCATCCGTGGGCAGCACCCCTTCCCGACCCCTTAGCGAGAGTTGGCATGTCGAACCTCACCGACCCGTCCACGCCCGGCTACACCCTGACGCCCGAAGAGGCCGCCGCGACCGCGGAGCTCAGCATCCACCTGGCCTCCGCCTACCCGTCCTTCGACGATCCCGAGCTGCTGCGGGACCTGCCGCGGCTCGCCGCGTCGCTGCCGCCGGGCGCGCAGCGGTTCCTCCGCGAGTTCCAGCTCTCCGACCGCCGCGGCCACGCGGTGATCCGCGGGCACGTCTTCGACCAGGACCGCATAGGCCCGACGCCCGAGCACTGGCGCGGGCGCGACCGGCCGGGGCCGGAGTTCCCCGAGGAGCTGCTGCTCATGCTCTACGGGGCCCTGCTCGGCGAGCCGTTCGGCTGGGCCACCCAGCAGAACGGTCACCTCGTCCACGACATCTTCCCGATCCGCCGGCACGAGAA
This sequence comes from Streptomyces sp. NPDC091289, assembly GCF_044757365.1. Classification (NCBI taxonomy): domain Bacteria; kingdom Bacillati; phylum Actinomycetota; class Actinomycetes; order Kitasatosporales; family Streptomycetaceae; genus Streptomyces; species Streptomyces sp. NPDC091289. Next base: position 143,871 of record NZ_JBIVUT010000018.1, read on the forward strand.
CGACCAGCTCGGCATGGGCAGCGCGGAGTTGCTGACCTGGCACACCGAGGACGCGTTCCACCCGTACCGCAGCGACTATCTGATCCTCGGGGCGCTGCGCAACCCCGACCGCGTCCCCACCACCGTCGGCGAGCTGGACCTCTCCTCGCTCTCGGCCGAGGACGTCGGCATCCTCTTCGAGCCGCGGTTCCACATCGCCCCGGACGAGTCCCATCTGCCGAAGAACAACACGATCACCACCGAGGAGGAGGCGGCCCGGTTCGCCACCATCCAGCGGATGATCGACGAGCGGCCCCTCGTACCCCTGCTCTACGGCTCGCGCCTCGACCCGTACATGCGGCTCGACCCGTACTTCACCTCCGTCCCCGAGGACGACACCGACGCCCGGCGCGCCTACGACGCGCTGTTCAAGGTGGTCGACGCCGGCATGCGGGAGGTGGTCGCGGACGAGGGCGACGTGCTTTTCATCGACAACCACCGTGCCGTACACGGGAGGCTGCCGTTCCGGGCGCGCTACGACGGTACCGACCGCTGGCTCAAGCGGGTGTGCGTCACCGCCGATCTGCGGCGTTCCCGCGAGATGCGGGCGACGACCGAGACCCGGCTGCTCGGCTGAGCGCCCCGGTGGACCTCGCTCTCACCGACCTCGCCCGGGACCCGTGGCTGCTGCCGCAGCTGGACGCCCTGGTCGGCGCCAACATGCCCGCGTTCATGAGCTGGGAGTCTCCCGGCAACTGGCGCTGGCACGGGATGTACGACCGCTATCCGGCCCACCAGCTCTGTCTGGTGGGCCGGGACGGGCGGCTGGTGGCCGCGGCCAACGGACTGCCGGTCCGGTGGGACGGCACCGCCTCGTCGCTGCCCTCGGGCAGCGACGAGGTGCTGGTGGAGGCCGTCGACCACGGCCCCCCGGCCCGCCCCGACGCGCTGTGCATGCTCTCGGTCTCCGTCGCACCCGCGCACCGGGCGGCCGGGCACGCCGAACGGCTGCTCACCGAGGCCCGCCACCGGGCCGTCGAGCACGGTCCGCGCGGCGTGATCATTCCGGTCCGGCCCACCCGCAAGCCGCGCTACCCGCTGATCCCGATCGAGACGTACGCCGCCTGGCGCGGCCCGGACGGCCACTGCTTCGACCCCTGGCTGCGTACCCACTTCGAGCTCGGCGCCCGCCAACTCGGCATCGCCAAAAGCTCCCTGGTGATCCGTCAGCCGGTCCAGCGGTGGGAGGCGGAGCTGGGCCACCCGCTCCCCGGTCCTGGCGACCACCCGCTGCCCGGCGGGCTGGTGCCGCTGCGGGTCGGCGATGACGGCCACGGGACGTACACCGAGCCGAACGTCTGGGTCCACCACACGGCCGCCCCGGGACCCTGACCGGCCCGAAGCCCGGACCGCCCCGTGCCCGGCCCCGTAACACCAACGCCACCGCGCGACGCCCCCGCACCTCCGCGCCCGCGTACCCCCGCACCCCCGTACCCCGACACCTTGGAGACACCGTGACCACCCCCGTACGCCTCGCCATCGTCGGCTGTGGCGCAGCCGCCCGCGGCTGCCACATCCCGGCGCTCCCCGCGCTGAAGGGAGACGTGCGGCTCACCGCGCTCGTCGACCGCGACCCCGGGCAGGCCCGGGCCGCCCTCGCCCTCTACCGCGAGCTGGGCGGCGCCGACGCCGACGACGTGGTGATCGCCACCGACCCGTCCGAGGCCGCCGACGCCTTCGACGCCGCCGTGGTCGTCGTCCCGCACACCCTCCACGCCCGGACCGTGGAGGGGCTGCTCGACGCGGGCAAGCACGTCCTGCTGGAGAAGCCGATGACGACCTCGGTCGAGGACGCGCGGCGGCTGGCCGCCCGCGCCGCGGACCCCGCGTCGCCGGTCCTCGCGATGGCCCATCCGCGCCGCCTGTTCCCGGCCTACGCCTGGGTCAAGCGCCTCATCGACGCGGGCGACCTCGGCGAGGTCGTACGCGTGGACTGGTCCGAGGGCCACCCGTACGCCTGGGAGCCGGTCTCCTGGTCGATGTTCGACCGGAAGCTCGCCGGCGGCGGTGTGCTCACCGACACCGGCTCGCATGTCTTCGACACCCTGCTGTGGTGGCTCGGCCCCCACGTCGAGGTGGTCCGCCACCAGGACAACGCGCTGGGCGGGGTCGAGACGGACTCCCGTGTCCACCTGCGCTTCGGCGCGGTCGACGTGCACGCCGACTTCAGCCGTCTGCGCGACCTCGGCATCACGTGCACCGTCACGGGCACCCGCGCCCGCGTCACCATCGGCACCGACTTCCCCGCCGGGGAGTGCGTGCTGACCACGGCGGACGGCGAGGAGCTGCACCGGGGCGACGTCGAGGCCGTCGCCCCCGCGCAGGGCGAGTGGGAGGCCCTCTTCACCGAGCAGCTCGCCAACTTCGCTGCCGCCACCCGTGGTTCGGCCACCGTGCACTCCGGCGCCGAGGACGGCGTCCGGGTCGTGGAGCTGATCCAGGAGTGCTACGAGGGTCCCGCGCGCGAGCGGACGCCGCAGCCCTGGACCACCCGCGGCACCGGGGGCGTACCCGCACTCGACGGCAGCACGGTCGCGGTGACCGGCGCGGGCGGCTTCATCGGGGGCCGGCTGGTCGAGCGGCTGATCCTGGGCAGCCGGGCGAAGGTCCGGCCGGTTGTCCGCGGCTTCGGCCGGGTCGCACGGCTGTCGGTGCTGCCGCAGGACCAGCTCGACTTCCGGCGGGCCGACCTGACGGACGCCGCAGCGCTGCGGGCCGCTTTCGAAGGGTGCGACACCGTCGTGCACACCGCCTTCGGCAGCTCCGGCGATGAGGCCGAACGCTGGGCGGCATCGGTCGACGGCACCGCCCGCGTCCTGGCCGCGGCGCGCGCCGCGGGGGTCCGCCGGGTGGTGCACCTGAGCACGATCGACGTGTACGACCCCACCGCCTCCGGCGATCTGACGGAGGAGTCCCCGGCCCGCCCGGCCGACCCCGCCGACCGTGAGTACGAGCAGCAGAAGCTCGCCGCCGAGCAGCTGGTGCTGGACGCCCATGGACCGGACCTGGAGACCGTCGTGCTCCAGCCGGGCGTGGTCTACGGCCCTTGGGGCGGACAGTGGACCATCACCCAACTGCGGCGACCCGAGAGCGACTTCGCGGTGCTCCCGTCCGGCGACGGCGGTGGCGTGTGCAACGCCGTGCACGTCGACGACCTCGTGGACGCGGTGCTGCTGGCCGTCGACGCCCCCGCCGCGGCCGGTGAACGCTTCCTCGTCGGCCACGACGAGGAACTGCGCTGGGGCGCCTTCTTCGACGCGATCCGCTCCCTGCGCGGCCCGGCGGAGCAGGCGGCCGACCAGGCCGGCGAGCCGGTTCCGGACTGGGAGCTGGACCTGTACCGCTCCCGGGCCCGGGCCCGTTACGACAAGGCCCACCGGCTGCTCGGCTTCCGGGCCCGCACCTCGTTCGCGGAAGGTGTCGCGGCGACCGACCTGTGGGCCGCATGGGCCGGGGAGATCGCGGAGGCGGGGGCATGACCGGCGTCCGTGACGTCCTGGTGGTGGCCCCGCACCCCGACGACGACGTCATCGGGTGCGGCGGCTCCATCGCCAAGCACGTCCTGGGCGGCGCCCGGGTGACGGTGGTCGTGGTCATCGGGCGCGAGCGCAGCGCCCTGGATGACGGGGTCAACGACGCGGACTTCGCCGCGGAGACGGCGGCCGCCGCCAAGGCCATGGGGGTGCACCGCTGCATCCGTCTCGACGAGCCGTCCCGGGATTTCGCGCTCTCCCGCCGGGTCCATCTGGAGCTGGTCCGGGTGCTGCGCGAGGTCCGGCCGCAGGTGATCTACCTGCCGCACGATGACGACGACGACGTGGAGCACCGGATGGTGCACCAACTGGCCACCGAGGCGCTGTGGATGGCGGGGTCGGAGTTCTTCCACGAGACGGGCGGGGAGCCGATGCCCGCGCCCCGGCTGGTCCTCGGCTACGAGGTGTGGGCGCCGATGTCCCGGTTCCAGTACGCCGAGGACATCGACGGCCAGATCGAGACCAAGGTCGAGGCGATGCGGGCGTACGCCTCGCAGTTGCGCCACGCCGCCTGGGACGAGGGCATCCGGGGGCTGGCCCGCTACCGGGGCGTGCTGGCCTCCGGCTCCGGCCATGCGGAGGTCTTCCAGGTGCTGAGTCTGCGCGCCCCGGTGGCTCCCGCCCCCGGAGGTGGCCGTGACTGACCGCATCCTGGTCTGCGGGCTCGGCTCGGGGATGGACCGGTCGCTCGCCGAACTGCGTTCTCCGAAGCTGGAGTTGGTGGTGGCCACCGACACCCCCGGGGACCGGGCCCGGGCGGCCGCGGACACCCTGGTGCTCTGCGACCCCTACGACACCACGGCCGTGCTCGCGGCGCTCTCGGCGGCCGGGATCGACCGGCTGGACGGGGTCTTCTCGCTGGGCGCCGACAACCCTCCGGTGATCAGCGCGGTGGCGCACCGGTTCGGCTGCCCGGGGCTGCCGCTGGAGACCACGCTGAACTGCACGCTCAAGGACCGGAGGCTGGAGATCCTGCGCCGGGCCGGGCTGGACCTGCCCCGCTTCGCGACGGCCGCGAGCGTGGCGGAGACGGTACGGGCTGTCGCGGAGATCGGGCTGCCGGTCGTGCTCAAGCCCTCCGACCGGACCGGTTCGCTGGGCGTGATGAAGGTGGAGTCGGCCGAGCAGATACGCCCCCGGGCCGCCGAGGCGCTCCGGGCCGGCGGCGGCCGGATCGTCGTGGAGGAGTTCCTGCGCGGTACAGAGCACACCCTGGCGGGCTTCATGGTCGACGGCGCGCTGCACCGGTTCGGTTTCGCCGACCGGGAGTACGGGCGCAAGGAGGAGTTCGCCCCGTACTTCTTCGAGGGCGGTGACACGCTGCCCAGCCGGCTCACCGCCGAGCAGATCGACGAGGTCACCGAGACGGTCCGGCGCGGGGCGCGGGCCCTGCGGCTGGACCCGGCGGTGATCAACACCGACATCCTGCGCACCCACGACGGGCGGGTGGTGCTCCTGGAGATCACCTGCCGGATCACCGGCGCCCGGATCGCCACCGAGGTGATGCGGCTGGCGACCGGGGTGGACCCGCTGCCCAACGTGGTGCGCCTGGCACTCGGCCGCCCGCTGGACCCGGCCGAGCTGGAGCCGACGCGGGACCGGGCGGTCGTCCAGCGGTTCCAGCCCGCCGACGGCGGGGTCGTCGAGTGGGTGGGCGACCCCAGGGACGTGACCCGCCGGGCGGGGGTGCACGACGTGTTCTGGGGCATGGAGCTGGCCCCCGGCACGGTCGTACCGCCCTACCGGGGCGGGGCCGACGCCCTGGCCGGTGTGATCGCCCACGCCGACGACGTGGCCGCGGCCGAGGCCGTCGCGGCGCGCACCCTGCGCGCGCTGCCCCTGCGGTTCAAGGACGCGGCCGGATGACCGCCGCCGGGGCCCCTCCCACCACGACGACAAGGAAGAACAGGATGGCCACCGACCCCATGGACGAGGCCGCGGTCGACCGGGGCATCGCCCGGACCGCGGTGGTGATCGCGCTCCGCGACGACCTGCGGATCGCGGACTGCATCGCCTCGATCGACGAGGACGTGGAGATCGTCCTCGCGCTCAACGGGCCCAGCGACGCGGTCCTCAAGCTGATCGCGGACCACCCGAGGGCGCTGACGGTGACCGAGATCGAGGATGTCGGCAACCTCGGCGCGGCCTACAACGCGGGGGCCGCCGCCACCGACCGGCAGTACCTGCTGCTGATGGACTCCGACTGCACCTTCGCCCCCGGCGTGGTGCGGTCCATGGTCCGCTCCGTACTCACCGAGCCGGTGGTCAAGGGACAGGTGGTGTACGGGGAGTCGGCGGGGCTGCTGAGCCGGCTCACCGCCCGGGTGCGGGAGTTCGACGAGGGCGACTACGTCAGCGCGCTCTCGCCGCCGCTGATCTACAACCGGGCGATCGTGGACCACATCGGCGGCTACCACTTCGACGAGCTGATCCACTGGTGCGAGGACCGGGAGTTCGACTTCCGGCTCCAGCTCGCCGGGATTCCGGTGACGTATCTGCCCGAGGCCCGGATCTTCCACGACGCCCAGCACGGCTTCGCCAACATGCGCAGCTACTTCCGCTACGGCGTCGGGGAGGGCGTCGCGCAGGAGACCGGGGTGTTCACGACCCCGGCGATCCCGGTGGTGTGGCGGCTGTTCGAGGCGGCACGGACCCTGGTGCACTGCGCCCGGGACAAGGGCCCGGGCGCGGCGGCGTACTACGCGCTGCTGAAGGCGGCCTTCCACACCGGCACCGCGCACCATCTGCTCAACGACCCCTACCGGGTGCGGGACCGCTATCCGGCCTCGGCCAAGCGGGCCCGGATGGTGCGCTCCATCCCGCAGCACAGCACCCGGCTGACCGGTCCGCAGCAGCGGCGGCTGCGGCGGGCGCACTGGGAGGCGGGCCGGCGGATCGAGCGGGTGCGTGACCTGTCGGTCTTCCACCCGGACGCCGCCGGCCCGGAGGCGTCCTCAGCCGTCGGCGAGGCGCGGCAGCAGCAGGCGTGAGCGGTGGTCGCCGCCGTAGTGGACCGTGTGGTGCGCGACCACCGGGGGGTGCACGTCGAAGCGCGGCGCGTTGCTCGCCGCGATCTCCAGGCGGACCCGGTGGCCGGGGCGGAAGACGTGCCCGACGGCGCCCGTACGGACGGTGACCTCGACCGGCCCGCCGTCCCCGGGCGCCGCCCCGGCCGCCAGCCGGTGGACGCCGTCGCAGAGCAGTTCGGCCCGGCCGTCCGGGTCGACGTCGACGAGCTTGCCGGTGATGTCGGCGCCCGCCGCGTCCGGGGTGACGAAGACCGTCAGGGCGGTGTCGCCGACGACGGTCAGCGGGGCGGTGAGCGGGGGGCCGGTGAAGCAGAGGACGTCGGCGCGCCGCTCGACCTCGCGCTGGTCGAGCGGTCCGCAGTCGCCGCCGGTGAACTGGCCGGGCAGCGCGGTGGCCCCGCCCGTGGTGGGCACGGGGTCGGCCGGGTCGTGGCGGAGGGGGCGGCTTCCGGGCTCCGCCGGGCCGGGTCCGGGCACGAGCGCCTGCCCGTCCAGGTGGAGGGCGTACTCCTCGGTCCCGGGGACGGGCCAGTCGGGGAAGGAGCGCCAGGTGTCGGAGCCGGTGAGAAAGAGACGTACGGGGTCCTGTTCCGTACGGGGCTCCCGCCCGCGCAGATGGCGGTCGAAATGGTCCAGGTGGAGTCGGGTGACGTCGAGATGCTGTTCGTCGGCGGAAATTCCATAGCGCCGCTGCGGGAATATCCCGCCGGTGACGCAATGGGACCAGGGGCCGACCACGAGACGCGATTCCACGCCCTGTTCGCGCATTCCCCGGTAATTCTCCAGGGCCCCGGCGAGAAAGATGTCGTACCAGCCCGTCAGATGGAGGGCGGGGGCCTGGATCGCGGGATACGACTCGCGGGGTGCGACCCGGCGCCAGTACGGGGCATCCGTGGGGGTGTCGCGCCACCGCCGGTAGTACGGGGCGAGCCGGTCGAGGAGGCCGTCGGCGGCCCCCGGGTCCCGGTAGAGGTCGTCGATCCGGTCCACCGCCTCCTCGATCCCGGCGCGTTCGGCGCCGGTCAGCCCGGCCCCGTCGAGCAGCAGATCGCCGAGGACCCAGTGGAGGAGGAAGCCGAGCTGGAGGGCGCCGCCCTGACGGGTCCACCCCTCGTCGAAGCGGGACGCGGCCACGTGCGGGGCGAGAGCCCGCAGGCCCGGGGGCCGTTCGGCGGCGGCGAGCAGCGCGGCCATGGCCTCGTAGGAGCGGCCGAACATCCCCGCCGTGCCGTCGCACCACGGCTGCCGTACCGCCCAGGCGACGGTGTCGGCGCCGTCGGCCGCCTCGTTCACGTACGGCTCGAAGACACCGCCCGACCCGAACCGCCCCCGCACGTCCTGCACCAGCAGGGCGTACCCCTCGCGCACCAGCCGCAGCCCGTCGACGGAGGCCCCGCCCGGCCTGCCCGACGTCCCGTAGGGGGTGCGCCGGACGAGCACCGGGACGGGCCCCGGGATATCCGGGCGATAGAGGTCTCCATTCAATAAACAGCCGTCCCGCGCGGGTATTTTCACATCACATTCCATCACCATACGCATGAGCCCCAGTATTCCATCACGGCAAGGGAATTCACCATGCAGTCCGCCGAAGTCTCCTTTCTTGAACCGTTCTTCAAAATGGCGCGCGACGATCCGGACCGCCCTGCCGTCGTCGACAACGGACTCGTCGTCGGATACGGCGCCCTGGCCGGCTGGGCGCGGTCGGTGGCCCGGTCCGTCGCCCCGCGCACGGCGGAGCCGCAGCCGCCCGTGGGCATCGTCACGCACCACTCGGCCCGTGATGTGGCGGCGATCCTCGGGGTGCTGGCGGCCGGCCGGGCGTACGTTCCGCTGGAGGCAGGCCACCCCGAGGCCCGGCTGGAGGCGATCCTGACCCGGCTCGGCTGCCGGGAAGCGGTGGCGACCGCCGATTCCGGCTGGCAGCCTCCGGTGGAGAGCGTGATCCGTCCCCGCTGGGCGCTCACGGACGCGCCGCCCGCCGCCGGGGACGGGCTGCCCGTGGCGCCCGGACCCGAGGACCCGGCGTACGTCCTGTTCACCTCCGGCTCGACCGGTGACCCCAAGGGCGTCGTGGTCCCGCACCGGGCCCCGGCGGCGGTCGTGCCGACGCTGCGCACCCTGTACGGCGTCGGTCCGGACGCGTGCGTGCTGCACTTCCACGGCGCGGGCGGCGACACCAGCCTGGAGGAGATCCTGCCGGCCCTGACCGGTGGCGCCACCCTCGTCCTGGACGACGCGGCCCGGGAGGGGTTCGGGCGGGTCGTGGAGGAGCAGGGGGTCTCGGTCGCGGTGCTGCCGACCGGGTTCTGGAACACCCTGACCGGCGACCTGCTCCACCAGGGCGCCCGGCTTCCCGCGTCGCTGCGGACGGTGGTGATCGGGGGGGAGGCGGTCCGCGCGGACATGCTGGAGCGCTGGCGGCTGCTGGGCGCCGACGACGTACGGCTGCTCAACACCTACGGCTCCACCGAGACCGCGCTCGTCACCCACGCGGTCCTCCTCGCCGGGCCGGGCGCTCCCCCGCCGCCGGAGACCGGCGGCGACCCGCCCATCGGCCACCCGCTGCCACACGTCGGCCAACAGGTCGGCCAGGACGGCGAGTTGTACGTCTCCGGCCCGAACCTGGCGCTCGGCTACCACCGCGCGCCGGAGACGACCGCGGCCCGCTTCATGGAGAAGGACGGCCTCCGCTGGTACCGCACCGGCGACCTGGTGGAGGCGGCCGGGGACGGTGCGCTGGTGTTCCGGGGCCGCTCGGACCACCAGGTCAAGATCCGGGGCCACCGGGTGGACCTGCTCGACGTGGAGGAGCTGATCGGGCGCTGCGAGGGGGTGGCGGCGGTGGCCGCGTGCCGTGTGGAGCGGGCAGGGCACAGCACGCTGGCCGCCTTCGTCGTCCCGCTGCCGGACCACGGTCCGGGCGAGATCGCGGCGGGCGTCCGCGCGCGGCTGGCGCGGACCGCTCCCCCGCACCTGGTGCCGAGCCTGATCGTGCCGGTGGGGGAGCTGGAGCGGACCCACACCGGCAAGGTGGACCGCGACGCGACCCGGGACCGGCACCTGGACACCTCGGCGGCCCCCCGATGAGCGCCCCGCACGGCGGGGCCGGGTCCCGTGAGCTGATCGCGTACGCCTCGGGGGAGCTGGGGATCGAACTCGACCCGGCGTCGGCGCGGTCCGACGACTCGGGCTGGGACTTCCGGGTCACCCACGCCCGCGCCGCCGACGGCACCCCGTGGATCCTGCGGCAGCCCCGAAGGACCGACGTCTCGGAGCGACTCGACGTCGAGGGCGCTGTCCTGGCCGCCGTGCGCGACCGGGTCCCGGTGCCCGTGCCGGACTGGCGGCTGCACACCCCCGGGCTGGTCGCCTATCCGAGCCTCCCCGGCGAGGCGGCGGGGCAGGAGGACCCCGTCACGCTGGTCTACGGCTGGTCGATGGACCCGCTGGCCCACCCGGACCGCTATCTGGAGCCGCTGGCACGCTCGTTGGCGGCGGTGCACTCCCTGCCCCCCGACGGCCCGTGGAACACCGCGGGCCGCCCGCCGGCCACCCCGGAGACCGTACGCGCCGAGATCGCGGCGAAGCTCGACCGCGCGCACACCGAACTCGGCCTGAGCCAGGCCCGGCTGGCCCGCTGGCAGCGGTGGGTGGGCGACGACCGGATGTGGCCCGGGCAACTGACCCTCGTGCACGGGGACATCCACCCCGGGCACACGCTCGTGACCCGGCCGCGGCACGGAGCACCGGCCCTGTCGGGCCTGCTGGACTGGGCGAACGCGGGCGCCGGGGACCCGGCGGCCGACTTCGCCGACATGCTCTACGCCGGGGGCGAGCCCGTTCTCGACGGCCTGCTGGACGCCTACCGGGCGGCGGGCGGCGAGGTCCGCGACAGCCTGCGCGCGCACGTCCTGGCCCGGGCCTCGTTCCTGTGGATCCATGTGGCGCTGCGCGGCCTGGACACCGGGCGCCCGGCGTGGGTCGAGCTCGCCCTGTCGAGGGTCGCCCGGTGACCGGCGCGAGCGGCGCGGCCGGCACCGGCCGTTGGGGCGCCCGACGGGCCGTACGGGAGACGGGGACGACGCCCGGCGGGACGCCGTACGCCCTGCACGGCTCCGGGGAGCCCGTCGTCCTCGTGGCGGGCGCGGGCGGCACGGGCGGGATCTGGGAGCACCACACCGTCCCGGCCCTGACGGCCGCGGGCCGCCTCGCCGTCACTTTCGACCACGAGGCGGCCGACGGCACAGAACTCGCCCACACCATAAGCGAATTGCTCACCTCTTTGGAGCTGACGTCCTGCCCGCTCGTCGGCCACTCCCTCGGCGCGCTCGCGGTCCAGGAGCTGCTGCTGTCCGATCCGCGTCCGGCGGGCGGGGCGGTACTCGTCGCGACCCGGGGCCGTCCCGACCCGGCCGGCGAGGCGCTGGCCCGGGCCGAGGACGCCTGCGCCCGGGCGGGCATCCGGCTTCCGCCGGAGTACGAGGCGTCCGTCCGGCTGGCGCAGAACCTCTCGCCGCGGACCCTGGCGGACGACCGGGCGGTCACGGAATGGCTGGACATCTTCGAACTGGCCGCGCTCACCGGAGAATCGGCAGCCCGGCCCCCGCGTCGATCCGTCCCGAACCGGCTGGCCGAACTCGGCCGGATCACCACCCCCCTGCTGGTGGTCGGCTTCGCCGACGACGTCCTGGCACCCGCCCCGCTCGGGCGCGAGGTGGCCCGGGCGGTGCCCGGCGCCCGGTACGCGGAGCTGGCGGACACCGGCCATCTCGGCTTCCTGGAGCGGCCCGACGCCTTCCACACCGTCCTGCTGGACTTCCTCGCCACCCTGTCCCCGACCGAACCCGGAGCTCCTTGTGCCCCTTGATCCCCCTGCATCCCCCGTGTCCCCCCTGTCCCCCGACTCCCTCGTACCCCACGGCTCTCCCGTCGCCGCGACCGGCACCGTGCACGTCGTCCATGTCGACGAGAAGGCTCCCGCGAGCTGGGCGGCCGCCGTCTATCTGTGCGGCCCCACGCCCGCCGACCCGGCCGAGCCGTCCTGGCGCCCGGAGGCCGTCGCCGCCCTGCGGGCCGCCTGGCGGGGCGCGGGGACGCTGGCCGTCTTCCTGCCCGAACCCGCACCGGGCGGCTCCTACCCGGCGTACGCGGACCAGATCGCGTGGGAGGAGGACACGATGCGCCGCTCCGACGTGATCCTGTTCTGGATCCCCCGCGACATGGAGCGGCTGCCGGGCCTGGTCTCCAACATCAAGTGGGGGGCCTGGTGCGACTCGGGCCGGGCGGTGCTGGGCGCGCCGCCGGAGGCCGAACGCATGGCGTATCTGCTGCACTTCGCCGAGACCCTCGCGGTGCCGGTGGAGCGGTCGATCGCGGGGGCGGCGGGCGCGGCCCTGCGAGCGGTGGGCCCGGGGTCACCGCGTACGGGCGGGGAGCGGTCGGTGCCCCTCACGGTCTGGCGCTCGGAGCCCTTCCGCGCCTGGTACGCGGAGCGCACGGAAGCGGGCGACCGGCTGCTGGACGCCCGGGTGGAGTGGTACACCCCGGAGGCGGACGGGGCCGCATGGCTGCTGACCGTCACGGTCGCTCCGGGGGACGGCTCCGCCCGCGTCGTTCATCGGCTGCTGTCGGCTCAGGGACAGGGCTTGCTCATGTAGAGGGCGTACTCCCCGGCCGAGGAGGTGAACGCGTAGAGCGAGGTGTCGAGGCCGCAGAGGGAGAAGCCCATCCGCCGGTAGGCGTGGATGGCGGGTGCGTTGATGTTGGTGACCTCCAGCCAGATCTGCCCGGCGCCGCGCTCCCGGGCGAACTCCTCCGCCCGGGCCATCAGCGTCCTGCCGACGCCGCGCCCCCGGTGCCCGGGGGCGACCTCGATGTCCTCGATGGTGAGGCGGCGGTTCCACGCCCCGTACGAGACGGAGACGAAGCCCGCCAGGGACCCGTCGGCGCCGAGGGCGAGGAAGGTGGGGCTGTCCGGGTCCTCCGAGCCGTCGTCCTCGTCGTCGTCCCCGTCGGACTCGTCCTCGGGGAACACCTTGGTCAGCGGCTGATCCACCGGGGTCTCCCGCAGGGTGAACCCGTTCTCGGCGATCTCCACGCGGAAGACGGTGGCCGTGGTGAAGGAGCCGTCCAGGGCTTCGACGGACTCGGCGTCCTCGGGGCGGGCGGTACGGAGTTCGTAAGGGGTCTCATCGACTGTGGTCATGACGTGACCGTACGACCGGCGTCCGGAGCAGGGTCAGGATCCAGCCGCCCCTCCTCGGAGCGAGGAAGCCGTGGGTTCACATCCGTCACCTGGCGGGTGGGATCATCCTGGGATGGCAGACGCACAGCTCCCTCCGGGGTGGACACTTCAGCGGATCCGCGACGTGTCCGGGGACCGGGAAGCCGTCGTCCTGGACGCGAACCGCACGGTGAAGTGGGTCGCCGGCGTCGCCGGAGCCGACGAGGCCATACAGCCGGAGATCGTTCTCGGCTTCCACAGCCTGTGCCTCGTGAAGCCTGTCGACGATGACGACTGGTACATGGGCAGCCTCTACGACGACGGCAGCATCGACTGCTGGTCCGCCTACGACGACTTGTACGAAGGGCTGCGCGGGCTGTAGAGGCCACGGGCACGGGTCGTGCAGCGCGGCCCCCGGCCGACACCGCCTAGAGTTCCCCCCGTGCCGACGTACAGCATCGGCCGGGCCGCGGAGCTGCTCGGCGTCAGTTCGGAGACCGTCCGCCGGTGGGCCGACGGGGGGCAGCTCGCCATGGAGCGGGACGGGGCCGGGAACCGGGTGATCGACGGGGTCGGGCTCGCCGCGTTCGCCAAGGACCGGGCCGCCGGGCTGCATCCCGTGCCCGGGGAGACGCGGACCTCGGTGCGCAATGCGTTCGCCGGGATCGTCACCGCGGTCACCGTCGACGACATCGTGGCCCAGGTGGAGATCCAGTCCGGGCCGCACCGGCTCGTCTCCCTGGTGAGCCGTGAGGCGGTCGACGAGCTGGGCATCGAGGTCGGGGTGACCGCCACGGCCCGGGTGAAGTCGACCAACGTCCATATCGACCGGCCCTAGCCGCACGTCAGCGGCAGAGCAGGGCCGCCTTCAGGTCCAGTTTGTGGTCCAGGCGGGCCAGGTCCCGGCCGGTCAGGAGCTCCACGCGCTGGATGCGGTAGTGCACGGTGTTGACGTGCAGGTGCAGGGCCTCGGCCGTGCGGGCCCAGGAGCCGTTGTGCGCGAGGAAGACGTCCAGGGTCTCCAGGAGCATCCGGTGGGACGGGTTCGTGTCGTCGGCGAGCCGGCCCAGCGCGTGGATGCCGAAGGCGGTGCGGACGTCGGCGGGGATGCCGGTGAGGAGGGCGTCGAGGGTGGTGAGCTCATCGATCGCCGTGAGCCGGGCGGCGGGTGCGGGTGCAGGGGCCTTCGTCCCGGCCGACGCCCCCGTACCGTCCGATGCCCCCGTCCCGCCCGGCGCACCCGGCCCCTTCGTCGCGCGCGCCGCCGTCAGTGCGTAACGTGCCTGCGTCAGCGCGCCCTTGAGGTTCTGCGGGGTGGCGACCGGGGTGCTGATGCCGCCGTGGAGGGGGACGTCCGGGTTACGGGACTGGAGCGTCGGCCAGAGGTTCTTGAGGGTGGCGATCGTGTCCGTGGCCGGGGCCGGGGTCGTGTCCGCGCCGGTGCCGGGGCCGATCACCGCTGCCGGTTCCCCCGTCGGCAGGCGGCCCACCGCGAACGCGCGGTCCGTGAGGTGGTGCAGCGCCTCGGTCAGGGCGTCGAGGGCGTCGTCCCCGTCCGGGCCCGCCGACGTGATCACGGTGTACGGGCCCTGGTCCGGGAGGCCGCAGGCGTGCAGCGCCGTCCGGAGCGGGGCGGGGGCGGAAGCGGTGGGCGACGGGGTGTCGATCAGGGCGAGGAGGTCCGTCGCGAGGCCGCGGGTGGTCCGCTCGCGGCGGATCGCCTCCTGGCGGTGCTGGGCGAGCACCTCGGCTATCTCGTGCAGCATGCGCGGCGGCACATCGACCGGCTCGGGCAGGTGCAGCTGCCACTGGCCGTACGGGGTCGCGTCCGGGTCGACGCTCAGGCTCGTGGGCGCCGTGCGGGCCGTCGCCGCCCGGCGGACGGACAGCCGCGGGGCCGTCGGGGTGCGGGCGACCGTGCGGCCCGTGGCACTGAGCACGTAGGCGGGCGGGGTGCCCAGGTGCGCGACCGCGCGGGTGAGCAGCGTGTCCGGGTCCGCGCCGTCCGCGAGGAGTCGGCTCAGCTCCGCCCGTACGTTCTCGGGCAGCGCGTAGGGGGCGGCGGGCCGTCTGCTGAGGTCGCCCCACTGCCGTAGGTACACCGTGTCGGTGACGGCCCGGAAGGACGTGTGCACCGGCACCGAGAGGATCGCGATGCCGTGCCGGCGGCACGCGTCGACGAGCACCTCCGGCACACCCCCGTGCGTCTCCTCGCCGGCCAGCAGCGCGGCCGCGCCCGCCCCGTGCAGAGCGGCGACGAACCGTTCCGCTTTCGCCTCGTCGTCCACCGGGGCCCACCACACCAGACCGCTGAGGACGAGCTCGTCCCGCTGGAGGAAGCGACCCGGGTCCTCCAGGTCGGTCGCGGTCACCCCGCTGATCTCCCGGGTGAGCTGCGGGCCGTCGCCCCAGAGCAGGGTCAGGTCCAGGGACTCCAGTCGGAGGAGGTCTTCGACGTGCATGGGCGGTCTCCTTGCGGGGCTGCCGGGCACCACACCCGACATCTCACATTCACGAGGCCAATGCGAGTCACTGCATCGTAAATGCAAGGTCAGAGAGCGCAAAGACCTCTTGGTTGTTCCTCCAGTGTTACGGCCCGGCCCTCGTGTATTTCCGTACGGTGAACCAGTCGTGCGGGCCCGCTTCGCGGGGCTTCACTGGCGGCATGGACCTCAACACCGTGCTCGACGTACGGGACGCCCGCAGCCCCGTTCCTTGGCGGCCGGGCGATGCCTGGCTCGGCGGGGGCACCTATCTGCTCTCCGAGCCGCAGCCGCATCTGCGCCGGCTCGTGGACCTGAGCCGGATGGGCTGGGAACCGGTGCGGGAGCTGCCGGACGGTTCGCTGGAGATCGCGGCGACCTGCACGATCGCGCAGCTCTCCCGGTTCGGGAGGAGCTGGCGCGCACCGGCGGCTCCCCTCGTCGAGCAGTGCTGCCGCGCCTTCCTCGCCTCGTTCAAGATCTGGAACATGGCGACCGTCGGCGGGAACCTCTGCAACGCCCTGCCCGCCGGTCCGATGATCTCGCTGACCGCCGCGCTCGACGGGGAGTGTCTGCTGCGGGGCCAGGACGGTTCGCTGCGCCGGGTGCGGGTCGCGGACTTCGTCGTCGGGGCCGGGCGCAAGGACCTGACCGAAGGGGAACTGCTGCGCTCCATCACCCTGCCCGCCCGCGCCCCGGCCTCCCGTACCGCGTTCCGCCAGGCGTCCCTGTACGGGCTCGGGCGCTCGGGGGCCCTGGTCATCGGGGTGCTCGATCCGGTGGACGGGTCGCTGGCCGTGACGGTGAGCGCGGCGACGGTCCGGCCGTTCCGCTTCTGGTTCCCGCTGCCGCCGGACCGGGAGGCGCTGCGCGAGGTGATCGACGCGGCGGTCGGGGCCGACGACTGGTTCGACGACATCCACGGACTGCCCGCGTGGCGGCGGCACATGGCCCTCCGCTTCGCCGAGGAGATCCGCCGGGAGCTGACCGGTCCGGCTCCGGCCCCGGATCCGGACCCTGCCCCTGCCCCTGCCCCGGTCCCTGCCCCGGCCCCGGCCCCCGAAAAGCCATTCCCCGGAGGGGTTCGATGAGTTACGCGATCCAGGTCAACGGGCAGCCCTTCGAGGACGAGCCGCGCCCCGGCCAGTGTCTGCGCACCTACCTCCGCGAGCGCGGCTGGTTCGGCGTCAAGAAGGGCTGCGACGCCGGGGACTGCGGCGCCTGCACGGTGCACGTCGACGGCGAGCCGGTGCACAGCTGCATCTACCCCGCCGTACGCGCGGAGGGGCGCACCGTCACCACGGTCGAGGGGCTGGCCGACGTGGACGGCGAACTCCACCCCGTACAGCGGAAGTTCCTCGACGCGCAGGGTTTCCAGTGCGGGTTCTGCACCGCCGGGTATCTGATGACGACGGCCGCGCTCGACGAGGAGCAGCTCGACGACCTGCCCCGGGCGTTCAAGGGGAACATCTGCCGCTGCACCGGCTACCGGGCCATCGAGGACGCGGTGCGCGGCGTCCGGCACACCGAGGATCCCGGGGCCGGGCAGGCCGTCGGGCGGAATCCGGGGGCGCCCGCCGGGCCGCTGGTGGTCACCGGCACCGCGCGCTACACCTTCGACGTCGACGTTCCCGGCCTCCTCCACATGAAACTCCTGCGCTCCCCGCACCCGCACGCCCGCATCGTCTCCCTCGACACCGCCGCCGCGCTCCGCGTTCCCGGCGTGCACCTGGTCCTCACCCATCACGACGCCCCCGAGCGCCTCTACTCCACCGCCCGGCACGAGCACCCCACCGAGGACCCCGACGACACCCGGCTGCTCGACGACACCGTCCGTTACGTCGGCCAGCGCGTCGCCGCCGTCGTGGCGGACAGCGAGGGCGCGGCCGAGGAGGGCTGCCGCCGCATCGAGGTGGAGTACGAGCAACTGCCGTACGTCGTCGACCCGGAGGAGGCCATGGCACCGGGCGCACCCGTCATCCACGACAAGGGGCCCGAGTCGCGCATCGCCCGCCCCGAGAACAACGTCGTGGGTGAGGTCCACGGCGAGATCGGGTCGGTGGAGGAGGGGTTCGCCGAGGCGGACGTCGTGTACGAGGAGTCCTTCCGCACCCAGCGCGTCCAGCACGCCAGCCTGGAGACGCACGGCGCGGTGGCCTGGTACGAGGAGGGCGAGGACGGGCAGGAGCGGCTGACCGTGCGCTCCAGCACCCAGACGCCCTTCCTCACCCGGCGGGCGCTGTGCGCGCTGTTCGACCTGGAGCTGAAGCAGGTACGGGTGCTGGCGGGCCGGGTCGGCGGCGGCTTCGGCGGAAAGCAGGAGATGATCGTCGAGGACATCGTGGCGCTCGCCGTGATGCGGCTGCGGCGACCGGTGAAGCTGGAGTACACGCGCCCCGAGCAGTTCTACGGGGCGACCACCCGCCATCCGTTCACCATCCGGGTACGGGCGGGGGCGCGGGCGGACGGCACGCTGACCGCGCTGCAACTGCGCGTGGTGTCGAACACCGGGGCGTACGGCAATCACGGTCCGGCGGTGATGTTCCACAGCGTCGGCGAGTCGATGGCCGTCTACCGCGCCCCGCACAAGAAGGTCGACGCCTTCTCCGTGTACACCAACTCCGTTCCGGCGGGCGCCTTCCGGGGCTACGGGCTCGGGCAGGTCGTCTTCGCGGTCGAGTCCGTGATGGACGAGCTGGCCCGCCGCACGGGCGTCGACCCCCTGGTCTTCCGGGAGCGGAACATCATCGGGCCCGGCGAGGCCATGCTCAGCCCCGGCGGCGAGGAGGAGGACCTGGAGATCGCCAGCTACGGACTCGACCAGTGCCTCCAGGTCGTCCGGGACGCCATCCAGCGGTACGGGAGCGGCGACGGTGGCGGCGACGGTGGCGGTGGCGGTGGCGGCGACGACGATGTGCCCGAGGGGTGGCTCGTCGGTCAGGGCACCGGGATGTCGATGATCGCCACCGGCCCGCCCGGCGGCCATTTCGCGGACGCCACCGTGAAGCTCCTCCAGGACGGCACGTACGACATCGCCGTCGGGACCGCCGAGTTCGGCAACGGCACCACGACCGTCCACCAGCAGATCACCGCCGGGGCGCTGTCCACGACGGTGGACCGGATCGTGATCCGGCAGTCGGACACCGATGTCGTCCGGCACGACACGGGCGCCTTCGGTTCGGCCGGGACCGTGGTCGCGGGCAAGGCCGTGATGAAGGCCGCCGACGCCCTGGCCGGACAGCTCCTGGACTTCGCGGCCGGGCAGTTGGGGGCGGCTCCGGGCGACTGCCGGCTGACGGTGGACGCGGTGGAGTACGCCGGGCGCGCGATCAGCCTCAAGGAACTGTTCCAGGCCGCCCGCGCGGCGGGGCGGGAGTTGTCGGCCGACGGGCACTGGGGCGGTTCGCCGCGCTCGGTGGCCTTCAACGCCCAGTGGTTCCGGCTCGCCGTGGACCCGGGCACCGGTGAGATCCGCATCCTGCGCAGTGTCCACGCCGCCGACGCGGGCAAGGTGATGAACCCGATGCAGTGCCGGGGCCAGGTCGAGGGCGGGGTGGCGCAGGCGCTCGGCGCGACGCTCTTCGAGACCGTGAGGCTCGACGAGCGCGGCGAGGTGACCACGGCCGCGTTCCGCCGCTACCGGCTTCCGCAGTACGCCGATGTGCCGCGCACCGAGGTGCACTTCATGGAGACCTCGGACGCGATCGGGCCGCTGGGCGCGAAGTCGATGAGCGAGAGCCCGTTCAACCCGGTCGCCCCGGCCTTCGCGAACGCGCTGCGCGATGCCACGGGCATCCGGTTCACCGAGCTGCCGCTGACCCGCGACCGGGTGTGGCTGGCACTCGACGCGGCCGAACGGAAGTCACAGGTGCGATGAGATCGGCGGGTGTGTGTTGTTGTTTGCGATGGAGATCGGGGACTTTGCCTAGCTATTGAGGGGAGCCGAGATTTCCCGGGCACGCTTGCGGGCATCACGTAGGGCAGGGATCGCGGCGGATCGTTCGCGACGACCTCGATCGCTCACGGAGACTCCAGGGGGCAGCCCATGCCGGTGGACCGGCTCGGAACACGGGACACGGCGGTACGGGCGTTCGCCCTGGTCGGCGAGGTGCACCGGCCCGTGACGCTCACGGTCACCGATCTGCGCGGGGGATGGGAGCAGCACCGCGCCGAGGTGACGTTCGACTGCGCGAAGGAGGGGCCGCAGCACCACACGTTCGAGGGGCCGTTGCTGCGGGAGGTCGTCTCGGACGCGGGCCCCGCCTTCGATGCCCGCCGGCGCAAGGACCGTTCGCGTTTCCTGCTGGCCGTCACCGGTGGGGACGGGCACCACGCGGTGCTGTCCTGGGCGGAGATCGACGCGGACTTCGGCGATGCGCCCGTCCTGCTCGCCACCCGCATGGACGGCCGGGCGCTGGAGCCGGACGGCAGCCAACTGGTGGTGCCGAGGGACCGGTGCGGGGCCCGCTACGTCAGCTCCATCACCCGCGTCTGGGTCGGAGCCGCCCATCTCCCCGCGTACGCCGAGGGCTAGAGGCCGGCCATACGCCCGGCGCGCCACCCGGCACGCCACCTTGCCCCCCCCCGGGCTTGAGCCGACCGGATGAACTTTCCGGTGCGCCGGGTGCCCGACCCGGCCCCGCCGCGCCATGAATCACCGCCCGCCCGGCCTCTCGCACCCCCGCCCGGACGCACAGGATTCCCTTGAACTTGCCGGTACCGGCACGGAGTTGAGGGTTTATCTACGCGCGGAGCATGGCCCACCGAACGATCATTCGGGCATATCAGACGACTTCTCGCACGGGCATTACCGGCGGGTACCGCGAGCTGCTAGAAACTGCATCGCTCCCCCAACTCCCCGCCTCTCCCCCCACACTTCGAAAGGCTGGCAGCCATGTCAGTACGAAGAATTCGGGCATCCCTCCTCACCCTGGCGCTCGCCGCCGCGGCCGCTCTCGGCGTCGCCGGACCGGCTTCCGCGGCCGACTCCGCCGCCGCGGGCGGCTATGTCGCGCTCGGCGACTCCTACTCCTCGGGAGTCGGCGCCGGAAGCTATCTCCCCGACAGCGGCGACTGCCGGCGCAGCACCAACGCCTACCCGTATCTGTGGCAGGCCGCGAACTCCCCCGCCTCGTTCGACTTCGTCGCCTGCTCGGGGGCGACCACCTCGTCCGTGGCGAGCGGTCAGCTCGGCGTGCTCAACGCGTCCACCTCGCTGGTCAGCGTCACCGCCGGAGGCAATGACGTCGGGTTCGCCGACGTCATGCAGGACTGCGTGCTCTCCAGCGAGGCCACCTGCATCGCCAGCGTGAACAACGCCATCGCGCAGATGAACAACTCCCTGCCCGGGAGCCTCGATTCGCTCTACGGCGCCATCCGGGCCGGCGCCCCGCAGGCCCAGGTCGTGGTCCTCGGCTACCCGCGCTTCTACCAGCTGTCCGGCAGCTGCATCGCCGGACTCACCGAGGCCGAACGGGCCGCGATCAACAACGCATCGGACGTGCTGAACGACGTCCTGGCCAAGCGGTCCGCCAACGCCGGGTTCACCTTCTCCAGCGTGGTGGACGAATTCACCGGACACGAACTGTGCTCCGGCGACGCCTGGCTCCACAGCGTCACGGTCCCGATCTACAACTCGTACCACCCCAAGGCGGCGGGGCAGTCGGGCGGCTATCTGCCCGCCTTCCGCTCCGTGGTGTAGCACCAGCCGCAGGACCTCGTGGGCACGAGCGGCGGTTCACCGGGCGACCGGTGGGCCGCCGCGCTCAGTAGCGCTCGACCAGATGCTCACGGCCGGCCGGAGGCTCGTACGACTCGGGCCAGAAGTCCGTCACCGCGGTGATCCGCCCCTCCTCGTCGAACGTGAAGAAGTGGATGGCGTCCATCTCCTCCGGCCGCTCCCCCGCCGTCCCCGCCACGGTGCACCCGGTCCGGGCGGCGGCCTGGCGGCCCTCCGCGTCGGCGACGATCCGCTCGACCCGGACGTGCCAGTCGCCCGGATACTCCTGGTTGAACCGGAGATACCGCTCCTTGCCGAGGATCCGCTCCCGGGTCTGCGGCAGGTCGTACACCACGTCCTCGGCGAGGGTCGCCGCGAACGCGCTCCAGTCGCGCGCCTCGGCCGCCGTCCAGTACGTCTCCACCGCCCCGCGCAGCGCGGCCGTCGTCGTCCCGGTCGTGGTGCCGGACGTCGTCCCGGGCGTGGCTCCGCCCGCCGATCCGTCTCTCATGTCGGTCATGGAAACGAGTGTGACCCCCACCACTGACAATCGCCCGGACCTGCGGTTATCCCCGATGGTCCGCGGGGCGCGACGCCTTGATCGAGTACATCAGCGGGATCCTCGGCCGGCCCGCCGGGAAGCGGTAGTGGCCGTCCGCGTGGCGCTCCAGCGCGCCGAACCGCTGGAAGAGCGAGGAATCGTGCTCGTGGAGGAACTCGATCCGCAGACCCGTCGCGGCGAGCGCCGTCACCACCCGGCCCAACGGGTGCTGCCACTCGACGCTGCGGTTGTGCACCGTCGGCGCGTCGAAGTCGGCGTACGTGCCCGGCAGCTCGTCCACCCAGGCGTCACGGCTGAAGTAGTCGTCGGTGACCACCGAGCCGGTCTCGGTGTCCATCGCGTCGGTCATCGGATGGAACTCCGCCAGGTAGAGGAATCCGCCGGGAGCGACCAGCGAGGCCGCGGTCTCGGCCCAGCGGTCGACGTCGGGCAGCCAGTTCAGCGCGCCGACCCCCGTATAGACGATGTCGTACGCGGAGTCGGGAACGGCGGCCGGAGCGTCATACACGTCGGCCGCGACGAACGCCGCCCGGTCCGGGCCCAGCCCCAGCGACCCGGCCAGGCCCCGGGCGGTCTCGACGGCGGGCTCGGAGAAGTCGAGGCCCACGACCTGTGCGGCGCCGTGCCGCGCCCAGGACAGGGTGTCCAGGCCGATATGGCACTGGAGGTGCAGCAGCGTCTTCCCGGTGACGTCGCCGACCTCGGCCAGCTCGAAGGCGCGCAGCGCGTCCTTGCCCGCCCGGAACGCGTCCAGGTCGTAGTAGTCGCTCGCCACATGGATCGGCACGCGCTCGTCCCAGCGCGCGCGGTTGGCGTCGCGCCAGTCGTCCGGGGTCGGTGAGTACATGCCCGGGAAGCTACCCACGGGCCGGGGGGAACGCGACCGGTTATCCACAGGGCGAGGGAGATCGGCAGGGCCGGCGGGCAGGTTGTCCACAGGGTCCCCGGCACAGCGGCCGATCGGGTTGGATGGAGGGCATGAGCGAATCACAGAACGCCTCGACCGCGCCTGAGGCCGCGACCGCGCCCGAGTGGGAGCAGCGGTTCCGCGCGCCCCGGGTGTCCCTTCCCGACTGGGCCGAGGACGCGCCTGACCGCTCTCTGTTCGTCTCCAACGCCACCGGCACCTACGAGCTGTACGCGTGGGACCGGGCGAGCGGGCGGCAGCGCCAGGTCACCGACCGGCCGAACGGCACGACGGACGGGGTGCTGACGCCGGACGGCGAAGCGGTCTGGTGGTTCAGCGACACCGACGGCGACGAGTTCGGGGTGTGGATGCGCCAGCCGTTCGACGGTGGCGAGGACGTGCCGGCCGTCCCGGGTCTCGCCCCCTCCTACCCGGCGGGCCTGGCCATCGGGCGGGACGGTTCGGCGGTGGTCGGCCGCTCGACCGACGAGGACGGCACGACGGTCCACCTGGTGCGGAAGCCGGGCAGCGAGCCCGTGGAGATCTACCGGCACCGGGAGTCCGCGGGGGTCGGGGACCTCTCCCACGACGGGACCCTGATCGCGCTGGAGCACACCGAGCACGGCGACGCGATGCACTCCGCGCTGCGCGTGGTGCGCCCGGACGGCTCCACGGTGGCCGAGCTCGACGACACCGAGGGCGGCACGAAGGAGCTGGGGCTCGCCGTGCTGGGCTTCGCACCGGTGGCCGGGGACTCCCGGCTCCTCGTCGGGCACCAGCGCCGGGGCCGCTGGGAGCCGATGATCTGGGACCCGGTCACGGGCACGGAGACCGCGCTGCCGGTCGATCTGCCGGGCGATGTGGGGGCAGAGTGGTATCCGGACGGCTCCGCGCTCCTCATCGAACACAGCTTCGAGGCCCGCAGCGAGCTGTGGCGGTATGAGCCGGGAGCCCCGGGGCCCGTCCGCGTGGAGACCCCCGCCGGCACGGTGTCGGGCGCCACGGCCCGCCCGGACGGCACCGTGGAGTATCTGTGGTCCTCGGCCGCGCAGCCGCCCGTGGTGCGCTCCACGAGCGGCGCGGTGGTCCTGGACCCGCCGGGTGCGAAGGCCCCGCCGTCGGTGGCCGTCGAGGACGCGTGGGTGGAGGGTCCGGGCGGCCGGATCCACGCCCTCGTGCAGAAGCCCGCCACCGGGGACGGGCCCTTCCCCACGGTCTTCGAGATCCACGGCGGGCCGACCTGGCACGACAGCGACGCGTTCGCCTCCGGTCCCGCCGCCTGGGTGGACCACGGCTTCGCGGTCGTCCGGGTCAACTACCGGGGCTCCACCGGCTACGGCCGCGCCTGGACGGACGCGCTGAAGCACCGGGTCGGCCTGATCGAGCTGGAGGACATCGCGGCCGTGCGGGAGTGGTCGGTGGCGTCCGGGCTCGCGGACCCGGAGCGGCTGGTCCTGGCCGGCGGTTCGTGGGGCGGCTATCTGACCCTGCTCGGCCTCGGCACCCAGCCCGACTCCTGGGCGCTGGGGCTGGCGGCCGTGCCCGTCGCGGACTACGTCACGGCGTACCACGACGAGATGGAGGCCCTGAAGGCGATGGACCGCACGCTGCTGGGCGGCACGCCGGAGGAGGTTCCCGAGCGCTTCGAGGCCTCGTCCCCGCTGACGTACGTCGACGCGGTGCGCGCCCCCCTCTACATCTCGGCGGGCGTCAACGATCCACGCTGCCCCATCCGTCAGGTGGAGAACTACGTGGACCGGCTGGCGGCGCGCGGCGCGGTCCACGAGGTGTACCGGTACGACGCCGGGCACGGCTCGCTCGTGGTGGAGGAGCGGATCAAGCAGGTGCGGCTGGAGCTGGAGTTCGCCCTGAAGCACCTGGGCGCGGGCAGCGTCCGAGGAGCGTAAGAACCGGATAAATTACGGACCCCGCTCCGGGAGCCCGGGGCGGGGAACCGTACCTTTGAGGGGTGTACCGGTTCCTGCTGACCCCGCGATGGTGGGGGATCAACCTCTTCGTCGTGCTGGCCATCCCGTTCTGCGTGTTCATGGGCACCTGGCAGCTCGGCCGCTTCGAGGACCGTGTGCAGTCGCACGAACAGGCGGAGAAGCAGCCCGATCCCAGCACCCGGGCCGCGAAACCCCTGGACGAGCTGCTGCCCGTCGACAAGGTGACGTCCGGCCGCCCGGCCGTCGCCACCGGCACGTACGCCGACCAGTTCCTGGTGCCCGGCCGTGAACTGGACGGCCGGGCGGGCTTCTACGTCCTGAGTCTGCTGCGTACGGACAGCGGCAAGGCCCTGCCGGTGGTACGGGGCTGGCTGCCCGGGACCCCGAGCGACGCCCGGGTGCCCGCCGCGCCGGAGGGCGAGGTCACGGTGACCGGCGACCTCCAGGCCTCCGAGAACACCAACAGCGACGGCGTGAACGTCCGGGGCGGGCTCCCCGGGGGCCAGGTCGGCATGATCAGCGCCGCGACCCTGGTGAACCTCGTCCCGTACGACGTGTACGACGCCTGGGTGACGCTTCCCGAATCCGGTGCGGGCGGGGCGGGCGGTGCGGGCAGTGCGGGCGGTGCGGGCGGTGCGGGCGGTGCGATGAAGCCCGTGCCCGCGGCGGCCCCGCAGGGCAGCGGTCTCGATCTGAAGGCGTTCCAGAACCTGGGGTACACGGGCGAGTGGTTCGTCTTCGCCGGCTTCGTGCTCTTCATGTGGTTCCGGCTGGTGCGCCGGGAGGCCGAGGCCGCACGCGACCTCGCGCTCGGCCTCGTACCGGAAGACGCGCAGGCCCCTGCCGCGCCGGAATCGCCGGACTCGCCGGACTCGCCGCAGGGCGACCCGTCCTCGCCGGACTACGACGTGGCGAGTACGCCCGTGCGGTAGATCGTGCCCGAGCAGGCGTTGGGGATCTTCGTCTCCGCGGTGGGCGCTCCCGTCTCCGGGGTGTGCGTCACCGCGACGCTGCCCTCCGCCGTGCCCCCGTCCTCGCGCAGCGTCTGCGCCTCGACGCCGGACTGGTCGCTGCCCTCGCCGACCGATCCGCCCGCGCCGTCCGCCGACGGGGTCGGGCTCGGTGAGGGGCCCACGGCCGGACAGGTGTCGGCCGGCACCCAGGCGAACCGCACCTCGTACGCCATGGCCGGCTTCAGCAGCACCGTGCCCGGCTCCTGCGAGGGGTCCGGCAGCCCGGGGGCCGCGTCGCCCGCCGTGTGCTGGACGACGCCGATCTTGAGCGGGTCGGCCGCGCCGATGGCGGTGAAGCCCACCGTGCCGTTGCTGCTGACCGTGCAGCCCTTGCCGGACACATTGGCGATCTTGAAGCTGCCGTAGACCGTGCCGTCGGCCCCCGGTGCGTCGGTGCCCGCGGAGGCGACGCCGAGCTGGCTCGGGTCGCAGACCGGCAGGGACGCGAAATCCACGCTCGGGGAGTCGGACGCCTCGCCCGTCACCGCCCCGTCGGGGTCGCGGCCCTCGCCTTCGGTGGGGCTGGGGTCCGGGTCGGCCTCGCCGACGCCGCCCCCGCCCTCGCGCTCGGTGGGCTCCACGGTCCGAGGGCCGGTCCGCTCGGGGCCGGTGTCGTCCCCGTTGCCGCCCTGGGCCTGCTCGCCGTGTCCGGCGATGGCGGGGCGGGCGGTGGACGGGCCGTCCGAGGTCGCGACATGGACGAAGGCGGGGACGGCGGTGCCGATCAGCAGGGCCGCGGCGGCCGCGCCGACGACGGCCTGCCGACGCCTGGCCCGGCGGGCGGGGACGGCGCGGTGGAGATGGTCGAGGGTGCCGTCGGAGGGGGCGAGCTCGCGCACCGCACCCTGCAGCATGCGGCGCAGGGCCACCTCGTCCAGCTCGTTCGGCTCGTCGGGGTCCTCGCCGGCCTCGTTGTCCACCGGCGCGGGCGGCGCGGGTTCCGGGCTCTCGCCCGGCTCGGGTCCCGCGCTCCCGTCGTGCCGGCGGTCCGGATCGGTGTGCGGAGTCTTCTCCGGCCCGTGGTTCACCATTCCGCTTCCCGTCGGGTCATTCTCGTTCCTGTGCTCGGGGCCCTGTGCGGGGCGCTGCTCGGGCCCGCTCATGCCTGGGCCTCCATCACGACGCGCAGCGCCGCGATACCCCGGGAACCGTACGCCTTGACCGAGCCCAGGGAGACCCCCAGCGTCTCGGCGACCTGGGCCTCCGTCATGTCCGCGAAGTAGCGCAGCACCAGCACCTCGCGCTGGCGTCGCTGCAGCCCCTTCATCGCCTTGATCAGCGCGTCCCGCTCCAGCTGGTCGTAGGCGCCCTCCTCCGCGCTCGCCATGTCCGGCATCGGCTTGGAGAGCAGCTTCAGCCCGAGGATGCGGCGGCGCAGTGCGGAGCGCGAGAGGTTGACCACGGTCTGGCGGAGATACGCGAGGGTCTTCTCCGGTTCGCGGACCCGGTTGCGCGCGGAGTGCACGCGGATGAACGCCTCCTGCACCACGTCCTCGCAGGACGCGGTGTCGTCCAGCAGCAGGGCCGCGAGACCGAGCAGGGAGCGGTAGTGGGCGCGATAGGTCTCGGTGAGATGGTCGACCGTGGTTCCAGCTGCCACCGTCTCGTCAGCACCCCCGCGCTGCGCGGGCAGCTGGGCCGGGCGTGCGGCGGGCATGGGCGCGATCACCGGCATGCCGCCGGGCGCGCGGGGCCGCCGGAGCGGACGCGCCGACGCGCCTCGCAACGGGCCCACCACTGTGATGTCGAGAACCTCTGCCACGCCTGTTGGACACGCTGCCCCCCGTCAGGGTTGTACGCGGACGGTGCCACGTTCAGCACTGTGCGACATGCCCTCATACGTACCTGCTCTTCCCCAAATGCCCCGTCATAGCGTCTGGCCACGCAAGAAGTGACCGCATAGACGCAGCCCGGCCGAGGTGCGGTTGCAGAAGGCCGGGAGATCATCGTCGGATACGACAACGCCCCAGCTCAAGAGGTTCAGACCAGCAAATTCCTCATAGGGCGTTCACAGATCCTACAAAACAAGTTCGATCATCCCCGAGGGAATTCGGCGGCGACCGATTCGGCGATCTGGGCCACGTTCAAAGCCGCACCTTTTCGGAGATTGTCACCGCAAAGGAACATTTCCAGGGCGTGCGGATCGTCCATCGACCGGCGGACGCGGCCCACCCAGGTGGGATCGGTGCCGACCACATCGGACGGAGTGGGGAAATCTCCGGACTCCGGACTGTCGAACAGCACCACGCCGGGGGCGGTCGCCAGGATCTCGTGCGCCTTGCCGACGGCGACCTCGTTCTCGAAGCGGGCGTGGACGGACATCGAGTGCGTCGCGACGACGGGGACGTACACACAGGTCGCGGTGGCCTTGAGGGCCGGCAGGCCCAGCACCTTGCGGCACTCCTCGCGGATGGAGATCTCCTCGGAGGACCAGCCGTCCCCGGCGTCCGTACCCGCCCAGGGAACGACGTTCAGGGCGACGGGCGCGGCGAACGGGCTCGCCGTCGCCTCCGGACCGTCCCCCAGAGCCCGGCGTACGTCCCCGGGGTGGGTGCCCAGCTCCGTGCCGGCCACCAGCGCCAGCTGCTCGCGCAGGGCGGCGACACCGTCCCGGCCCGCGCCGCTGACCGCCTGGTAGGAGGAGACGATCAGCTCGCGCAGCCCGAACTCGGCGTGCAGCGCGCCGACCGCGACGATCAGCGACAGCGTGGTGCAGTTCGGGGACGCGACGATGCCGCGCGGGCGGAGCCGCGCGGCATGGGGGTTGATCTCCGGGACGACCAGCGGTACGTCGTCGTCCAGCCGGAAGGCCGCCGAGTCGTCGATGACGACGACGCCCTTGGCTGCGGCGATCGGGGCCCAGTGGGCGGACACCTCGTCCGGCACCAGGAAGAGGGCCACGTCGACGCCGTCGAACACGTCCTCGGTGAGCGGGAGGACCTCGCTCTCCTCACCGCGCACGACCAGCTTGCGGCCGGCCGAGCGCGGCGAGGCGACGAGTCTGACCTCGCCCCAGACATCCGCGTGCTGCGAGAGGATCCGGAGCATGACACCGCCGATCGCCCCGGTCGCACCGACGACCGCGAGCGAAGGGCGGTGTGCGGTCATCGGCCGGTGCCTCCGTAGACGACGGCCTCGTCGGAGTCGCTGTCGAGACCGAAGGCGGTGTGCACGGCGCGCACGGCCTCGTTGACGTCGTCGGCGCGGGTGACCACCGAGATGCGGATCTCGGAGGTCGAGATCAGCTCGATGTTCACGCCCGCGTCGGACAGCGCCTCGAAGAATCCGGCCGTGACGCCCGGGTTCGTCTTCATACCGGCGCCGACCAGGGAGATCTTCGCGATCTGGTCGTCGTAACGGAGCGAGTCGAAGCCGATGGAGCCCTTGGTCCGCTCCAGGGCGTCGATGGCCTTGCGGCCCTCGGCCTTGGGCAGGGTGAAGGAGATGTCCGTCAGTCCGGTCGACGCGGCGGAGACGTTCTGCACCACCATGTCGATGTTGACCTCGGCGTTGGCGATGGCGCGGAAGATCGCGGCCGCCTCGCCCGGCTTGTCCGGGACGCCGACGACGGTGACCTTGGCCTCCGAGACGTCATGGGCGACTCCGGAGATGATCGCGTGCTCCACCTGCTGGTCCCCTTGCGGCTCGTTGCTGACCCAGGTGCCGCGCAGTCCGGAGAAGGACGAGCGGACGTGGATCGGAATGTTGTAACGGCGTGCGTACTCCACGCAGCGGTGCAGCAGCACCTTGGAGCCGGACGCGGCCAGCTCCAGCATGTCCTCGAAGGAGATCCACTCGATCTTCTTCGCCTTCTTCACGACCCGGGGGTCCGCGGTGAAGACGCCGTCGACGTCGGTGTAGATCTCACAGACCTCGGCGTTCAGCGCGGCGGCCAGCGCGACAGCGGTCGTGTCCGACCCGCCGCGACCGAGGGTGGTGATGTTCTTGCCCTCCTGGCTCACGCCCTGGAACCCGGCGACGATGGCGATGTTGCCCTCGTCGATCGAGGTCCGGATGCGGCCCGGCGTGACGTCGATGATGCGCGCTTTGTTGTGGACCGAGTCGGTGATGACACCGGCCTGGCTGCCCGTGAACGACTGGGCCTCGTGGCCCAGGTTCTTGATCGCCATCGCCAGCAGGGCCATGGAGATCCGCTCGCCGGCGGTCAGCAGCATGTCGAACTCACGGCCGGCAGGGATCGGCGATACCTGCTCGGCGAGGTCTATCAACTCGTCCGTCGTGTCACCCATCGCGGACACCACGACAACCACCTGGTTGCCGTTCCTCTTGGCGTCGACGATTCGCTTGGCGACCCGCTTGATGCCCTCGGCATCGGCTACGGAGGAGCCTCCGTACTTCTGCACGACAAGGCCCACGTGCGCTCCTCGCTCAGTCATTACTGCGGTCGGCTCAGTTTAACGAGCAGTCCGGAATCGACCCGTCCATACCGGATGGTGAGATGTCCCGCTCATCACCCGGTACGGCGTGTCGCCCCGAACTGCTCGTACGAGGCTGTTGCCCACCCAGCCCGGGAGCACTCCCGTTTGTGTCCCAGCCCACACCCTCCGTACGGAAAGTGCGAGCTGGGACGCTTCCCGCTACGGCAGCTGCCTGATCTCCGTCTCGGACAGCACGCCCTGGTAGGCGTACACGCTGTCCACCACGCCCTTCAGCTGCTCGCCCCAGCCGTCGGCGGTGCGGCCCCGGCCGAGCTGGAGCCCGCCGGTGCTCTTCCAGGCGGCGTCGAAGGCCGCGGTGCCGCCGTCGGACTCCGCCCACCCGTCCACGTAGAAGGACACCTCGTTCGCCGAGGCGTCGTACACGACGGTGACCCGGTGGCCCACCCCGAAGTCGCCGTCGGGCCATTCGATCCGGCGGAGCACGGTCTCCGGCGCACCCGGCTCGTCGGCGTGCGCCAGCACCAGGTCCCAGCTGGAGTTCTCCGGGTCGAAGCGCACCTTGAAGGCGTCGCCGTGCTCGCCGCCCTGGGAGATCGCCGTCATCGGCGTCGCCGGGGCGTCGTCGGTGAGCCGGACGCGGGCGCTGACGGTGAAGCTCCCGGAGGTGTCGACCACCGGGGCGTCCGTGGCCGCGTGGCCCGAGACTCCGTCGAGGCGCAGGTGTCCGTCACCCTCCAGCGGCCAGTCCTGGGCGCAGACCTGGTCCAGCGGGTCGCAGGGGGTGTCGAGCCGGAAGATCGAGGCGCCGGCGCCCAGCTTCAGCGGTGCGCCCCCGTCCGTCTCCGGGGCGAGGCCGTCCGGCGCGGTGTCGAGCGCCCAGTGGCCGGTCCGCTGCGCGGCACGGGTGGCGAGGGCCGTCAGCTCGTCCGGCACGACGATCCGGTCGTACGCCCGTACGTCACCGATCTCGCCCTGCCAGCGGTCGCGGTAACCCTGCGCCCCGCGCGCGCGGCCGATCTGGAAGTCGCCCTCGCCCGCCACGGGGGTGGCGGCGGTCTCCTCGCCGACGGCGCGGCCGTTGACGTACAGCCGGGCCGTGCCGGTCTCCGCGTCGTACTGGCCGAGCACATACGCCCAGTCGCCGGTCTCGGGCAGGCCGCCCGTGACCCGCGCCCCGCCGATGGCGAACGACCAGGCGGGGGCGGAGCCGGCCTGCGTCAGCCCCAGTGTGAAGGCGCGTGCCGTGCCCGCGTCCTGCGAGAGGACCGTACGGGTGCCGTCCACGCGCGCCGGACGTACCCAGCCGCCGACGGCGAAGTCCTTCGCGGTGCCGGCGACGACCGGGGCGCCCGGGGTCAGGAAGCCGTGGCCCGTTCCGTCGAGCGAGGCGGTGGAGGTGAGCGGGGTGCCGGACGGCGCGGGCGCGCCGAACGCGACCCCCTTGCCGGCCCGGGCCGCGGTGCCGTTCTCGGCGGCGGCCGAGCGGGAGCCCTCCGCGTCGGCGAGCTTCCACCGCGCGACCGGGGCGGGCCCTTCCCCGATCCGGAAGGTGTAGTTGGTGGGCAGGCCGCGGTTGCCGGCCCGGTCCTGCGCCTGTACGGAGAGGATCTGGACGCCGGACCCCTTCGGCACAAAGCTGATCTCGGCCGAACGGTCGGGGCGGGCCTCGGCCGTCCTCGGCGGCTCACCGATGAAGGAGTAGGCGTAGGCGACGATGTCCTCGGCCTGCGCCGTGAAGCGGAAGGTCCCCCGGACACCGGCTCCGGGCGTCCAGGTGTTGTCGTCCGGGTAGTCGGTGGAGGTGACGACCGGGGCGTCGGGCTGGGTGCGGTCGTAGACGAACTCGCAGGGCGCGCCCGCCCCTTCGCTGCTCCACGCGGAGGCCCCGTCGTCGTTGACGGCCCGCACCCGCCAGGACACGACGGTCTCGTCGGGGATGGTGTCCGGCAACTGCCAGCTGAACGGCGCGGTGTCGCCCTTCATGCCGGTGGTCATGGACACGCGCTGCTCGGCGCCGCCCTCGGTCTGCCACCAGGCCTCGAACTCGCCCTGTACACGGCTCACTTCGCCCGGCTGCCCGCCGCCGGGACCGTACAGCCGCGCCGTCACCTTCGGAACGGTCCGCACATACGGCCGATCCTCGCCGGTGACGCATCCCGCGCCGCCCATCGTCAGGTCGGCGGTCTGCGGCTGCTTCGGCGGGAGCCCGCCGGCCGCCGCCAGTACGGTGCCGGGCGTCGCCAGCACCGTCCCGGCGGCGATCACCGCCGCCACGGCCGCCCGTCTCGCTCGTCCCTGTCCTGTACGTCTTCGTCCTGTCACGCTCACGCGTGCACCCCTCCCTGGTCAGGCCCCTGATCGAAGATCAAGGGCTGGGGGAGGTTAACAAGCGGGTGGGACGACCGCCCCGGAATATCGGCTGGCGGGCGGCTCAGCCGGCCGCCAGCGTCTCCACGTCGAAGACCTGGGTGTTCTGCGCGGCCGCGATGCGCCAGACCCCGTCGTCCTTCGCCAGGACGTAGGTCGGGGTGCCGGGAACCGCCTCGGGGTGGGCGGCCATGAGCTCGGAGGGGTCCTCCTGGCCGTGGAAGATCTGGTCCAGGAACCGGCCTCCGTCGCGGGCGGTCGGGCGCTGGCGGATCTTGACCGCTGCGATGTCGGGGCGGATGAAGAGGATCAGATCCACCGTGTACGTGGCCGTCACCGGGGCGTCCGCCTGCGGGGGCAGCACCTTGCGGGTGAAGGCGCTGATCTCCGGCAGGCCGGTCAGCCGCTTGCCGTGGGCCGTGGTCCAGATGGCGTCCTCGCGGAAGGCGTCGAGGAACGCGTCGGGATCCGCGTTCAACTGGGCCTCCTGCACACCGGCGACGAGCGCGACGATGGCGTCGGCGTCCTCCTGCGGAGCGGGTACTCCGATGACGGTGGGTGCGGCGGCGGGGGACGTGGTGCTCATGGGGGAATCTCCTTGTGGGATGCGGCCGTTGCGTCGGCCGTTCGTCCAGAGCCTCCGTCCTCGACCGTGGTTGAGGTCAAGGGCTGACGAATCTCTGCCAACCAGCTTGATGTCAAGGTTGGTTGAGGTTCTAGCGTTCCCGGTGTCGGACAGGCCGTGACCGGACAGAGGAGCGCTCAGCGATGATTTTGGTGACCGGTGCGACCGGGAACATCGGCAGGGAGCTGTTGCGGCAGCTCTGCGAGGACGGCCGCGGGGCCGGCGTCCGGGCGCTGACCCGCGACGCGGCACGGGCCGGGACCCTGGTGCCCGGTGGGGCCGAAGTGGTGGAAGGCGATCTGGAGCGGGCCGGGTCGTTGAAGTCCGCGCTGGACGGCGTTCGTTCGCTGTTCCTGATCTCGGGGGTCGGCGATGACGCCGGCATCCTGGACGCCGCCCGGGACGCGGGGGTGGAGCACGTGGTGCTGGTCTCCTCCATCACCGTCGAGACCCATCCGCACCTCGGCCCGGCGCAGGCGAATCTCGCCGTCGAGCGCCGGCTGCGGGAGAGCGGCATGGAGTGGACCGTGCTGCGGCCGACGCAGTTCGCCTCCAACACCCTCTGGTGGGCGCGGTCCGTGCGCGAGGACTCCGTGGTGCGCGTGCCGTACGCGGACGTCGGGCTGCCGGCCGTCCACCCCGCCGACATCGCATCGGTGGCCCGTGCCGCGCTGACCGGGCCGGGGCACCGGGGGCGGACGTACCCGCTCACCGGGCCGGAGCGGATCGCCCCGCGGCAGCAGGCCGGTGAGCTGGGGCGGGTGCTGGGCCAGGAGGTGGCCTGCGTCGGGATCGGGCGGGAGGAGGCGTACGGGCCGATGGCCGCGATGATGGGCGCCGAGGTCGCGGACAGCGTCCTCGACCTGATGGGCGGCGACGTCAACGACGCGCTGCTGGCCGTGCACGACACCGTGGCCCGGGTCACCGGCTCGCCCGCGCGCCCCTACCGGCGCTGGGCCGAGGAGAACGCCGACGCGTTCCGGTGAGACCGGAGACCGGGCGTCGCCGCCGGTTACTTCACCGGGCGCAGGCCCAGCGGGGCCGCGATCTCCTGGAGCATCACGCGGCCCGCCTCCTCGGCGAGGTCCTCCTCGCCCGGGTCCTGGTCGGTGTCCAGGCCGTCCAGCTCCTCCAGGGGCTGGCCGAGGCGGATGTGGGCGACCAGGGACTGGAGGGCGCGGAGGGTGGCGGACGCGGTGGAGCCCCAGTTGGAGAAGTACGAGAACTGCCACCACCACAGCGCCTCGGCGGTGCGCTCGGCGTCGTAGTGAGCGAGGCCGTGGCCGAGGTCGGTGACCAGGTCGGCCAGGTCGTCGGAGATCCGGTGCGGGACCGGGGCCTTGCGGGGCTCGTACGGGTCGAAGACCTCGGAGTAGACGTCGATCGGCTCCAGGAGCGCGGCGAACCGCTCGCGCAGGCCGTCCGCGTCCGGCTCGGGGCCGAGGTCCGGTTCGTACCGCTCGTCGGGCAGGACGTCCTCGTACGCGCCGAGGCGGCCGCCCGCGAGCAGGAGCTGCGAGACCTGGAGGAGCAGGACCGGGACGGCCTCTTCCGGCTCGTCGACCTTGGACACCTCGGTGACCGCGACGATGAACGTCTTGATCTGGTCGGCGATCTGGACGGCGAAGTCGCCCGGGTCCTGCGTGACGGAGTTCAGCGTGGCGTCAGACATCGAGGGGACCTCCCGTGGGCGCGGTCACAGACGGTGAAGCGGACGGCAGTGTGCGAGAAGGGCGGGGGCCGGCCGCCGTGGTGTCAGACATCCAGCAGCCGCCTCCCCTCGAAGGCG
Source organism: Streptomyces sp. NPDC091289 (assembly GCF_044757365.1). Classification (NCBI taxonomy): domain Bacteria; kingdom Bacillati; phylum Actinomycetota; class Actinomycetes; order Kitasatosporales; family Streptomycetaceae; genus Streptomyces; species Streptomyces sp. NPDC091289. Next base: position 178,509 of record NZ_JBIVUT010000018.1, read on the forward strand.
CGGCCCAGGGTGACCTCGTCGGCGTACTCCAGGTCGCCGCCGACCGGCAGACCGCTGGCCAGCCGGGTCACCCTGAGGCCCATCGGCTTGACCATCCGCGCCAGGTACGTCGCGGTGGCCTCGCCCTCCAGATTGGGGTCGGTCGCGAGGATCAGCTCCGTGATGGAGCCGTCCGCGAGCCGCGCCAGCAGCTCACGGATGCGCAGGTCGTCCGGGCCGACGCCCTCGATGGGGCTGATCGCCCCGCCCAGGACGTGGTAGCGGCCGCGGAACTCACGCGTCCGCTCGATCGCGACGACGTCCTTGGGCTCCTCGACCACGCAGATGACGCTGCGGTCGCGGCGCGTGTCCCGGCAGATCCCGCACTGCTCCTGCTGCGCGACATTGCCGCACACCTCGCAGAACCGGACCTTGTCCTTGACCTCCAGGAGGGAGTGCGCGAGCCGGCGTACATCCGTGGGCTCGGCCTGCAGGATGTGGAAGGCGATCCGCTGCGCGCTCTTGGGACCGACGCCGGGCAGCCTGCCCAGTTCGTCGATGAGGTCCTGAACAACGCCTTCGTACAACGGAACGCCTTTCTTTGCTTCCTGCTCCGTACCGTAGTGGGTACGGGTCGGTACCAGTAGGCCCCGTGGGGCCGGCTCCATCCGGTCCGGTCAGAACGGCAGGCCGGGGATGCCCCCGCCGCCGCCCAGGCCCTGCGCCAGCGGGCCGAGCTTCTCCTGCTGGAGCGCCTGCGCGTTCTCGTTGGCCGCCTGGACGGCCGCGACGACGAGATCGGCGAGCGTCTCGGTGTCCTCCGGGTCCACCGCCTTCGGGTCGATCACCAGGGCGCGCAGCTCGCCGGAGCCGGTCACGGTGGCCCTCACGAGACCGCCGCCCGCCTGTCCGTCGACCTCGGTCCTGGCCAGTTCCTCCTGGGCCGCGGCGAGGTCCTGCTGCATCTTCTGGGCCTGCTGGAGCAACTGCTGCATATTGGGCTGGCCACCACCGGGAATCACGGTCACTCCTGGCATTTCGACGACAAATGTTTCGGTAAGCCGAGCCTACGTGCTCCCCGGTCACCGCGCTTCACCCGCCGGGGACCAACTCTTTCGGGTGAGATTCCGGAACCGGCGTGAGTGCTCCTATACCTGACCAGCGGCCCTGCCCAGGCGGGAATCCCGCGATTTCGACCCCACGGCCCACCATTCGGCGGTAGGAAGGGCATGCGCATCGGCACACGAGCGTGCATGTGCGGTGACGCAGAGTTACCCCCTATGCGTACGTTCCCGTCCGCCCCCGTCCGTCAGAGTGCAGAGGAGTGCCCCGGTGAGTCAGCCGGAGATGCAGCCCGAGGGGCCGCCCCGCAAGGAGTCCGATGCGGGATCCGGTGAGACCGGAGCTGAGCATTCCGCTTCCGGTCCGGGCAGGGAACGCCCCGCCGGGCGCGATCTGACCGGGCGCCCGTTCCCGCTCGGCGACTGGGGCGAGCCGGCCGAGCGGCTCGACGAGCTCTACCGCTGGGTCGAGTCCGGCGCCCTGGACACCGCCGACTGGTATCTGAACGACCGGATCTGGAAGCGCCGGGCCGCCAGGGGGCTGCGGATGGGCACCGCCGCCGGGGTGGTCGCCGGGGCCGCGCTGCCGCTGCTCGATCTGACCGGCACGCTGAGCGGCTCGGCGGGCTGGGGCTATCTGTCGCTGCTGCTGGGGGCCGCCTGCATGGCCTGCGACCGGTATTTCGGCCTCACCTCCGGGTGGATAAGGAACCTCGCCACGGCGCAGGCCGTGCAGCGGCGGCTCCAGGTGCTCCAGTTCGACTGGGCCTCGGAGTGCGTACGGGAGATGCTCGGGCCGACCGAGGGCACGGCCAGCGAGGCGGCCGAGCGGTGCCTGGGGGTGCTGCGGAGGTTCTCCGAGGACGTCACCGAGCTGGTGCGGTCGGAGACGGCGGACTGGATGGTGGAGTTCCGGGCGGGGCCCGCGCCGATGGGCATGCAGGCCCTGGCGTCGGGGAGCGCCGGGGGGCGGGGGGAGCCGGGGGCTCTGCCGGGGCGGTACTCGATGCCGTCGGTGGCGGCCCGGCCGAACATGCCGCGGCAGCGGCCGCCGGAGTCGCCGCCGCGGTGAAAGATTCCGGGGCGGTGGGTGCCGGGGGTACGGGGTGAGGCTTCGGGGGCGCTGCCCCCGGACCCCCGGTCCTCAATCGCCGGACGGGCTTGAGTTGGCGGGCTGGGCTTCGTTCAGCTGAAGATGATCATTGAGCCCTGCGCCAGGCTGCGGGTCGCTGCGGCGTGGAGGCCGAGCCAGACGTGGCGCTCCCGGGCGAACGGGCTGTCGTCGTAGGGGATCGAGTCCGCCGGTTGTTCCAGGGTGGTGGGGCCGGAGGGCGGTTGTGGCGCGGCCGGCGGGTTGGCCGGGTCGATGCCGATGGACGGGGCCACGAACTCCAGCTCCCGCAGCAGCCCGTGGGCGGAGCCCAGCGGTCCGCCGCCCGACAGGAGCGCGTCGTCGGAGAGCGGGGCCGGGAAGTCCACCGGGACGTACGCCCCGGCGTGGTCGTAGTGCCAGACCAGGTGCGACTGCTGCGCGCCCTGTTCGAACATCTCCAGGAGCTGCTCGTAGTCGCCGTCGAGACCGGCGACGGGGGTGACCGCGAGGCCGCTCAGCTGCAGCAGGTAGGCGCGGCGCAGGAAGTGCAGGGCGTCGTAGTCGAAGCCGGCCACGGGGGCGACGTCCCCGGTGAGGCCCGGCATGTACGCGTAGACGGGGACGGGCGGCAGCCCGGCGTCGTTCAGCGCCTTGTCGTAGACGGCGATCTCTTCGGCGAACGGATTGTCGGCGCTGTGGCACAGCACATCGACGAGGGGGACCAGCCACAGGTCACAGGCCACGAAGTCTCGCTCTCGGAAGGTTCGGGCGATCGTCGGGACAGCGTAATGCGGGGCGAACCTCACGCACAGTGCCCCGGCGCCTCCGGAGACCCGGGGGCGCCTTCCGCGGCCTCCCGCGCCTCCAGGCGGTCCGCCCAGGCGAGGGCGTGCGCGTAGTAGGAGTGCATGGCGGCGTGGACCTGCTCGTGGTCGCCCCGGCCGATGGCCTCGACCAGCTCTTCATGGCCGAACCACAGCAGGTTCTCGTCCATGCCGTCGCGGCGCAGCCGGTGCACGGCGAAGACCCAGGCCTGGACGCGGAGCTTGGTGAGGAAGTCCGCGATGTATGGGTTGAGGACGAACTGCCCGAGCTCCCGCCAGAACCGCAGGTCGTACCCGATCAGTACGTCGAGGTCGCCGCCCTTCGCGGCGCGGACCGCCTCCGCCGCCCGCCGGCGGATGGAGGCGAGGGCCTCGGGCCGGACCGCGACCCGTTCGGCGGGGTTGCGGAAGAGGCCCTCGACGACGAGCACGCGGGCCTCGGCCATCGCCCGGTAGTCGGCGACGGTGAACTCGCGCACCTGGAAGCCGCGGTGCTGGTCGGAGGCGAGGAGCCCCTGTGCGGAGAGGTCGAAGAGCGCCTCGCGGACGGGTGTCGCGGAGACCCCGTACTGTTCGGCGATCTGCTTGACGGTGAACTCCCGGCCCGGCGGAAGACGCCCCGCGAGCACCTCGTCGCGCAGCGCGTCGGCGATCTGCTGGCGCAGGGTGTTGCGCGTCACACCTCCGCTCGGACCCATGCCGACCCCTTCCGTCCGCTCTCTGGTTCGGGTCACCTTAAGCCAGGGCCGCCGCCGTGCCCGATTCCGGGCACGGCGGGGAGACGTACGGGGTCGATCACATACGGAATCAAGTCGTCCGGTTACTCCGCGTACGGGCCGGAAGCGGACATGGGTCGCTCTACGCGCCCCGCACCGTGTACGCGTCGGCGACGGAGAGCGCGACGTCCAGGGCCGCGAGCCCCTCCTTGGCCTCGGCCTCGGAGACGTTGCAGGCGGGGACGGCGTGGGTCCGGTTCATGTTGATGAACGGCCACAGCCCCTGCTTCTTCGCCGCCGCGCCGAACGCCGCCATCGGGGCGGCGGCCTCGCCGGAGGCGTTGTACGGGACGAGCGGCTCGCGGGTCTCCCGGTCGCGGACCAGCTCCAGCGCCCAGAACGCGCCGAGGCCGCGGACCTCGCCGACCGAGGGGTGCCGTTCGGCGAGTTCGCGCAGGCCGGGGCCGAGGACGGTCTCGCCGATCCGGGCCGCGTGCTCGACGACCTTCTCGTCCTCCATCACGCCGATGGTGGCGACGGCGGCGGCGCAGGCCAGCGGGTGCCCGGAGTAGGTGAGGCCGCCGGGGTAGGGGCGGGTCTCGAAGGTGGCGGCGATCTCGGCGTTGATGGCGACGCCGCCGAGCGGCACGTAACCGGAGTTGACGCCCTTGGCGAAGGTCAGCAGGTCCGGCACGACGTCGAAGTGGTCGGCGGCGAACCAGGCGCCGGTGCGGCCGAATCCGGCCATCACCTCGTCGAGCACGAAGACGATCCCGTACCGGTCGCAGATCTCGCGTACGCCGGCGAGGTAGCCCGGCGGCGGCGTCATGATCCCGGCCGTGCCCGGGATCGTCTCCAGGATGATCGCGGCGATGGTGGCCGGGCCCTCGTAGGCGAGGGTGTCCTCCAGGTGCTGGAGGGCGCGGGCGCACTCCTCGGCCTCGTTGGCGGCGTGGAACGGCGAGCGGTAGAGGAACGGGGCCCAGAAGCGGACGACGCCCGCCGAGCCGTTGTCGGAGGGCCAGCGGCGCGGGTCGCCGGTGAGGTTGATCGCGGTGGAGGTGGCGCCGTGGTACGAGCGGTAGGCGGAGAGCACCTTCGTGCGGCCGGTGTGCAGCCGGGCCATGCGGATGGCGTTCTCGACGGCCTCGGCGCCGCCGTTGGTGAAGAAGATCTTGTCCAGGTCGCCGGGGGTGCGCTCGGCGATGAGGCGTGCGGCCTCGGAGCGCGCCTCGATCGCGAACGCGGGCGCGAACGTGGCGAGTTTGCCCGCCTGCTCCTGGATCGCGGCGATCACGGTGGGGTGCTGGTAGCCGATGTTGGTGTAGACGAGCCCGCTGGTGAAGTCGAGGTAGCGGTTGCCGTCGTAGTCCCAGAAGTAGGACCCCTCGGCGCCGGCGACGGCGAGCGGGTCGATGAGGCCCTGGGCGGACCAGGAGTGGAACACGTGCGCGCGGTCCGCGGCCTTCACGGCCGCACCGGCCGCGGGGTCGGCGTACGGGGCATGAGGGGCATGAGGGGTCATGCGGCGAGCGTAGGCGCTGGTGGGGCGCGTCTCCATGGCCACCTTGTACGGACTGGGGCGGATGGATCGGCAAGGTGTCGGGGGCCGAGGGCTGGGGGCTCCTCACTCATTGACAGCATGCTGTCCATATGACAGTCTTCTGTCATCTAGCCGAGGAGGCCGCCATGACCAGCAGCGCCGGAACCGTGCATCTCGCCGTTTACGACACCTTCGCCGACTGGGAGACCGGGCACACCACCGCCCATCTCGCACAGAACGGCTACACCGTGCGGACCGTGGGTCTTTCCCGGGAGCCGGTCACGACCATGGGCGGCCTGCGCATCCAGCCCGATCTGTCCCTGGACGAACTGCGGGCACAGGACAGCGCGTTGCTCATCCTGACCGGTGCGGCCGAGTGGGACACGGGGGACGGGCTGGCCCCGTTCGCACGGGCGGCCCGGGGCTTCCTGGACGCGGGCGTGCCGGTCGCGGCGATCTGCGGGGCGACGGCCGGACTGGCCCGGGAAGGGCTCCTGGACGACCGGGCGCACACGAGCGCGGTCTCCTTCTACCTCGCGGCGACGGGGTACGCGGGCGGCGCGCGGTACGTGGACACGGACGCGGTCACGGACGGCGGGCTGATCACGGCCGGGCCGACGGAGCCGGTGGCGTTCGCGCGGGAGGTCTTCGCGCGGCTCGGGGTGTACGACGCGAAGAAGCTGGACGCGTGGTACCGGCTGTTCCATGACTCGGACGCGAGCGCGTACGAGGTGTTGCAGGGTGAGTAATGAGGGGGCGGAGAGCCTGCGGGACCAGCAGGACCTGCTGAGCCGGACGGCGTTGACGGTGTTCCGGCTGAACGGGCAGTTCCTCGGGGTGGCCGAGGAACTGGCGCGGCCGGGCGGTCTGACGGCGGCGTGGTGGCAGGTGCTGGGGGCGGTGCTGCCGGAGCCGTTGCCGGTGGCGGGGATCGCCCGGGCGATGGGGATCACCCGGCAGAGCGTGCAGCGGATCGCGGACCTGCTGGTCGAGCGGGGGCTCGCGGAGTACGCGGAGAACCCGGCCCACCGCCGCGCGAAGCTGTTGCGGCCGACGGAGGCGGGGCGCGACGCGGTGTCCCGGATCGGCCCGTCCCACGCGGAGTTCGCCGCGCGGCTGGCGGGGGAGCTGGGGGCGGAGGGGGTGGCGGAGACAGTGCGGGTGCTGGAGCGGCTTTCGGGAGCGGTGGAGAGGCTCACCGTCGCCGAGGGCCGGTAGGGCTCCGGGCTCCCCGTTCACCGGGCTGCCAGAGGGCTGTCACTGGGCTGTCGGAGGGCTGTCAGATCAGGCCCACCTGCATGGCGCGGGCCCCCGCCTGGAAGCGGCTGCGGGCGTCGAGGGCCACCATCGCGGAGGCGACGTCGTTGCGCACCGTGCGGACGCTGCACCCCAGGCGGCGGGCGATCGCGTCGTCGGTGAGGCCTTCGGACAGCAGGCGCAGGACGACTTCCGAGCGCGGGCGGCGCGTCGTGGCCACGGGCTGCCGGCCGGTCTGCCGCACGGTCGCCCCCCGGTCCCAGAACCGGTCGGCCAGGGCGGACAGCCGCTCCAGCTCCGCGGGGGAACGCACGATGCGGGCGCCCTCGGTCTCGTCGACGACGACGGCGACCGCACCGTCCATGATCACCGCGCGCGGCGGCACCGTACCGACCGAACGCAGCGCCGCACCCTCCTGTGTCAGCCACTGGGCGTGCGCCATGGCGTTCGGCGCCTGGAGCACCGAGGCCGCCCACACCGATCTCAGCCGCGCGCCCCGCCGCAACACCATGTCGGCGACCGGCCGGGAGAACTCGAATCCGCCCTCCCGGTATCCGGGGGCAAGGAGAGTCACCTCACGCTCGACCTTGGCGACCATGCGCTCGATCATGGCCGAGACGTCATGCCGGCCGTCGTTCCCCTCGGCCGGGTCCCCGAACCGTTCCGCCTGTTCGTGCAGGGTAATGAACCGGCCGATCTGGACCGGGCTGGGTTGCGGAGAGCGCCCCTCCCGCATCCGCCAGGACAGCAGCGCCGGCAGTGCGATGCACGGCTCGACGGCGCGGAAGGAACCGCCGTCGCCGCCGGAGACGCTGGCCAGACCTTCGGACTTCAGCGCCTCCAGCCCTTGCAGCACCTGGTCCGCCGACCACATCAGCTCCCGTGCCAGGTCCTGCGTACGCCATGCCGACCTCAGGAGCAGCTTTCGATAAAGGAGCTCCGACCTCGCGTCCAAACCGATCCCCGTGTCCGCCACGTCAACCTCTCGGCAGTTCCCCGTACAGGCTGGATCCAGCCCGCTTCGTGAATCTCAAACTAGGGCGCTGGACTGTCCGTTGACGGATCGGCGGATCGATTTCGACAGCTTGGTGCCATAGCCACTCCGGTTTCCGCCGGTACTTGTCCGGGTAGGGCGAACAACAGGCCAACCACCGGATGTGTTTCGCCCGTCCGGCAACGCCCCGCCCCCTCCGCTCCCCCGCTCCGCGACGCCGCCACGTCGCTGCAACTTCCTGCAGGAGAGCCCGGTGGAGCGCTTACGCCGGGGCGCAGAGAATGGCCGGGCCCGGAGGGGCAGCACACGGCCGCCGCGGCGGTCCCGACCCGCCGTCGGCACACGGCCGCGGACACGCAACCGCACGCGGACTCCGGTCCGGGAAGGCACCGCCCATGCTGCACACAGCGTTCCTGATTCTCATACCTGTTCTGTTCGTCTTCACCCTGGTCGGGCTGTCCATGGGCGCCCGACGCCTGCTCGGTATCAGAATCGGCAACATCCGGGCCGCCATCGCCGGCACCGTCGGCGTCCTGGCCACGATGCAGATCATCTCGGCCATGGGCCCGAGCAGTCATCGCCCGGCGATGACCTCCGTACAAGTGCTCTCCGGCATCCTCGTCACCATGCTCTTCCTGGCGTTCTCGGAAGTGCTGCTGCCGAGCAGCGTGCTGTCCGACATCGTCCGGCTGCCCGGAGCGCTGCGCCGCCGTGTGGCACGCACCCGGCGGTACGCGGAGCTCAGCGCGATCGCCATGCGCAACGGTCTCTCGCCCTCGCTGCGCGGTCTCGCACGGGCGGGTTCGCCGAAGGGAACGGTCGCCGCCCGTCGCCACTCGGCACGGCAGGTGAGGCTGGCCCTCGAAGAGGCGGGGTCGACGTTCGTCAAGCTCGGACAGATGCTGTCCACCCGCTACGACCTGCTCCCGACCGAGTATGTGGAGGAGTTCTCCCGGCTGCACCACCAGGCCGCGCCGGAACCGTGGGAGCGGGTACGGAAGGCGCTCACCGTGGAGTTGGGCCGGGACCCCGACGATGTGTTCGCCTCCTTCGACCCGGTGCCGCTGGCCGCCGGGTCGATGGCCCAGGTGCACCGGGCCCGGCTGGCGGACGGGCAGGCGGTCGCGGTGAAGGTCCAACGGCCCGGGGCCGAGCCCGTGGTCGAGCGCGACCTGGACATACTGCACCGGCTCGGCCGCAAGCTGGAGGAGCACGCGCACTGGGCCCGGAGCCTGGGGCTGTGCGAGCTGATCAACGGGTTCGCCGTATCACTCCACGAAGAGCTGGACTTCCGGACGGAGGCCCGCAACATGGCCGCCGTCACGGCGGCGTCGTCGGCGTCGGGGGCCGGCGACGCGCTCCGCACACCGCGGGTGCACGAGGAGTACAGCACCCAGCGGGTGCTCACCCTGGAGTGGCTGGACGGAGTCCCGCTCACCTCCGTCGGCGCGTCCGTCGCCGAGCGCGGCCTGGACGGGGCGGAGCTCGCCCGGCAGTTGCTGGACTGCGTACTCGAACAGATCATGCTCGGCGGGGTGTTCCACGCCGACCCGCATCCGGGGAACGTCCTGCTGCTGGACACCGGTGAACTCGGCCTGATCGACTTCGGATCGGTGGGCCGGCTCGACCGCACGATGCGATCCGCGCTGCGCGATCTGCTGCTGGCGTTCCACCGCAGCGATCCGACGGCGCTCAGCGACGCCATGCTGGAGATCGTCGAACGTCCGGAGCAGATCGACGAGCGGAAGCTGGAGCGGTCCCTCGGGCGGTTCATGGCACGGCATCTGGGCCCGGGGAGCAGGCCGAACCGGGAGGTCTTCTCCGAACTGTTCCTGCTCGTCGCCCAGCACGACCTGACCGTCCCGCCGGAGGTGGCGGCCACCTTCCGGGCGCTGGCCACCGTGGAGGGCACCGTCGAACGGCTCGTGCCGGACTTCGACATCGTGGCGGAGGCCCGCAGGTTCGCGGCGGTACGGGTGCGTGAGGAGATGACCTACGAGCGGGTCAAGGAGTCGCTGATCGACGAGGCGATCGCGCTGACGTCCGTACTGCGTCGGCTGCCCCGGCGGGTGGACCGGATCACCGGCGCGCTGGAGGACGGCAGGCTGGGAGTCAGGATCAGACTGCTCGCCGACGAACGCGACCGGCGGTTCGTGAAAGGCCTGGTCCACGATGTGCTGCTGTCCTTCATCGGAGGGATCATCGCGCTGGTGGGCGCCGTGCTGCTGAGCATCGACGGGAAACCGACGATCATCGGCTCCGTCTCGCTGAGCCAGCTGATCGGCTACAACCTGCTGGCGATCAGCTGCATCCTGGTGCTCCGGGTCATCTTCTCGATCTCCCGCGGCCGGAGTTGAGAACGCACCGCGGCCGGGAGACGAAGCGTGCTCGTCTCCCGGCCGCGGTGTGCGGGACGCACAGGTCCCGCCGTACTCCGTCCGGACGTCACAGCACCCGGAAGGAACGGTTCGCGATGGGCGCGCAGACCGCCACCAGGACACAGGAGACGGCCAGGGTGGCGGCGAGCTCCCCGAGGGTGGCCTGCCCGGCGACCATGCCGCGCATCGCGTCGTTGGCGTACGAGATCGGGTTCGCCTCGGCGACCACCCGCAGCCAGACCGGCATCGACTTCGGGTCGACGAACGCGTTGGAGGCGAACAGCAGCGGGAACGTGCACAGTGTGGTGATCATGCGGAGCACGTCGCCGTTGCGCAGCACCGCGGCCAGCGCGATGAAGATCCAGCTCATGGACCAGCCGACGAACAGGCTGAGCAGGATCGAGCCCAGGATGCCCAGCAGCCCGCCCGGCGGGTCGAAACCGAAGATCAGCGCCGCCAGGACGGCCACGGCGATCAGCTGGTAGAGCGACCGGGCGGCGTCCGCGAGACTCCTGGCCAGCAGCACGCTGAACCGGGAGATCGGCATCGTGTGGAAGCGGGTGATCACGTCGTTGCGCAGGTCGTTGATCAGTCCGTTGCCCGCCTGGGCGCCGGCCGCGACGGACGTGATGATCATGATCGCCGGAACCAGGTTGGCGATGTAGGACATGTCGGTGCTGCCGCCGGGCAGGGCCGTGTCGCCGAGCACCCGCAGCACGCCGCCGAACATCAGCAGCATGACCAGGGGCTCGATGAACGTCACGACGAGCACCCCGGCCTGGAGGTACGGCCGCACGGACCGCCCGGTGAGCGCGAGGGTCTGGGTGAACAGGCTGCTGCCGCCCCACTGTTCGGCCGTGCCCGCCGGGGCACGGTCCTTCGGCCGGGGTGCGATGTCCGCGTCGATGACCGTCATCGGTGCGCTCCTTCGTCGGTGGGAGTGGTCAGGACGGTCACGCGGACACCGGCTGAGAGGCGGTCTCGCGGGTCAGCGTCAGATAGACGTCGTCCAGGGTCGGCTCGGTGAAGGCGAGTTCGGCGATCTCGGTGTCGGCGTCGCTCAGGGTGCGTACGACGACCGCGAGGTCGGCGGCGGCGGCGACCGGGGCGCTGATGGCGGCCCCCGAATCCTGCGGGGTCGCCCGGATGCCGACGCCTTCGAGGGCGTTCACGGCGACGGGCACGTCGGACCGCTCCGTCAGGGTCACGGTGACCATGCGCTGGCCGACCTCGGCCTTGAGTTCGGCGGGGTTGCCGCCCGCGACGACACGGCCCGCGGACAGCACGGTGATCTGCTCGCAGAGGCGGTCCGCCTCCTCCAGGTACTGGGTGGTGAGCAGGACCGACGTACCGTCCTTGGCCAGCCGCTCGATGGTCTCCCAGACACCGATCCGGGCGGTCGGGTCCAGCCCGGTCGTCGGTTCGTCGAGGAAGATGACCCGGGGACCGCCGACGAGGCTCGCCGCGATGTCCAGCCGCCGGCGCATGCCACCCGAATACTGGAGCACCGGCCTGGTCGCCGCATCGGTCAGCTCGAAGGTGTCCAGGAGCTCATCGGCGCGGGCGACCGCCTGCCGACGGTTCGCGCCCAGCAGCCGGGCCACCAGGGCCAGGTTCTCCCGCCCGTTGAGCTGCTCGTCGACCGACGCGAACTGGCCCGTGAGCCCGATGCTCCTGCGGACCTCCCGGGGCTGGGCCGCCACGTCGAAGCCGCAGATCCGAGCGGTGCCGCTGGTCGACGGCAGGAGGGTGGACAGAATGTGCACCAGCGTGGTCTTGCCGGCTCCGTTGTGGCCGAGCAGACCGTGGATCGAACCTTCGGGAACGGAAAGGTTCACCCCGCCCAGTGCCTTCACGTCACCGAACGACTTCACTACGTCGATTGCCTCGATCATGGGTGTGGCCACGTTCTGGGCCTCCGTTGCTCTTTCCGGTGGCCCGGTGGCAGGCCCCGGTTCGGATATGGGCTGGGAACAGCCACCGGCGCCGGGTGGCCATCGTAAAAGCGCGCGACGTCCGAGAACGGGGCGCTGCAGGTTGCGGAAGCACCGCCGGGCCGCACCGGACCACCGGCCGGAGAAGGCATTACGGGACGGCCGTCGCGGAAAGCGCGGCCTCCGCCGTCGAGTCCGCGGGCGGTGTGCTGATGCGGGCGGTTCGCGGACTGGCCATGCGGAGGTAGTCCGCGGTGGGCAGCGCCATCGACAGGTCGAGCCGGGCGGCGTTGAAGTACAGCGTGTCGTGGCGGAGCAGTTCCTCGTCGACGATCAGTTCGAGGTCCGGATGGAAGGAGAACGGGATGATGGAGCCGCTGACCGAACCGGCGAGCCGTTCCGCCGTGTCCCGGGCCGCGAATCCCGTCCTGCGGCACCCGGTCAGCTCACCGATCCGGTCGAGGTCGACGCGCCGGTCCCCCGGCACGACGGCCAGGATGTACCGGCAGGTCCGCTTGGTCGGACGCGCCGCGACCACCAGGCACTTGGCGCTCTGCGCGAGATCGTGTCCGCGCAGGGCGCTCGCCTCCCGCGTACGCCCTTCCGGAGCGTGGGCGATCATCCGGTAGGCGGCGCCGTGGTGGTCCGCCAGCCGCCGCAGACGAAGGGCGGCCTCCGGCACGCCCACGGGTTCGGGGCGGTCCCCGTTCGGCGCCATGTCAGATCCCGTCGGCTCTCATATGGTGATGCCGCCGTCGATCTGGAGTACGGAACCGGTGATGTACCCGGCCCGGTCGCTCGCCAGGTAGGCCACCAGGTCGGCGACCTCCTCGGCCTGTCCGAAGCGCCGCAGCGGGATCTGCTTCGCCGCGTCCTTCTTGACCTTGTCAGTCAGGGCGCCGGTCATGTCGGTCTCGATGAAGCCGGGGGCCACCACGTTCGCGCGGATGCCGTAGCGGCCGACCTCCTTGGCGAGCGCCTTGGAGAAGCCGATGATCCCGGCCTTGGAGGCGGAGTAGTTGGACTGGGTCGGGTTGCCGTGAACACCCGCGACCGAGGAGATGTTGATGATCGAGCCCGACTTGCGCTTCATCATCTCGAAGATGACGGAGCGGCAGACGTTGTAGACGCCGTCGAGATTGGTGTCCAGGACGCTGTGCCACTCCTCGTCGGACATGAGCAGCAGCGGATTGTCGCGGGTGATGCCGGCGGAGCAGACCACCGTGTCGATCGGGCCGAGTTCGGACTCCGTACGGGCGATCCACTCCTTGACCGATGCCGCGTCGGTCACGTCGGCGCGTACGGCGAGCACGCGTACGCCGGCCTCGCCCGCCTCCTTCTCCAGCTCACGTGCCGCCTGCTCGTTGGACTGGTAGCAGAAACCGACGTCGTGGCCCTCGGCCGCCAGCCGCAGCACGACGGCCCGGCCGATGCCGCGCGATCCTCCGCTGACCAGGGCGACCGGTACTCGCTTCTCTGTCATGACTTCTCTCCTTGCTGGCTGCTGATCAGCCGGACGCTGCTCCGGCGTGTCGGGGGTCGAGCCGCTCCTGCGGGCGGAAGGCCACGGTGATGGCGCCGACGGTCAGCACCGGGTCGTCGCCGACCCGGCTGCCGCCCTCGAAGATCACCGTCTCGTCCACCGCGCGCCGCAGCCGGGCATGGTGCTCGACCACCTCGCCGGGGAACACCTGCCGGTGGAACTGCACGTCGCGCAGGGAACCGAACAGCATGGTGCGGCCGTCGGCCCGGCCGGCGTCCTGGTGCAGGGCCAGGAGCCCGGCCGTCTGCGTCCACGATTCGATCAGCAGGAAGTCCGGATAGGCGAAGTCCGCCGCGGCCGGCGACGGACCGAGCCGCGCATACCAGGGTTCGTTGAGCGTGACGGCCTTGACCGACCGGATGCCGTCGTCGTCCACCGAGAGGACCCGGTCGACCAGCAGCATCGGATACCGGTGCGGCAGCAGGGCGCGGATGCCCGCCGGGGTGATCACGAGACCGCCTCCCGCCGGTAGTGGAAGCGCGCCGACGCGGCCGGGCCGGCGGCGGTGGCCACCTTGGCGTTGCACCGCCAGCCCGGCTCGCGCGGGGTCCAGGTCACCTCGATCTCCAGTACGTCACCGGGGCGGACGGCGGCCAGGAAACGGCTGGACTCCACCGCCGCCAGGCGCAGTTCGCCGGCCTCCGGCGGGGTCGCGGCCTCGGCCGCGGCACGCGCGCACTCCAGCACGCAGACACCGGGGAAGATCGGGAAGTGCGGGTAGTGCCCGGCGAAGACCGGTTCGTCGTCGGTCACCGGAACCGAGAACAGACCCGTCCACCTCCCGGTCACCGCGTCGGGTCCCGGCTCCCCCACCGGGGTCGGAACAGCCAGCACCGGGCTGGTCACGAACGCTCCTCCAGCTTGCGGAGCACCTCGTCGTAGGCGCTGCGCAGCGTCCTCACCGAACGCATCTCCTGCTCGCCGAACTTGACGCCGTACGCGCGCTCCAGGACCACGACGACCTCCAGGGCCATCAGGGAGTCGACCCCGAGCTCCTCGACGAAGTCCGTGTCGTCGCCGACCTCGCTCGTGTCGGTGTCGATGGTCTCCGCCAGCAGCGTGCGCAGCTCTTCCCGGTCGAGCCGGGCCCTCGCGTCGATGGACATGTGCTTCCTTCGTGTCGCCCGGTGAGTGCCGGTCAGGGGTGAATGCGGATCAGTGGTGCGGGTCGGTGCGTGCGGCCGTTCAGTGGCCGCGCAGGCGCAGCGCCGCGCAGGCGACGATGCCGTCGTCGTCCACCGAGGAGACGAGGACGACGCTTCCGGCGGGCACGCCGCCCTGCTCGGCCAGGCTCAGCAGGGAGCCGATCTGGAACGCGGCCGAGGCGCCCGAGGTGTCCCCGATCGGAGCGAGTGACGGCGCCCGGTCCAGGGCTGCCGCTCCGAAGCGGGCGGTCAGCACCGCGCGCTCCTGGTCGCCCACGGTGCCGGCGAGTTCGGAGGCGGAGACCGCCCGGACGTCCTCGGCGTTCACCTCGGAGCGCGTCAGGACCCCGTCGACGCAGGCGTCGAGGACCGGACCGACCTCGGTGCCGAAGTAGACGCGTGACTCCACCGCCAGCACCTCGGCCAGCGGCGGGGTGTCCTGCCCGGCCGAGGACTCCAGCTGGAACATCGCGCATCCTTCGCCCAGCAGGGCGCCCGTCGCGTCCTCGCGCCGCCGGTGGTGGTCCAGCCAGGCCCGCGCGTTGGAGAACTCCTCGACCGCGCCGCACAGCACGGTCTCGGCCCGGCCGGAGCCGAGCAGCCCGCTCGCGTAGCTCAGCGCGGACAGCCCCGCGACCCGGCCGCCGGCGATCGTGGTGTTCGGGCCCTTCAGCCGGTACCAGATCGCGCACTGGCCGGCGGCGCAGTTCATCACCGCGTTCGGCATCAGCGACGGGTCGACGTAGTAGGGGCGGTCGCCCACGAGGGAGGCGCGGGTGAAGTCCATCATGCTCTGCGCGCTGCCGGTGGTCGTGCCCAGCACCAGGGCGGTCTCCTCGTCGCCGCCCCGCCGCCGGCCCTCGCCGTCGCGCAGCAGGTCACGGACGGCGGTGACGGCCAGGCCCGTCACCCGGTCCATCGACCGGGTGCCCTTCTTGCCGAGGACCTCGCGCAGCTCGAAGCCGGGCACCAGGCAGGCCCGGCCGTCCGGGGTCGCCCACTCCTCGGCGTCCAGGGGCGCCGAGGCACTCGTACCGGCCAGCGTGCCGGTCACAAACTCGTCCTTGCCGATCCCGTGCGGTGACACCGCGGACCACGCGGTGATCACCGGCCGGTTCAGGGTCGCGGACGCGCTCGCCGAAAAGGTCATGGTCACATTCCGTCCTGCTCAAGAGGGGTCAAGGCCGATGCGTCTCTCAGACCGCGACCGGCTCGGAAGCCGTCGGGGCGGGCGGCCGCAGCACCAGGGCCGCACTGCCGTCGTCGTCGTCCCCGCCGGCGGCCAGGTACACCGGGCCGCCCGGTCCGGAGGCGAACCCGGCTATCGCCGCCGCGCACTGCACGAGTCCCAGCGCACCGGACAACTCGCCCCAGGTGGCGGCGAGATCGTGACCGGGCAGCTCGGACGGCAGAGCGGCGGCGGCGCTGCCGGAGGCGAACCAGCCGCCCAGGGAGGCCGGTTCCTCGGCGGCGAGCCGGGCGAAGTTCTCGGCCACGCTCGCGCCGCGGGTGTGACCACCGACCTCGGCGCGGACGGTCGCTCCGCGTGCCTCGGCGGCCTCGGACCGTTCGAGCACCAGCGCCGCACCGCCGTCGGCGACCGGGCCGCCGACCAGCTCGCGGACGATCTCGTTGTCCGGCTCGACCCCGACCACGACCGCCTGATCGGCACGGCCCGCGCGCAGCAGGGCGATGCCCCAGCGGACGGCGTCGAGCCCGGAGGCCGGGCCGTTGCACACCATCAGGTTGGGGCCGTGCAGACGGAACCTGATCGCGATCTCGGAGGCGATGATGTTGCTGGAGGCGTTCGGGGTGTCCATCGGGCTCAGCCCGCGGGTGCCCTCGTCGGCGATGGTCCTGGCCACCCGGCAGACGGTGTCCAGGTTGCCCAGGTTGGAGCTGACGAGCACCGCCACCCGGGTCCCGTCGACGGCGAGTCCGCCCTCGCGCAGCATGCCCGCGTCGCTCAGCACCCGCTGGGCGGCGACCAGCCCGAGCTGGGTCGAGCGGTCCTTGTACCGCAGCCCCTTCTTCCCCAGGACGGCGGCCGGATCGACCGGGTCCGAGGGCTGCCGGGCCGCCGCGAGCGCGGCGGCCGAGTCGGCGCCCGGAAGCGCCACACCCACGCCTGTGACACAGATCTTCATGGTGCCTCGACAATCGCCACGGCGTTGATCCCGCCGAATCCGAACCCGTGTACCTGAGCGAGCGAGACCTCGTGCTTGGCCTCCTCGTGGCGGACCAGCCGGAGGCCCGCGGCCTCCTCGATCGGCTGCTCCAGTCCGACCAGCGGCGGAACCCGGCCGCTGTCCATCACCTGCAGGGCGACGACCAGGCTGAGCAGCCCCGCCGACCCGCTGGTGTGCCCGGTCATCGGCTTGATGCCGGTCACCACGGGACCGCCGGCGTCCTCGCCGAAGACCTCGCCGTACGCCGAGGCCTCGACCAGGTCGTTCAACGGCGTCCCGGTGCCGTGCAGCATCAGCAGGTCGATGTCGGCGGGCCGGGTGCCCGCGTGACGGTGCGCCTGCCGGATCGCTTCGGCGACCTGCTTCTGGTCGGGGGCGGTGGGGTGCTTGGCGTCGCACGTCATCCCGACCCCGCGCAGCCTCCCCCACAGCCGGCCGACCGGGCCGGCGACGTCCTCGCGGCGCAGCACGACGGCCGCGGCTCCGTCGCCGAGGATCGTGCCCTTGCGGTTGACGTCGAGTGTCCGCAGCGCGCCGGGCGGTTCCGGCTGGACGCGGTCGGCGAGGCCGAACATGCTCTCGGTGATCGAGTCGACGCCCGCGACGATCACGGTGTCCGCCTCGCCGAGCATCAGCATGTCCGCGCCGAGCGCCAGCGTGTACAGCGACGCGGAGCAGGCGTTGGAGAAGGTGTGGGTGTCCGCGGTGCCGAAGCGCTCGCGCAGGGCGGTACCGAAGTGCAGCTGTTCCGGTCCGAAGGGCGCCTTGTCGCGCCACCACAGCTCGGCCGAGCGCAGTTCGCGCAGCCCGGTGCCCACGAGAACCGGGCAGTCGGACAGGTCGTCGCCGAGTCCGGCCGCCCGCGCGGCCTGCGCGACGGCGTCCAGGAGGAATCCGGTGGCCCGCAGGGTCCGGTCGGCTCCCGGCTCCGGCCGGTCGTCGATCTCGAACAGCTCGGTGCCCTCGTAGAGCCCGTGGTCGAATCCGCGCATCGGTCCCAGTCCGCCGCGCCCGGCGCAGAGACTGCCGAAGATCTCGTCGGCGTCCCGGCCGATGCTCGCGACCGCACCGAAACCGGTGATGGGCAGCTTCACCGCTCACCGTCCTCGTACTTGCCGAGGATCACGATGGCGTTGTTGCCGCCGAAGGCGAGCCCGTTGTTCTGCACGATGCGCAGGTCCGCCTCGACGGACCGGTTGGGCACGCAGTCGATCTCGCACTCGGGATCGGTCTCGCGGTGGTTGATGGTCGGGGGGATGAAGCCGTGGTACGCCGAGAGGGCGCACGCGATCGCGGCCAGGGCGCTGGCGGCGCCCATCGTGTGGCCGAGCATCGACTTCAGCGAGACGGTGCGCGGCGGGGTGTCGCCGTACACATCGTGGATGGCCCGCGACTCGGTGACGTCGTTGGCCTTGGTGCCGGTTCCGTGGGCGGAGACCAGGTCGACCTCCTGCGCCTTCACACCGGCGTTCTCCAGGGCTATCTCCATGCACCGGGCGACGCTCGCCTGGTTGGGCGCGACCTGGTGGTAGGCGTCGCAGTTCATGCCGTACCCGAGGACCTCGGCGTAGATACGTGCGCCGCGGGCCCGTGCGGAGGCCAGGCTCTCCAGCATCAGCACACCCGCGCCCTCGCCGGTCAGGATGCCCTTGCGCTCGGAGTCGAAGGGGCGGCAGACGTCCGGGGCGATGGTGCCGAGCCGGTAGAAGCCGGTGAACGTCTTGCGGCACATGGCGTCCGCGCCGCCGCAGAGCGCGTAGTCGACCGCGCCGGAGCGGATGGCGTCGAAGCCCTGGCCGATCGCGTAGTTGCCGGCCGAGCAGGCGGTGGCGATGGTCACCGCGTCGACGTTGGACAGGCCGAGTTCCTGGGCGGCGGCGATGGAGAGCCGGTTCGGTGAGATCCGGCGGGCCACGGTCGGTTCCATGGCGGCGGAGCCCGAGTCGATCTCGGTCTCCACCAGGTGGTCCAGGTCGTAGGACTCGCCGTCGGTGGTGCCGATGGAGATCATGCCGCGCTGTGCGCGCAGCGTCTCCAGATCGATCCCGGCGGCCTCGACGGCCATCCGGGCTGCGGCGACGGAGAACTTCGTCGCCCTGCCCAGAGTCTCCACGGGCAGGTGGTGAATCCAGCGCTCCGGCTCGGACCCGTCGATCTCGCACCCGTTGGCGTGGGCGAAACCCTCGGTGTCGAACACGGTGATCGGCTTCGCGCCGCTGCGGCCCGCGCGCAGGCCCTCGGCGAATTCATCGGCGCCGACACCGATGCTGGAGAACACGCCGAACCCGGTCAGCACCACCCGGGACGCCGCGTCGTCGCGCATCGCGTCGGAAAGGCTCTCAGACATCAATCTCCCTCGGTACGGCCTGGTTCACCACGGAAAGGGGGTCGGGGACGGAGCTCCGGCGCGGCGGTCGGGGACGACCGCCGGGCCGGAGAGCCGGCGCCGCCGCCGCCGGCTCTCCCTGCTCGCTTCGGGACGAGGCCGTGCCTACTTGGCGTCGATGGACTCGCCGACGACGGCGTAGACGCCGTCGAGGTTGACCATGCGCTCCAGCTCGGCCTGGTCGATGGTGACCTTGAACTCCTTCTCCAGGCCGGCGAGGATCTCGATGGCGCGCAGCGAGTCCGCTCCGTACTCCTCCTTGAAGAGGCCGCCGTCGGTCACCTCGTCCTCCTCGAGCTCGAGGATGTCGCAGACGATCTCCTTGATGCGGGCCTGGTGCTCGGTGGTGATGGTCGTGGTCATGGCGAATCACTCTCTGTTCGGCGATCGGTTCTTCGATCGGTTCTTCGATCGGTCGGTTACTGCTCGACGGTCCGCCTGCAGGTCGGAGGACCGCCCGTTCTCAGCCGGACGTGCCGGCCAGGTCCCGGGCCGCTGCCGGGGGACCCGAACGCGTACGCCGGGAGACACCCCGGCAGATCTCCCTCGGGTCCCAGCCGTCCGGCCGGTCCGGGAGCAGGTCGGGGTCGCCGAACACCGCTCCCTCCCGGGCCCGGGCGAGCAGGGGCGTACCGAGGATCTGGGAGGCGCACGAGATGCCGCCGAGCATGACGCCCGCGACACCGTTGCCCGCCTGCGTGCTGGCTCCGACCACGTGCAGCCCGGCGATGTGGGTCGCCGTGCCGGGGCGGGCGGTGCCGCCCCACTCGGCCATGCCGAACGGGGTGCCGCCGGAGGACAGCGTGTACCGCTCATGGGTGAGCGGGGTCGCCGCCTCCAGGTGGGTGATGTGGCCGCGCAGCGGCCCGAGGGCCTTCTCGGCCGCGCGCAGCGTCGCCTCGGTCAGCTCCTGCTTGCGCCGGAGGTACTGGGCGTTGCGGCGGTAGCCTCCGCCGTCCCCGCCGGCTCCGTCCTCGACGCCCCACCACGCGTAGTCGGGCGGGCACAGGGTCATGACCTGGAGGTTGGCGTGCCCCGGCGGGCAGAGCGTGGTGTTGCCGGGGTCCTTGAGCGAGGCGAACGAGCAGAACAGGAAAGGGACTTCGTCGATGTCACCTGTCCGCGCCCGCTCGAAGTAGCCGTCGATGTCGTCGGTGTCGTACCACCACAGGTTGGCGTTCGGGCGCTCCCGCAGATCGGTGTCGAGGCCGAGGTAGAGCACCAGCCACGGCATACCCATCCGGGCGTTGCGGGTGCGGTTGACCAGCGGCTTCGAGAAGTGCTCGGGCCCGACCAGGTCGAGCACGGTCCGCCGGTAGTCGGCGTTGGACACCACCAGGTCGGCGGTGACCGTCCCACCGCCCTCCAGGGCGACGCCGGTGACCTTGCGGTCCTCGACCAGGATGCGCGCCACCCTGCTGCGGGTACGGACCTCGCCGCCGTGCGCCTCGATCACCTCGACCAGGCCCGCCGCGAGAGTCTGACCGCCGCCGGCCGGGAAGTAGGCCCCGCGCAGATAGTGGTCGGTGACGCTGGTGTGCCGGGCGACCGTGGCCTGGCGCGGCGTCAGGCCGTAGTTCGGGGCCTGCGCCGCGAGTACGGTGCGGGCCCGGGACGAGAGCCCGCAGTGCTGGAACAGTTCGTCCAGCGTCCGCCTGCCCCACTCCCGTACGGTCACGGTGCCGTCCGCGATGTCCTGGGCGGACCAGTCGTGGGCCTCGAACAGGGCCGAGCGCTGCTCCGCGCCGACGGCCGAGCAGATGTCGGTGAAGGTCCGCAGCCCGGCGGCCTCGTCCGGCATCGCGGCGATGAGCCGGTCCCGGTAGGCGGACCAGCCCGCGGGCATGTCCACCGAAGCGCCCGGCACCCTGATCAGGTCGAACCCGTTCTGGTCCATCTCCAGGAATTCGATCCGGCCGCCCAGCCCCACCCCGTTCAGGATGGACGGGATGACACCACCGGACGCGCAGTCGCCGAGATAGTGGACGCCGACGTCGAACTCGTAGCTGCGGCGGCGGCGGAAGACATGGCTGTTGCCGCCGACCACCGAGAACTGCTCCAGCACCAGGACGCGACGGCCCGCGGTGGCCAGATAGGCCGCGGCGGTCAGTCCGCCCAGGCCGGCGCCCACCACCACGGCGTCCCAGTGGTCGCCGCCCGCCGAGCGCCGCACGGCTCCGCGCCCGGTGTCGTCGGGGTTGCTGTCCACAGTCGTCTCCTCGTCGCTTGCCGCAGTGGTCGTTCGTCGCTCGGATGAGGCCGTCGGTCGCGTTCCGTGCCGCGACCGCCGGCCGGTCTCAGCCGCAGCCGCCGGCGTGTCCCTGGTCCCCGCCGGCCGCGAGCAGCTCGGCGTGGGTGGCCGGGTCGGGCGCCTCCACGGTGCGCGCGGCGGGCCGCTCGCTGCCGCGGACGGCCTCGACGAAGGGCTCGACCCGGTCGAGACCCCAGTACTTGTCCCTGCCGTTGATGAAGAACGGCACCCCGAAGAGTCCGTCGTGCGCCGACTCCGCGAGCAGTTCCGCACCCCGCCCGCGCAGGTCCGCGTCGTCGGCCGCGGTCGACAACCGCTGCGGATCCAGGCCCAGTTCGGTCGCGATGTCCGCGATCACGGCGGGCTCGGAGATGTTCTTCCCGTCCTGCCAGCGGGCCCGGTACGCCGCCGCGACGAAGTCCTTGCCCCGGCCCTCGTCCTCGGCGGCGATCCACGCGAGGTGGGAGACCTCCCAGCAGGGGTCCCGGTCGATCGGCCAGCTGATCCGGTCCAGCCCGCGGTCGGTCGCGAGCCTGCGGGTGTCCTGCAGGATGTAGAAGTTCTTCGCTCGGCTCATGGCGACGATCGGAAGGGTGACCCCCTCCTGTGCCAGCAGCTTCGCGGTCCACTCGTCCGGCTCCCAGAACGGCAGCCAGTCGATGGCGCCGAGCACCTCGGGATGGTCGGACATCAGGTCGCGGTAGGCGAACCAGGAGTAGGGGCTGCGCAGGGAGAAGTACCAGCGCGGCGGGCGCTTGGGAGCCATGGGTCCTCCGGGACTGGGATCGTCGTGGGTCACGCGCCGCGCAGAGCGCGGAGGACCTCGTCGTCGAAGACCGTCATCTGCCATTCGGCGTCCGGCGATTCCTTGTGGCAGTAGCCGTGGGTGATCGAACCGGTGGCGGTCTGGACGAGCTTGCCGTCGCGCACGACGTAGAAGTCGACGCGGGAGGTGTAGAGCATGTCCTTGAAGACGGACTCGACCGTGTAGACGGTGTAGAGGTTCTCCTCCATGATCGTCTCGTCGGTGAAGTGCAGCTTGCACTGCGTCACGACGGGGATCCAGCCGCGCTCGTTGAGCATCCGCTTGATGCTGATGCCGCGCGAGGCGACGAAGACGTGCTTGGCCTCCTCCATCTGGCGGAGGTAGCCCGACATCTGCATACGCTCGGTGAAGTGGCAGTAGTAGTACGGCACCTTCCACTTCCAGCCGACCGCGTTCTCGTCGCCGATGATCTCGGCGAGCACCGGGTCGCTGTCGCTGCCCTCACCGCGGTGCACGGCGCCGGCGAAGTCGTCGACCGGGGTGGCGGCGAGCTCGGTGGGCTCCGCGGTGGCGAGGCGGTCGACGACGAAGCGCTCCAGTTCGGCGGGGAGCGGCGCGGTGGCCTCGACGTTGGTGTCGCGGCGCAGCAGCACGCGCAGCTTGGAGCTGACGGCCTTCTTCGGCGCACCGTCGCGCTGGACGGTCGCGGTCACCGCGAAGACCATCGCGGCGTCGGTGTCCTTCGTCTTCGGCGTGACCTCCAGCAGCACGTCGTCGTCGAGGGTGAGGACCGTGTGCAGCCGGGTGTCGACCCCGGTGACGTCGAAGTTCACGCCGTGTACGAGGAACAGCTCGGTGGCGCCGAGGCCGACGGCCCGGAAGTGGTCGAGGACGGCTGCCTCGAGCAGGTAGTTGACGCACTTGAAGCCGATGGCGGTGTTGATGTTGCCGCCCTCGTAGGGCGGGCGCATCGTCACGGAACTCGGCTCGTTCAGCAGCTTCTTGAGCTCGACGTCGGACAGGGTGGTCATCGTGTGCTCCCGTACTCAGTTGGCCGCCGCCGGGGTGTGCCCGGCGGACAGGGTGGCGAGGAATTGCTGGACGGCGAGCGAGAACCGTTCGGGCCGCTCGGCCATCGGGGTGTGCCCGCAGCCGTCGATCCGCTCGATCGACGCGTGGCCGCCGAGTCCGACGGCCAGCGCCTCGGCCTCGGCGGGCGGGGCGACCGGGTCGTCGTCGCCCACCACGAGGTGGACGGGCAGGTCGATCCGTTCGAGGGCCAGGAAGGGGGTCCGCAGATAGGCGTCGAGGTAGCGGACCGCCCAGTACGGACCCAGCCGCGCGCAGGCGAGTTCGGCCATGTCGGCCCGAACGCCGGGGGCCAGGCCGTTGCGGGACATCAGCTCGATGTGGTCCTCCGCGCTGCGCCGCATCGCCGTGAGGTTCCCCGGCAGTTCGGCCCAGGTGAAGTCGTTGGGGTGCTTCCGGTAGAACGGCGAGACCAGGACCACGGCACGGATCCCGAGCTCCTCCCGCGGATGCACTCCGGCGACCGCCAGGTCCGACAGCAGCTCCAGCAGCAGGATCGTCGCGTAGGAGTGCGCGATCACCACGTCGGCGCCGCCGGGGACCTGCCGGACCGCCGCATCGATCCACCCGCTCTCGGCGCGCCCGGCCACCGCGTACGGGCCGCCGGACCGCCAGGGCAGTCCCGCCGTCCACAGGTCGAGCTCCGGCGGCCGGTGGGCGACGAAGGAGTCCCAGCAGCTCTCGCTGCTGCCGAGGCCGTGCAACAGCAGGGCTCGGTGGCCCGCTCGCGCGGACCTACCTCGCTGTCGGACCACGAGCGGCTCGACATCGCTGTTCGGGAACACGGGAACCCTTTCGAGGGAAATGGGGAACGGGGAGGAGAAATGGACCAGGGGGACAGCGAACGGAACCACGTCCGTTCCGGCCGGCGTCCGCTGACGCCGTGCTGCTCGACAGCCGAATTCCCGGGTGCGGGAGGCTCTTGGGAAACGCGATCAGGGCCGTACCGCGTCGGGGCGACGCAGCACCGAAAAAGCACGGGCGACCATTCCTGCCAGGCGGTCACCGGTTCTCCCGCGGCGCTGATCCGATCGTGCCGGAGAATCCCCGCGATCCGACAGGGCCGTTTCAGCAAGCTGCGACTACAGCTCTTTCCAAGCGCTCACGACATCGTCCGCGCCGGCCGGTCCGGCCATCGCACGGCGGGCCGCCATCAGGGCTTTCGGCCAGTTCACGGTCAGCGCGGCGCACAGCCGGGAGCCGCGGTGGTACGCCACGGCGAAACGCCTGCGCGGACCGTCGCGGCGCACCACACTGACCTCGTCGTCCGGCTCCGGACGTCCCAGCAGCGCGACCTTCCCGCCGTACAGGTCGGACCAGACGAAGCGCTCGTGCCGGTGGACCCCCCGCTCCGGCCCGACGATGTCGGCGACGACGACGTCCGCCTGCTCCACGGCGTTGGTCCAGTGCTCGACCCGGACGTGCCGGCCGAGCCGCGGGTCGTGGCAGCGGGCGACGTCCCCGATCGCGTACACCGACCGGTCGGCGCCGACGGCGCAGTGCTCGTCGCAGAGCACCCCGCCGTCGGCGTCCAGCGGTAGACCGGAGCCGGTCAGCCAGTCCGTCGCGGGCCGGACGCCGACACCGACGACGACGGCGTCGGCCGGCAGCGTGGTGCCGTCCTGGAGCCGCACCCCGGTGACCTCCCGGTCGCCGACCAGTCCGGCGACCGGGGCGCCGCCCAGCAGCCGTACGCCGTTGTCCGCGTGCAGCAGCGCCAGTTCGGCCGCCGCGGCCTCTCCGAGCAGCCCGGACAGCGGGACGGCCGCCGCCTCCACCAGGGTCACTCCGATACCGCGCGCGCGGGCGGTCGAGGCCACCTCGGCGCCGACGAATCCGCCGCCGACGATCACCAGCTTCCCGGATCCGATGCGGTCCAGGTCGTCGCGCAGCCGGAGGGAGTCGGCCAGCGTCCGCACCACGTGAACACCCGGGCGCGGCATGCCGGGCAGGGTACGAGGCAGCGCCCCGCAGGCCAGCACCAGCCGGTCATACGGGAGTTCTTCCCCGGAGTCCAGCCGCAGGACCCGGCCGGCCGGGTCCAGGGACGTGGCGGCGGCGACATGGCGCCGGGCCTCCCACTGCTCCGGGCTCCCCAGGGAGATCCGCGCGGGGTCCCAGTCGCCGGCGAGGACCTGCTTGGACAGCGGGGGCCGGTCGTAGGGGGCGTCCGGGTCGGGGTCGACGAGGGCGAGGGAGCCGGTGTGGCCCGCGTCCCGCAGTCCGGCCGCGACCCTGCTGCCCCCGACCGAGGCCCCCACGATCACCACGCGGTCGACGCTCATGACGTCGGTCCGGCGGTGGTGGCGGACTCCGCCTCCTGGACGTGGGCGGTCAGGGCCCGCGGGGTGCGCAGCTCGAGCACGTCGCGCAGTCCGAGGCGCCAGCCCTCCGTACGGGCCTTCCCGGCGAGCCGCGCGGCCCGCAGGCTGTTGCCGCCCCGGTGGAAGAAGTCGTCGTCCGGATGGACCGCCGGCACGTCCAGAACCTCGGCGAACAGGGCGCACATCCGCGTCTCGGCAGGGGTGCCCGGTCCGGTGTCCGCCACCACCGCTTCCGCGGCCGGGGGTTCCGGCAGCGCGGCCTGGTCGAGCTTGCCGTTCGCGGTCAGCGGCAGTGCGTCGAGGGCCATGATCCTGGACGGCACCATGTACGCGGGCAGCAACCGCGCCAGGGCGTCGCGCAGTTCGTCGGGATCCACCGCCGCATCGTCCTCCGGCACCACATAGCCGGCGAGATAGCGGTCGCCGGTGCGGTCCTCGCGCGCGACGGCCGCGGCCTGCCGCACGCCGGGCCGGGATCCCAGCACCGAGGCGACCTCGCCGAGTTCGATCCGGTAGCCACGGATCTTCACCTGGTCGTCGGTGCGGCCGAGGTACTCGAACACCCCGTCCGGCCGGACCCGGGCGATGTCCCCGGTGCGGTACATCCGGCCGTCGTCGAAGGGGTCGGCCACGAACCGCTCGGCCGTGAGTCCGGGCCGGGAGAGATAGCCACGGGCGACCTGGACACCCGCGATGTACAGCTCGCCGGCGGTGCCGGGACCGACAGGCGCCAGCCGCTCGTCGAGCACGTGCAGGACCGTGCCCGGCGTGGGGACGCCGATGGGGGCGGCTCCCGGAGCGATCTCGTCGTCCGGTGCGATCCGGAAGGTGCAGCACCCGACCGTCGCCTCCGTGGGGCCGTACTCGTTGATCACCGCCGCACCGGGATGGGCACGGCGCCACTGCTCGACGACGTCGCCGCGCAGCATCTCGCCGCCCACCACGAGTTCACGGGTGGGCGAGAGCGTGTCGGGGAGCACGGTGAGCAGCGGCAGGTGCGACGGGGTCGCCTTGACGAAGCCCGGCCGCTCCTCCGCCGTGTCCTCGGGTTCGCGGTCCAGGGAGGCGACCCGCAGGCAGCCGCCCAGCAGCAGCGGGCCGTACAGCGCGGTGACGGTGAGATCGAAGGCGACCGGGGAGTGCAGCAGCGCCCCGTCCGCCAGCCCCGGGTACTCCGCGAGGGCGAAGTAGAGGTAGGCCGCCAGGGTGTCGTGCTGGACGGCGACCCCCTTGGGACGGCCGGTCGAGCCGGAGGTGTAGATGACGTAGGCGAGATTCTCCGCGGTGAGCGGGGCGGTCCGGTCGGCGTCGGAGGGGTCGTGGTGCGGCAGCCCGGCGGTCGCGGCGTCGGCGAGGGCCACCGTGACCGTGGTCGTCCCGGGCCCGCCCGCCGGGCCGGGCGGCGCGGGGGCCTCCGCGATCACCAGGTCCAGCCCGGTGTCCCCGACGATGAACGCGATGCGCTCGGCCGGTGCGTCGCTGTCCATCGGAACGTACGCAGCACCGGACTTGAGGATGCCGAGCAGCGCCACCACCAGGTCGGCCGACCGGGGCAGCCGGACCCCGACCAGGTGTTCCGGGCCGATGCCCCGGCCGGTCAGGTGGTGGGCCAACCGGTTGGCCCGGGTGTTCAGTTCGGCGTAGGTCAGCTCCTGCCCGCCGGAGCGGACGGCGACGGCGTGCGGAGTGCGTGCCGCCTGTCGCTGAAAGAGTTCGGGCAGCAGCGGGTCAGCCATCATGTCTTCCATCCACTCGAACAGGACGCTTCGTGCTCAGGGGCAGGGGGGTCACTCGGCACGCTCCGCGGCCAGCCGGCGGACCGTGGGGAACAGGTACAGGTCCCGCATGGAGACCGTCGTGCCGCCGCGTCGCCGCAGCGCGGCACCGACCCGCATGGCCAGCAGCGAGTTGCCGCCGAGGTCGAAGAAGTTGTCGTCCGGCCCGACGGACGTGCCCAGCACGTCCTGCCAGACGTCGAGCAGCACGGCGGCGAAGGCGTTCACCGGCTCCACGCCCCCGGTGTCCCCGGCCCGGTCCGCACTGGGTGCGACGGCCGCCGGGGGACCGGCCGCCGGGACCGGTGCGGTCCTCGCCGCCGGAGCGGGGGCGGGCAGCCGGCGGGCGTCGAGCTTGCCGTTGGCGGTCAGCGGCATCCGGTCGACCGGGGTGATCGTGGAGGGCACCATGTACGTCGGCAGGTACCGGGCGGCACGCTGCCGCACGGCGGCGGTGTCCTCGCCCTCCAGCACCACGAACGCGTCCAGTTGGGCCGTCGCCGGGTCCTGCGGGTCGGTCCGGTTGAGCACGACGGCGGCGGCGGCGACCAGCGGATCGTCCAGGAGCACGGCGCGGATCTCGTCCAGCTCGATGCGGAATCCGCGCAGCTTGATCTGGTTGTCCAGCCGGCCGAGGTGCTCCAGTCGCCCGTCGGGCAGCATCCGCCCCTTGTCGCCGCTGCGGTAGACGCGTTCTCCGGTGCCCGGGTCGAGCAGGAAGCGCTGCTCGGTGAGGTCCGGCCGGTTCAGGTAGTGCGAGGCGACGCCGGCGCCGCCGACGAGGATCTCCCCGGCGACGCCGAGCGGCAGCGGCCTCCCCTCGGGGTCGGCGACCTTCACCCACCAGCCGGGCAGAGCGGGTCCCACCGACCGTGATCCGGAGAGCGCCTCGGCCCGGGTCACGGTCTGCGCGGTCACGTGCACGGTGGTCTCGGTGATGCCGTACATGTTGACCACCCGGCACGCGGTCTCCGGATGCCGGTCGAACCAGGGCAGCAGGACGCGCGGTTCGAGGCCCTCACCGCCGAAGACCACCAGCCGTACGGGTACGGGTCCGGCGCCGTCGCGCTCGACCTCCAGCAGCTGGGCGAAGGCCGACGGCGTCTGGCTGAGCACGGAGACCCGCTCCTCCAGGAGCAGCCGGTGGAAGTCCTCCGCGGAACGGGAGACCCAGTAGGGCACGACGACCAGCCGCCCACCGGTGAGCAGGCACCCCCAGATCTCCCACACCGAGAAGTCGAAGGCGCTGGAGTGGAACAGGGTCCAGGTGTCGTCCGGGCCGAGCCCGAAGTCCTCGGTCGTGGCGGCCATCAGGCTGAGCACGTTCCCGTGCGGAACGACGACTCCCTTGGGGCGGCCGGTGGACCCGGAGGTGTAGATCACGTACGCCGGGTCCCGCGCTCCGGACGTGGTGGGCGGGGGCCCGTCGCACGCCTCGGGGGCGAGGTCCGCGAGCGCGGTCGGCGTGATCACCGTCATGTCCCCGTCGGCGGCCGGGAATTCCGCGTGGTCGGTGACGACGGTACCGAGACGGGCGTCGGTCGCGGTGTGCGCCAGCCGTTCCCGGGGGTGGGCCGGGTCCATCGGTACGTAGACGGCACCGGCCCGGAGCACGGCGAGCAGGGTGACGACGAGCTCGGCGGAGCGCTCCAGGCACACCCCGACCCGATCCCCCTCGGCCACCCCCAGCGAGCGCAGGGCGTGCGCCAGCCTGTCCGCACGGCCGACGAGTTCGCGGTAGGTGAGGTGCTCGCCCTCGAAGGAGACGGCGATCGCGTCGGGCCGGGCCGCCGCGACGGCGGCGACGGCGGCGTCGACGCGTCGGTGCTCGACGTCGGGAAGCGGGGCGGGCCGGCCGAGGGCGGCGAGCTGCCGCAGCTCGCCCTTGTCCATCAACTCCAGCTCGGTGAACGGAAGATCGGGCGATGCGGCAAGCATCCGGTGGGCCCGGGCCACATGGTGCAGGAACCGGTCGGCGGCGTCGGCGAGCACCCGGCGCTCCGAGACGTCGCACCGCACTTCCCGGCGGCCCGCGTCGTCACGGACCACCGAGACGGTCAGGGGGAACGGTGGGCGCTGGAACGGCCGGTAGGTCACCGGCACGGCGCCGGGAAGCCCGGCCACCGCCCCGTCGTGAACAGTGATCCCGACGACGGGCCCGGCCGCGATGTCGCCGGTCACCGGTTCCAGTTGTCGCCGGAGCTCCTCGGTGTGCCAGGCCGGTTCCGCCAGGGTCGCGCGGACGCGTTTGTCGGCGGTGCCGAGCGTGCTCGCCGGGTCGGCGTCGACGGGGACCAGCGCGATGCCCTCGACCCCGTGCGGGTCGAGGGGGTCCGGCACGACGGCGGCGAGCACGGGCCGGTGCGTGCCCTCGTAGCGGGCGAGGACAAGACCGAGCGCGGTGGTCCAGCTCGCGGTGTCGCCCGCCGGATGGTCCGCGGGCAGCCGCAGCACCCGGGTCCGCTCCGGTTCCGGGCCGTACGGCCGGCCCAGCCCCCAGTCCAGCTGGGCGTCGAACCGGGCGCCGGCGAAGGCGTCGGCCCGCCCGGAGGCATCGCTCCCACCGGCCGGGCCGGGGGGTACGACGGTGGAACCGTCGGCCGCGGGCTCCCGGCCCAGCACCGCGGCGGCGAAGTCGTGCAGCGCGGCGGCCCCGAGGACCGCCCGGTGCGCGACCACCACGAGTTCGCCCACGCCGTCGGCGTACTCCAGCAGCACCGCCCGCACCCCCGCGTCCCGGTGGGCGACCAGTGGCCGGGCCAGCTCCCGGTCCCGGCGGAGTCCGGCGTCGGGCGCGTCGGAGCGGCAGGGCACCGGCTCGTGCCACCACCGCGCGGTCCCGGGGAGGACCGCGGCCGTCGCCGTGCCGTCCCGGAGCCCGGCGGCCAGGGCGGCGAACCTCTCGGCCGTCTCCTTCCGCCGCCCCGGGGAGAGGTCACCGGTCAGCCGTACGCACAGTGCGTGGCATACCGCGCCAGGCGTTCCCGGGCCATGGTCCACGACCCGGTCACGGGGGTGGACGAGAGTGCGCCGGGCCGGTGTGAGAGCGGCTGCGGCATCCTGTTCAGAGAGCGACACGACTGGTTCCCTTGGCATGGTTGCGGTGCCTCACCGGGCGGTGAAGCCACCGTCGACGGTGAGCACGGAGCCGGTCACCTGCCGGGACTCGTCCGACGCCAGCCACAGGGCTGCGCCGGCGACGTCCTCCGGCTCGATCAGTGCGTTCATCGGCTGGGACTGGACGAAGGTCTCCTCGTGCTCGGCGACCGGGAGGTCCAGCGAGCGGGCGATCTCGGAGAGCATCCTCCCCTCGACCTGGCTGTCGTCCCGGATCGACCCGGGGCACAGGGCGTTGACCCGGACCTTCATCGGCGCGTAGTCCAGCGCGGTGGCCTTGGTCAGGCCGATCAGCCCGTGCTTGGACGCCGCGTAGCCGGCGAAGCCCCGGTAGCCGACCAGTCCCGCGGTGGAGGCGACGTTGATCACGCTGCCGGAGCGCTGGGCGGTCATCAGGGGGCCGACGAGTGAGGTGAGCCGCCAGGCGCCGGACAGGTTGACGTCGATCATCACCTGCCACTCGTCCTCGGTGAAGTCATGGGCGGACTTCCCCGAAGGCCCGGCGATTCCGGCGTTGTTGACGAGCACGTCGACGCGGCCGAAGCGCTCCACGGTCCGGTCCACGACGGTCCGCAGCGCGGCGCGGTCGCGGAGGTCGGCCTCCGCGACGAGCACGGCGGCCCCCTCCTGGCGGCACCGCTCGGCGGTGTGCGCGAGCTGGCTCGGGGTCCCCAGCGGGTAGGGAACCCCCTCGATGTCGCCGCAGACGTCGAGCAGCACCAGATCGGCGCCCTCCCGGCTGAAGGCGAGCGCACAGGCCCGGCCGACGCCGCGTGCGGCTCCCGTCACGATGACGGTCTTTCCTTGCAGACGCACCAAGTCTCCTCGGGTTGGGGGCGGCCGGCCGACTCGTCCTGGTCGCTCAGCCGGGGCAGACGTCCGCGAGGACCCGGATCAGGGCCTCGGCGTTGTCGACCAGATACATGTGGCCTCCCTCGACCTGGACGAGATCGAACTCCCCGCTGGTGGCCTTGGACCACTCCATGGCCTGGTCGGGGGTGACGAGAGCGTCGGCGGCTCCGCGCACCGAGGTGATCGGTACGGGCACCGGCTCGGGGGAGGCCGCGAGGTAGCTCTCGTGCATCTCGACGTCGGCGCGCAGCGAGGGCAGGAGCAGCTCGCGCATCTCCGGGTCCTCCAGGGCGTCGTGCCGATAGCCGGCGAACTCCTTGACGCGCTCCAGGAACCCGTCGTCGTCGAGACCGGCGGCGCCGTTCTCGCGGCGGGTCCAGGGGCCCGGCGAACCGCTCACGACGAGCCGGACGAGCTCGACGCCGTCGGTGGCGGCCAGCCGGTGTGCCAGCTCGTAGGCGAGCACCGCGCCGAGGCTGTGTCCGAAGAGCACCACCGGGCCCACGCCGGAGACCCGCTCCAGCACCTCGGGCAGCAGTCCCTCGACCGCCACGTCCACGTCCCGGTAGGGCTCCTCGGCGAACCGCTGTTCGCGTCCGGGGAGCTGGACGGCCGCGACCTCGAACCGGTCCTGGGAGAGCGGGACCCAGGGGCGGAAGACCGAGGCGCCCGCGCCGGCGAACGGGATACAGAGAAGCGTCGTTTTCGGCATGTTCCATCCTTCTGTCTGCTGTTGAGCGTTCGGTGGCGGGAGACGGGCGTCAGACGCCTTCTCCGCCGGAGGTCCCGGCCAGCTTCTTGGCCAGCACCGCCCCGATCTCGGCCAACGGCCGCGGACCCATCAGGTCGTTGTGCGCCACGGCCACGTGGTGGACCTCCAGCTCGCCGTCCAGGTGGGGCAGCCAGGCATCCGGCTCGCCCGCCTGGTCGACGGTCGCGGTGAAGATCACGGCTCCGGCCTCGCAACGGCCGGTGGCCGAACCCGCCTCGACCCGCACGCTGTTGGCCATCACGCGCTGAAGGCGCCGCAGTTGCGCGACCGACAGGCCGGCGAGTTCCTTGCCGGATGTCCGCATCGCGGCGGCCACCCGGTCGAGCTCCACGGGTCCGCCGAGTTCGGATGCCTCCACGCCGATGGCGACGAGGATCCCTTCGAGGAAGTCCCGCTCGGAGAAGGGCGCGACCGGGTCCGCCGCGGCGCGCGGGTAGGCGTCCAGCAGGGCGAGCAGTTCGACCTCCTGCCCCGCGGCCTCCAGCCGTCCGGCCATGGCGTGGGCGACCCGGCCGCCGAGCGACCAGCCGAGGAGCCGGTAGGGGCCATCGGGCTGCACGGTGCGGATGTGTTCGACGTAGTCGGCCGCCATCTCCTCGACGGTGTCCGGCAGCGGCTCGTCGTCGCCGAGACCGGCCGCCTGAAGGCCGTACAGTCCGACCCCCGGGGGCAGATGCTCGGCGAGTCCGGCGTAGGGCCAGCTGAGTCCGCCGAGCGGGTGCACGCAGAACAGCGGCGTGCCGGGGCCCCCGGCGTTCAGGGGCAGCAGCCTACTGAGCGGGCCCGTCGTATCGGCGGCGGCGAGACGGACGGCCAGGGCGGCGGCGGTCGGCGCCTCGAAGATCGCCACCACCGACATCTCGGCGCCCAGCCGGTCCCGTACCAGGCTGATGAGTCTCGTGGCGAGCAGCGAGTGGCCGCCGAGTTCGAAGAAGTTGTCGTCGACGCCGACCGTGTCGTGCCCGAGGAGTTCCGCGAAGATCGCGCAGAGCTCCGCCTCGGCCCCGTCGCGCGGAGCACGGACCGGCTGCCGCTCCAGTTGCCGTGGCGCGGGCAGCGCCTTCTTGTCGACCTTTCCGTTGGGTGTGACGGGCACGGCGTCGATCACCGTGTAGGAGGCGGGCACCATGTGCGCGGGCAGTGTTCCGGCCAGGTGGTCGCGCAGGACGGCCGGGTCCGGAAGGTCCTCCGGCCGCGCGGGCGTGACGTAGGCGGCGAGGCGAGCGTCGCCCGTGGATGCCGCGTACACCGTCACGATCGCGCTGCCCACCAGGGCGTGCTGGGCGAGGGCGTGCTCGATCTCGCCCGGTTCGACCCGCTGGCCGCGGATCTTCACCTGGTCGTCGGTGCGGCCGAGGAACTCGATCACGCCGTCGCGGGTGACCCGGGCCAGGTCGCCGGTCCGGTAGAGCCGGGACCCGGGCGGCCCGTACGGGTCGGCCACGAACCGCTCGGCGGTCAGACCTGCCCTGCCCCGGTACCCGTACGCCAACTGGACACCGCCCAGATACAGTTCACCGCTGCTGCCGACCGGTGCGGGGGCGAGCGCGGTGTCCAGGACATAGGTCCGGGTGTTCCAGATCGGCCTGCCGATCGGGACCACCGCCGCGTCGGACTCGGCGGAGCAGTCCCAGGCGGTGACGTCCACCGACGCCTCGGTCGGCCCGTAGAGGTTGTGCAGCTCGGCCGGCAACGCCGCCCGGAAGCGGTCGCGCAGGCCGGACGGCAGCGCTTCGCCGCTGCACAGGACGCGACGCAGTCCGGTGCAGTGGGCGGCCTCGGGATCGGCGAGGAACACCTCCAGCATGGACGGGACGAAGTGCGCCGTGGTGACCTTCTCGTCCTGGATCAGCCGGGCGAGGTAGCCCGCGTCCCGGTGTCCGCCGGGCCGGGCCGCCACCTGCACCGCTCCGGCCAGCAGCGGCCAGAAGAACTCCCAGACCGATACGTCGAAGCCGGAAGGCGTCTTCTGGAGCACGCGGTCGTCCGGGCCGAGCGGGTAGGCGTGCTGCATCCACAGCAGCCGGTTGACGATGCCCCGGTGCGGCACGAGAACGCCCTTGGGGCGGCCGGTCGAACCGGAGGTGTAGATCAGATAGGCCGGGGAGTCCGGCAGCGGTCCGGGCGGCGCGTCCGGCCGGGTCACCGGCTCCGCGTCGGCGCCGGGACCGTCGAGCACGATCAGCCGCGCGGCGAGGTCCTCCCCGCCCGCGGGGAGGCCGCCGCGGGCCTCGCTCGTGGTGATCAGGGCTGCCGGAGCGGCGTCCTCCAGCATGGCGGCGATCCGTTCGGCCGGGTAGTCCAGTTCGATCGGCAGGTAGGCCGCACCGGCCCGGACCACGGCCAGCAGCGTGACCGTGAGGGCGGCGGAGCGGGGCACGGCGACGGCGACGACGTCTCCGGGGCGTACCCCGTGGTCCACGAGGCGGGCGGCGAGCCGGGCGGACCGGGCCTCCACCTCGGCGTAGGTGAACCGGCCGTCCTCCGCGACCAGCGCGAGCGCCTGCGGCGTCCGGGCCGCCTGCGCGGCGAACAACGCCGGAATCGTCTCCCCGGCAGGACCCTCCCCCGGCGACGAGGGCAGTTCCAGCACCCGCGCCGTGTCGTTCCACCCGGTCAGCAACCGGTCGCGTTCGGCGGGGTCGAGCAGGTCGATCCCGCTGAGCGGCGCCTGGGGGTCGGCGACGCCCGCGCCGAGGAAGCGCACGAGCCGCTCGCCGATCCGCCGGGCCGTGTCCTCGTCGAACAGATCGGCGCTGTAGTCCAGCGTGATGTCGATGCCGGCCGGGGAACCGTCGAGGTCGGTGCGTTCGACGAAGTTGAAGCCGAGGTCGAACTTGGCCGCACCCGCCTCCCCGTCCACCGGACGCGCCACCAGACCCGGCAGATCCAACGACGC